>CAVGWF010000055.1:0-18209 GCA_963632825.1 Escherichia coli | reverse complement strand
CGATCTGAGCGACGGTGCCGGACTTGGTGGCGACGATCTCGTTTTCCATTTTCATAGCCTCAAGGATGAGCAGCACATCGCCCTCCTCGACCTTCTGACCCTGAGAAACATTTATCTTGAGTATGTTTCCGGGCATGGGGCTTTTTACGACCTCGCCGGAGGCAAGGGCTGCGCCTGCGGGAGCAGCGGGAGCAGCTGCGGCGGGTGCTGCCGCGACGACGGGAGCCGCTACGGCGGGTGCGGGCACGGCGGGGGCATATGCCTCGTATTCGTCAACGAGCATTGCCTGTCCCTGCTCGACCTCAACCTCATATGTTCTGTTATTCAAAGTTACCTTATACTTCATCTTCCTTGACCTCCTTAATGGAAATAAAGCGGAGCTCGTTTATGGGCTTGCCGAGCGAATCGGCGACTATTGCCATTACCATGGCGGCATCTCTGGGGTCGGTGTCATACAGCTTGAGCTCGCCTGCCGAGCCGGGAGCCTCCGGTATCGCCGGTGCGGGTGCGGGCTCGACCGCCGCGGCGGTCTTTGCTTTGCTCGCTCTGCCGACCATGATCTTTCCCATTATCATAACGACCCACATAAGGAGCACCAGACCGAAGAAAACGACGATATAGCCAAGCAGAGCGGCAAGCGCGGCATCGCCGAAGGAGATATTTATCAGATCAGTCATCGTCTAAACCTCCTCAGACCTCGGTAATGGTGTAGCGAACGACCTTTTCCTCCGCCTCGCGGCGCTTCTCAAAGAAATTCTCCGCGACCTGCGGGAATGCGATGTAGCTCAGGACATCCTCCACGCACCGTGCGTCGGCGCCGAGGTGCCCGACGGCCTTTTCATAGGTATCGGTGGGCAGAGAATCGGCATAGCGCCCCTCGATGGGCTTTTCGCCGCCGAGGATCTTTGCGCGGACAGCCTCGTCGATCGGAGCGGGAGTTCTGCCGTATTCACCGCGGCAGTATGCCTTTATCTCCGCGCCGACATTCTTGTAGCGCTCGCCCGCAAGCACATTCTGCACTGCCTGAGAGCCGACGAGCTGACTGGTCGGAGTCACGAGCGGGGGATAGCCCATGTCCTTGCGCACGCGCGGAGTCTCGATAAGAGCCTCGTCGAACTTGTCCAGCGCGTTCATCATCTTGAGCTGGCTGAGAAGGTTCGAGAGCATGCCGCCGGGTATCTGATAGGTCAGGCACTGGGTGTCCGTGCTCATGGATATGGGGTTGAGCGTACCGTCGGCAAGATAGTCATTACGGATGGGCTTGAAATAGTTTGCCATTTCGATGAGTATCTTCTCGTCGAGCGCGACATCGTAGCCAAGCTCCCTGAGCGCATAGTACAGCGTCTCGGTAGCGGGCTGAGAGGTGCCGCCGGAGAAGGGGGATATTGCGGTGTCGATAACATCGGCTCCGGCCTCTATGCCCTTGAGATAGGTCATAAAGGCAAGACCCGTTGTGCAGTGGGTGTGCAGAACGACGGGCAGATCCACAGCGTCCTTTATTCCGGAAACGAGGTCATAGGCGCTCTGCGGGGTCATGATGCCGGCCATGTCTTTTATGCAGATGGAGGAAACGCCCATCTGCTTAAGCTCCTTTACCATCTCTACGAACTTAGCCGTGGTGTGCACGGGGCTCGTGGTGTAGGAGATGGTGCCGGAAGCCATTGCGCCCTGCTTTACGGTCTCCTCAATGGCGACCTTGAGGTTATCCGTGTCGTTCAATGCATCGAATATGCGGATGATGTCAATGCCGTTTTTGACGGATGCACGCACGAAGCGGCGGACGATATCATCGGGATAATGCTTGTAGCCGAGGATGTTCTGACCGCGCAGAAGCATCTGAAGCTTGGTGTTGGGCATCTTTGCACGAATCCTGCGCAGGCGCTCCCAAGGATCCTCGTTGAGGAATCTCAGGCAGACATCAAATGTAGCGCCGCCCCAGCACTCAACGGAATAGAATCCGGCCTTGTCCATCTGTTCGAGGATGGGTTCAAACTTGTCGTAGGGAAGCCTTGTTGCAATAAGTGACTGATTTGCGTCACGAAGCACGGTTTCCGTAAACTGTACCTTCTTCATTTTTCCCTCCAAAGCCTTTAAATTATTGATTAAAAGTATATTGCAGTTTACAGTATACCATAATTCTTCACGATTTCTATATATTTATCGGATAAATTTGCAGTTAGAATAATAACGAAGGAGCGGCATCAGCCGCTCCTTATACACTGATTTATTATTTGCTGGCAAGAGCACGGTCAAGCCAGACGCTTGCGACATCCATTGCAGCCCAGAATCCGTCCTTCTCGCTTTTCTTAACGATCCTGTCGCGCGATTTGACCGAGGAATCCGTGAGCTGAAGCTGAACGGAGACCTTCGTTGCAACATCGAGATCCTTGACCTTTTTGGTGTCCATTATCTGAAGCATGATGATATATTTATCAGCCATGCTGCCGTAATAAACGATATTACCGACCCTCTGCAGAGGGTGACCTTTGTATTCAAGCGGTTTGTTAGCCAAACTAATTCCTCCTTTAAAACAGATCGCGGAAGTTGGAGAAGATATCACCGCCTTCATCGGCCGTGTCACCCTGATTTTTCTTGTCTTCCTCTTCCTGCTTCTTTTTTTCTTCCTCTTCCTTCTTGGCACGCTCTTCCTCTGTCAGAGCCTGATCCTCAAGCTCCTCCTCGGTTCCGAATATGCCAGTAGGTTCGCCGCCCTGCGACATGTTGAAGTCCTTGTACGGCAGATCCTCGTGTACCGATTCCATGACCTTCTGCCAGATGGTGACTGCGGGGTTGCCGCTGAAGGCCAGCTTCTCGGGCGTGTCATAGCCGGTCCAGACCGCGCAGGTATAGTACGGCGTGTAGCCGCAGAACCAGCGGTCGTAGTTCGCCGTTGTGGTACCGGTCTTGCCGGCAACGGGCATGTTGCTCAGGCGGGAGCCGGAGCCCGTGCCGTTGGTAGCGGCGTTATTGAGCATGTAGGTCATGGTGCGCGCGGTCTCCTGCGAGAAGGCCTGAATGGTACGCGGCTGATTATCGAGGATTATCTTTCCGGTGCGGTCCTTCACCATGGTGTAGGTGCGGGAATAGGTGAAGGTGCCGTCGTTAGCCAGAGCGGTGTAGGCCTGTGCCATCTCGCGCACGGTGATGCCGTAGCTGGGCTGGCCGAGTGCCATTGCCGCATAGTCGGCGTCAGCGTCGATGAGGCTGGTAACGCCGAGACGGGTGCGCAGGAAATCAAGTGACGCCGAAGGAGTGAGCTTATCGACGATCTGTGCCGCAACGGTGTTTTTCGACCACTGGAGCGCGTATTTTATCGTGATTACATCGTCGTATTCATCCGGCGAGTTTTTCGGATACCATGAGGTGTGCGCAAGCTGAACATGGGTTGAGTCAGCGTCGAGAACGAGCGTTGAGGGACTTATCAGCCCGTATTCCACCGCAGGTCCGTAAACCGAGAGCGGCTTAATGGACGATCCGGGCGGACGCGTTGTGTCAGTGGCTCTGTTCAGACCGTAGTTTATTGTCTTTTCACCGGTACCGCCGCACAGAGCCTTTATCTCACCCGTTGTCTGGTCGATGATGACTATTGCGCTCTGCAGCTGAGATGCCGTGCCGTTATACGATTGCGGAAGCTCCTCAAGATTCGTGTATATCGCATCGACCTTGGCCTGGATGCTCGTATCTATACAAGCATATATCTCATAGCCGGCGTTGTGAACAAGCTGGCTTGCAGCCGTGCGGCTGATGCCCTTGGCCTCGGCAAGATCCGTTATTACATCCGAGAGAACGACTTCCTCATAGTAGGTGTAGGGCGTTGAATTGCTCGGGGCATTTTCGCCGCGGACAAACTCAAGCTCCTCGGCAAGAGCCGCCTCGTACTCGTCTTTTTCAAGGTAGCCCTGCTTATACATCTCGCGCAGGACATTTTCCTGACGCGCCTTGTTGTTTTCAACGCTGTAAAACGGGTCGTAGTATGTCGGCAGGTTCGTTATGCCGACGATGGATGCGGCCTCGGCGACTGAAAGATCCTTTGCATCCTTACCGAAATAGGTCTGAGCCGCAGTCTGGATGCCGTAGCAGCCCTCGCCGAAGTAAACGGCGTTGAGGTAATACTCAAGGATCTCCTCCTTGTCGTAGTTCTTCTCAAGCTCGAGCGCCTGGAATATCTCCAGAAGCTTGCGCTGCACGGTTATATCGTCCTGCTGGGTGAGATTTTTTATAAGCTGCTGCGTTATCGTCGAGCCGCCGAAGGTCGAGCCGCCGGTGAACATGTTGAGAGCTGCGTGCGCCGTTCGGAACCAGTCAACGCCCTTGTGAGTGTAAAAGCGCTTGTCCTCGATGGCTACCAGTGCATCCTTCATGTGCTGAGGGATCTGGTCACCGTCGATCCAGATACGGTTTTCACTGCTTTTAACGGTCGTCAGCTTCTGATAATCGCCGTTTTCATCCTGATAATAGATAATACTCGACTGGTTGAGAGTGAAATCGTTCAGATCAAGGTCGAGGCTCGGAGTAATACAGGTCTTGACATAAAATGCGAAAATACAGACGAATATAAGACCGGTAACGACACCGATGAGCAATATCGTGCCGAGCACACGCAAAACGCCTCCGGCCTTGCCGCTGCGTTTTTCGGTGTTGGGCTCCTTTGCGATATCCATTGTCGGGCACACCTCCCTGCGTGCGTGATATGTGCCAAAATAGGCAGTGCTTAATAATATGTAGTAATGGACGCAAAAACTCAATTTTATCTGAAACCCTATTATATCATCTTATGTCAAGTAGGAGTGGATATTTTGTAAAGTTTAGCTTTGAGGGTATTTGTTTTTGCCGTTTCAGGACATAATTATCAAAAAGGAGTGTGGATAAATTGAAAAATACATTTAAAAAGCTGCTTTTGTGCTTTCTTGTACTGTCGGCGGGAATTATGGGTACCGCCGCCGTCGGGGGTATGAGCCCTGAACAGGAAAACGGATCGGAGCAGGCGGATGTGCAGTATGCCTCGGCAAAGCGGGAGATATATTACCTGCGCGACTGGCAGGGCTATATCGCCGTTTTTGAGGGAAGCTCGGAAACGCCCGTAACGCTGACGGATATTCAGACGCAGACGCTGAACGATGTCGATCGCCGAAAGCTGCAAAGCGGCATACCTGCGCGGGACGAGACGGAGCTCGCATCATTGCTCGAGGATCTCGGTTCATGACAAATACTCCTTGATTTATACTCCGGTGTGGGGTAAAATAAAGCCACAACAACACAGGAGGAAAAACCAATGAGCGAAAATTTCGGCAACGATTTTATCACTATAGTGGACGATGAAGGAAACGAGTTTGAGCTTGAGCTTATCGATACGATAGATTATAACGGTGAAACGTTTTCGGCGTTTCTGCCGACCGATATGGACGAGGACGATCCGGACTACGGTCTTATTCTGCTGAGCGTTACCGAGGACGAAAACGGTGAGGAGCTGTTTGAATCCATAGACGATGACGACAAGCTTCAGCAGGTGCACGAGATGTTCATGACCATCTTTGAGGCAGAGGGCGAGGACGAAGAATAACGGCCGCCGAGAGTGCATTAAATGATAATGTGTCCTGCCGTGTTCGCGGTGTCATATTGACTTAGGGTCCGTTAAACCCACATTTCTAATAAGGGATGCCGATTTGAATCTGCGGATTGCAGGCCTCCCGGTGCAGACCGGATGTTGGAAGCAGAGAAACAGAACTTAGGCGACCCACCTGCTACTTTGTGCAGGTTATAACCGGACCCCAACGGCACGGCGGGGCTGACCCGACAGCGAATGCTGTCGGGTTTTTCATATGTACAAATAATATACAACAACAAAAAAGCATCATAACGGAATATTCCGCGCAGCCGAATTTTTTTCGGCTGCGCTTTTTTCTTGTACGCAAATGTACAAGTTCTGCCCGAAAACAGCCTATGGTTGAGAGGTGATAACAATGAAAAGAAAAAGATCCGCCTATGCGGATAAGCTTCTCGAAAAGCTTGCGGTGTCATCGCCGAACGATGCCGTGAAGCTGCTTTACCTCAGTGCCGAGGATATATCCGAGCTTGAAGGACTCGACCTCTCGCTGCTGAGCGAAATAAAACGCGGCCCCAAGGGTGAGGTGGAGCTCAAATTCGTAAATAAGCTCGCGGTGCTGCGGGAGCTTATAGAGCTCAATGCTTCTGCCGCACAGCGGCAGCCGGACGAAAACTGCTTCTATGCGGCGCTGGATAAATCCGCAAGGCTTCTGGAGGGCGAACGGGAAGATGGAGTTTGATTTCTTTTCCCGTACCCAGCTCAAGGTGCTGTCATGGTGGAGCGATGCCTCACCCTACAGGGAGCTCGACGCGGTCATATGTGACGGCGCGGTAAGATCGGGTAAAACGCTGTGTACGGGCGTATCGTTCGTGTGCTGGGCAATGCGGAGATTCAGCGGACAGAGCTTTGCCATGTGCGGCAAGGCAAAAACAAGCATAAGACGCAACATGGTGCAGCCGCTGCTGCCGGTCCTGCGTGATATAGGCTTTGAGGTGCGTGACCTCATCTCCAAGGGCATTGTCGAGATAGAATATATGGGGCGCAGCAATCGCTTTTACCTGTTCGGAGGGAAGGACGAGAGCTCCGGCTCGCTCATACAGGGCATAACCCTTGCGGGCATTCTGCTCGACGAGGTCGTGCTGATGCCGCGCTCGTTTGTCGAGCAGGCCTGCGCAAGGTGCTCGGTCACGGGCAGCAAGATATGGTTTAACTGCAACCCGGAGAGTCCGCAGCACTGGTTCTACCGCGAGTGGATCCGGAGGTGTGATGCCCGCCGCGCCCTGTATATCCATTTTACCCTCGAGGACAACCCTTCCTTGTCGAAAAAGATAATCGAGCGGTATAAAAGAATGTACAGCGGCGATTTTTACCGGAGATTCATCCTTGGACAATGGGTGCTGCCGGAGGGCAGAGTGTACGACTTCTTCTCCGAGGATATGCTGTGCGACGCTCCAGAGGTGTGCAGCCGGTATATCGTATCCTGCGATTACGGTACGAAAAACCCCAGCTCGTTCGGGCTGTGGGGAGAGCACGACGGCGTGTGGTACCGCCTGCGTGAGTACTATTACGACGCGCGCAGGTGCGGTGCGCAGAAAACTGATGAGGAGTATGTCGAGGAAATGCGCAGACTTTGCGGAGAGACGGTGCCGGAGAGGGTCATCGTTGATCCCTCTGCGGCGAGCTTTATAGAGGCGCTCACGCGTGCGGGCTTCCGCACCGAAAAGGCCGAGAACGATGTGCTCTCCGGCATTCGCCTTACGGCATCGTATCTCAAGACCGGACGCATACGGATATGCCGCGGCTGCGATGATGCCCTGCGCGAGTTTTATCAGTACCGCTGGGACGAGCGCTCCGGCAGAGAGGCACCGCTGAAGCAGCACGATCACGCCATGGACGACATTCGGTATTTTGCCGCCGGCATCACAAGATCCGCACGGAGCATAGGCGCGGTGTGGGTAGAAAGGTAGGAATATGAAACTGTTTTCCAAGCAAAAAACAAAGCCGCCGGTAGTGCAGCTTCGCAGCGGCCGGCAGCATCCGTTCGGACTCATCGACAGCTATGTGCCTCTCGGCAGCACCGAGACCCGACTTTACCGGATGATCCGCGAGGCAGTGCCGGTGGTGGACGCGGCGATCATGAAGATCATACGGCTCACCGGCGGCTTCGAGGTACGCTGCGCGGATAAGGCGGCACAGGAGGGACTCAATGAGTTCATCCGCACGGTGAACGTCGGCAGAGGACAGACGGGACTTGACTGCTTTATTGCATCGTATCTGGATTCAATGATAACCTGCGGCAGGGCCGTGGGCGAGATAGTCGTGAGAGGCGACAGAGAAATCGCGGCGGTGATATGCGGAGATGTTTCCGATGTGCAGATACGCGAGGGCAGTACTCCGCTCGACTTTGAGCTGTGCGGCACGAATGAAGCCGGCAGCATCACACCGTTTAAGTACCAGAATCTTTTGCTGTTTACGCCGTTTAATCCGGAGGCTGACCAGCCCTACGGCGTTTCGATGCTCAGGAGCATGCCGTTTCTGTGCGGGATACTGCTGAAGATATACCAGTCACTCGGTGTGAACTGGGAGCGCGCGGGAAATGTGCGCTTTGCGGTGGTGTACAAGCCGCAGGGCGATGTCATTGACAGGCTTTCGGCGCAGGAGCGTGCACAGCAGATAGCCTCTGAGTGGTCAGAGGCGATGCAGAGCGGCAGAAACGGCTCGGTGCGCGATTTCGTTGCCGTAGGCGATGTGGACATTAAGGTCATAGGCGCGGATAACCAGATTCTCGACAGCGAGGTACCGGTGCGCCAGATACTTGAACAGCTCATCGCACGCACCGGCATTCCCCCGTTTCTGCTGGGACTTAACTGGTCAACGACCGAGCGCATGAGCGCTCAGCAGGCGGACCTCATGACCAGCGAGCTCAAGGCCATACGCCGCAGCGTTGCGCCGGTGATCGAGAAAATATGCCGGCTGTGGCTCGGCATGCACGGCTATGCCTGTAAGCCGGAGGTCGAGTGGGAGGCGATAAACCTTCAGGATCAGGTCGAGGAAGCAAAGGCCGCGCTGTATATCGCGCAGAAGGACAAAATCTATTGGGAGGAAGGTAAAAGCAATGAAAATAGTTAAGGACTCGTCGGCTGCAGGGGCTCAGTGCACGCCCGATGAGCTCAGGGCGCTCAACGCCTTCGCAAAGACTCAGCTCAGGGCGGAGGAGGTGTACACCTTCTCGGTGCTGCTGTGCGATAACGAGATCGACCGAGATAATGAACGGTTTTCCGTTGCGACGCTCCGCGAGCTCGGCGAGCTTTTCGTCGGTGCGACCGGCATATGCGATCATGACTGGCGCAGTGAAAACCAGGTCGCGCGCATTTACAGAACGGAGCTTGTGACGGAGAAGGACAGGACCACTGTCTGCGGCGAGCCGTATGCTTATCTAAAGGGTTACGCCTATATGCTGCGCACCGAGGCAAACGCCGAGCTCATTGCGCAGATAGACGGCGGCATAAAGCGTGAAACGAGCATAGGCTGCTCGGTTGCAAAAAGCATTTGCAGCATATGCGGTGCGGAAATGGGGCAGTGCAGCCATGTAAAGGGCGAGAGCTACAACGGCAAAGTATGCTGCGCCGTTCTGACGGGCGCGGTGGACGCATACGAGTGGAGCTTTGTCGCGGTGCCCGCACAGCGCAGCGCGGGAGTTATAAAAAGCTTTATTGAAAGCGATGCGGGCAAAAGCTATGCCGCGGAATATTCGGCGCTTGAGAAGTCCGCGCAGCTCGGCAGGAAGTATATGAGCGAGCTTAAAAAAGAGGTGCTGAGGCTTTGCCTCGTGTGCGATGAGGCGCTCTATCCCGTGATGGAAAAGAGCGTTGAGCATATGCAGGAGCCTGAGCTGTGCAGAATTAGGGACGCGCTCAGACAGCAATCAAATAAGCTTTATCCGCCGCTGACACAGCTTCCTGGCAGAGGCAAGGTCACGGGGTTTTCCGGTGACGAATACATTATCTGATTTTTTCGGGAGGATAAAAAATGAAAGTAAGTTTTGAAGGCATAGGAGAGCAGGTCATCTCCTTTAACAAGGCAAGCAGCGTTTCAAAGGGCTTGCTTGTGAAGTTCAGCGCAAACTCAACGGTCGCAGCCTGCGCGAACGGAAATAAGTTTGTGGGAGTGTGCGTAAATGCATCCGGCAGCTTCGCCGATGTAAAAACGGCGGGCTATGTCGAGCTTGCCTACACGGGCGACGCTCCCTCTGTGGGCTACGCCACGCTTGCCGCAGCAGCCGCAGACAAGGTGAAGGCAGACAGCTCCGGCAGAGAGTATCTCATTATCAAGGTTGACACCGCCGCCCATACAGTGGGCTTTATGATGTAAGGAGGAAATGTATATGGCATACAATTTTAACGAGGTAAGGCTCGAAAAGGGCATGTATTCCGAGCGCGGCAGAACATTTGAGCAGACCCTCGAGGCACTCGATCCGAATGAAAACTACATAGGCACGCCCTATGAGGGCATGGATGCCTTCCAGCGTCAGCTCAAGAGATTTGACATTAAGGTCAGGGGCGCAGGCAGCGATGTCGTGGAGAAGTTTTTCACCACCTCCGAGTCTGCCGTACTGTTTCCCGAGTATGTTTCCCGCAGCGTTAAGGCGGGCATGGAGGAGGGTAATATCCTGCCGTCCATCACCGCCACCGTCACCCGCTTTGACGGCATGGACTACCGCTCCATCTATTCCGCCGCGAGCGAGGATGACAAGAGCCTGCGCTATGTGGGTGAGGGAGCGGCGATACCGCAGACCGAGGTGCGCGCGGCCGACCATCTTGTCGAGCTTAAAAAGCGCGGCAGAATGCTGGTCGCGTCCTACGAGGCTATCCGCTTCCAGCGCCTTGATCTGTTTTCCGTCATGCTGCGTCAGATCGGCAATCAGATCATGCGTATGCACCTTGAGGACGCCATCGAGGTCATCAAGGACGGCGACGGCAACGGCAATGCCGCGGCAAAATACACGGTCGGCGATACAACGATCGGCGGCACAGCAGGAAGCCTGAGCTATTCCGAACTCCTTAACTTCTGGAATTGCTTTGATCCGTATACCATGAACACCATGCTCGCGGCTCCGGATGTCATGATGAAGATACTCAAGTGCACCGAGTTTAAAAATCCTCTGACGGGACTGAACTTCACGGGCACCGGTGAGCCCGGCAATCCTCTTGGTGCAAAGCTCATCCGCTGCTCGGCTATGCCTACCGGTACCGTTATCGGTCTGGATAAGGGCTATGCTCTGGAGATGGTCACTGCGGGAGATGTAAGCGTTGAGTATGACAGGCTCATTGACCGTCAGCTCGAGCGCGCCGCGATAACCAGCATTTCGGGCTTTGCAAAGCTCTACACCGAGGCATCCAGAATGCTGACTGTTTAATTAAATGATGAAGGGACGGGGCGTTATGCCCCGTCTCGGTTTCGGAGGTATACAATGGGATATACATACCTGGATATTGAGAAAAAGGCGGTTTGCCTTCTCGGATATAAGCTCCCGCCGGAGGATGAAGAAAAGCTCGGCTGTATGTGCGCCGCCGCCGCAGAGAGCCTGAGCCGCCGCCTGCGCTCGGGCGTAAAGCGTGAGGATATAAGCGAGATATTCAACACCGCCGCAGCAATGACGGCAGTAGCGATGTATATGGAGCTCGCGCCTGCGCCGAGCGGAGGAGTGAGCGCGTTTACGGCGGGAAGGCTGTCCGTTCAGCTTGGCGGCAGGAGTGCGGAGACCATAAGGCAGACCGCGGAGAGTATGATATGCGCATATGTCGATGACGGGTTTGCGTTCAGGGGGGTACAGGGATGAACACTGCGGGAAGGATAATGCAGAGCTTCGGCGAGACCGTGTCTTCCGGCGGGAAAACCGGCAGGGGATTTTTATCCTGCCTCGATTCCGATGATGGTCAGATACATAAGCTCAGGCTCTCTCCCGGAGTGGCAAACCGGTCAAAATACAGACTTATGACCGATATGCTTACCATAGCCGAGGGAGATACCGTCAGCGTGAACGGCTCCGTCTATGTCGTTCTGCGCGTGGTGCCGGTGCACATATTCGGTTCGTTTTCGCACAACGAGTGCATTCTCAGAATGAAGGGGGGCTGCACCGATGCTTGAAGGCATAGCCTCCGCAATAGCCGATGCACTTAAAAATGCGGGAATAAATGCGGTGCCGGCATATGAAAACGAGTCACTGTGCGAGAACGAGCCGGTCGTCAGCATATCGCTTGATGCGGCGCGCATATCGTCGGCGGGACTCGGAAGCTACATCGGGATATGCACCGAAAACGGCGATGTGAAGGAAATGTACGGCGACAGGGCGGAGATAAGCGTCAAGGCAGAGGTATACTGCCCGCCCGCAGCGGAGTACAGCTGTACCGCGGCAGCAGAAAATGTCATGGAGACGCTTCGCCTGACCGACGGCTTGTCGGTGCTGAGCTTTGAGATAGGGCAAATGTTTTACGACGGGCAGAGCCGCATGCTTAGGTGCGTATGTACCGCGCAATGCAGGGCTTATCTCGTGCGCAGCAAGCTCGGCCGCGGGCTGTCCGAATATGGATTGGGGGAGAGCGAATGAACATGATAAAGACCGTCTCCGACGAGAATGCGGCGGTCGAGATAGACACCATACCGCTCGGCGCGGTTGTAAGGGTGCAGGAGAGTGAAATATGGTCAGAGCACAGCGTTTTCGGCTTCGGAGACAGTGATCCGTCGGCGGTGCTCAAATATGACAGGCATTATCGGATAGAGCTGCACCGCGACGACGCCGTGAGCGATGCGGTGCCCGATTCGGGCTTTACGCTCAGTATAAACGGCAGAGAGTATAGCGGATGCTGCCGCACCGGACTTGAGCGCACTAAAAATGCCGACGGTACCGTGACAGAGCATGTGACGGTATACGCCTCCAAGAGACAGGAGGCGCAGAATGGATAATCTTGACGAAAAATTCGACATGAAAAAAGCGGTGAACGAGGATGACGGTGTTAATTTTGACACGGCGCGCATTTTCGTCGTTCGCAGACGGGATATGTCGTTCGTATCCGACTATTTCCGCCGAGATGCACGCCGCTATGACAACGGCTTTGAGCTGTATTAGGAGGGGAAAATATGCTTGGTTCAATGCAATACAGAGATTTCGTATGGCCGAACAATCCAAGCCGGTTCGAGGTTGAGTACCGCCGCACGCTGCACAGCTACAAGCTGCCTTTTTCCGGCTATGTGGTGCAGGATCTGGGGCTCCAGAATAAGATAATACGCGGCTCGGGCGAGTTCGTCGGTCCCGATGCCTATGAAAACTTCCGCAGGCTCGCCGTACTGTTTGAGGAAAATAAGGGAGGGAAGCTCATTCACCCGGTGTGGCCGACGATGCTGGCATACTTTGCAAAGCTCAATCTCGTGCAGGAGCCCAAGGAGAATCATATAAGTTACAGCTTTGAATTCTGGGAATACATCGACAGCAAGTTTTCCGACGACAGCAGCGAGATGGATAAAACAGACTACGGTACCGGCTACTCGCTGGGCACGGGCATAAAATTCACCTCCGCCGCTGCCGGAGATACGCTGAACACGATATCGGTAAAAACCGGAGTTTCAGTCGATAAGCTGCTTAAGTATAACCCGACCATAACGGATCCCGGTGCGGTGCTCAAGACCGGCCGGCTGGTGAGAGTGCGGTGAGCGGCATGACGGGATATATAGTTAACAAAGCCGGCGTGCAGACGGAGCTTCCGGAATTCCTTTCATGGGATGTATGTCACGGCATAGGTGAGCCGTGCGACTGGTTCGAGGTGAGCTTTATCTACTACAGCGACCAACTGAGTGATCTCAGAGCCGCGTGCGGCTTCATTGCCAAAAACGGAACAACAACCGTATTTACGGGTATTGTCGACGAGTTCAGCGTGAGCATCGACAAAAACGGCTCGGTCGTCACCGTGTCCGGCAGGTCGAACGCCGCAAGGCTTCTGGATAACGAGCTGTGTGCGGGCGAGTATGCGGCGCTTTCCTCCGCCGAGATGATAAGCGGCTTCATAAATCCCTTCGGCATAAGCAGCGTCACTGCGGGAACGGCAAAAACGGTGAATGCCTTCACGGTGAGCTCCGGCGAGAGCGCATGGAGCGCCGTTCGCAGATTCTGCCGCTATGCGTGGAACACGGTACCGTTTTTTACACCGAACGGCAGCCTGATATTAAACGACCGGCAGGGGAGCACCCTGACCGTGAATGCGCTGAAGGATGCCGCAAGCATAGACTGCTCCTTTGAACGCTACGGAATAATATCGGACATCCGTGTTAAAAATCGGGTGACCGGCACAAGCTACACGATAAATAACGATGATTTCATTTCTGCCGGCGGCAATTGCCACCGCGAGCTGACAGTTCCGAAAACAGCGGGAGCCGATGCCGCGAGATACACGGCGCAGTACCAGATAGCCGAGTCGATGCGCGGCAAAAATACGGTGAAGCTCTGGCTTACGCGGCAGTTTGCCTGCTTCCCCGGCGACCGCATTGCGCTCACTGCGTCAAAGCTCGGCGTGAGCGGGACATTCAAGGTCATATCGAGCCACTGCTGGGCAGACTCCCTGAGCGCCGGAACGACAGTGACTCTGGAGGTGTGACCATGTGGCTTTCGGAAATAAAAAGAAGGAGCGAGCCTTATGATTCGCTCCCCCTCGTCGGCGTAAATGCAGCCGGTGATATAATTCTTGAGACTGCCGCCGCGCGGATATGCATAAAAAACAGCGGTGAGATAATTCTTGAAGGCACCGTTAAGGTAAACGGTAAAACGATATGATATAAAAAAACGAGAGTACCGGTTTGGTACTCTCGTTTTGCTTAGCTGAGGTTAAGATCAGACGATGCCCTGAGCCATCATTGCGTCAGCGACCTTCAGGAAGCCAGCGACATTTGCGCCGAGCATGAGGTTGCCGGGCTGACCGCACTCGACGGATGCGTCGTAGCAGGCCTTGTAGATGTTTCTCATGATGCCGTGCAGCTTCTCGTCGACCTCCTCGAAGCTCCAGCTCATGCGGATGGAGTTCTGGCTCATCTCGAGACCGGAGGTAGCAACGCCGCCGGCGTTGGAAGCCTTGCCGGGGCTGTAGAGCAGACCGTTGCCAAGGACCTTCTCGATGGCTTCGGGAGTAAGAGGCATATTTGCGCCTTCAAATACTGCCATGCAGCCGTTGTCGATCAGGTGCTGAACATCGTCGGCATCCATCTCGTTCTGGGATGCGCAGGGCATTGCGATGTCGCACTTGAGGGTCCAGATGCCCTTGCGGCCTTCATGGTACTCGGAGCCGGGAACCTCGTCGGCATATACGCTGATGCGTGCGCGGCGCTTCTGCTTGATGTCCATGACCTTGTTAATGTCAACGCCCTTGGGATCGTAGATATAGCCGTTGGAGTCGCACATTGCAATAACGGTGCCGCCGAGCTGAGTGCATTTCTCTGCTGCGTACTGAGCAACATTGCCTGCGCCGGAAACGATGACCTTCTTGCCCTCGAAGGAGGTGTTTGCAAGATGGCTGAGTGCCTCTGCGGCGTAGTAGCACAGACCGTAGCCGGTGGCCTGAGTACGGGCCAGAGAGCCGCCGAAGGTCAGACCCTTACCGGTGATGACGCCGCCCTCAAAGCGGTCAACGATCTTCTTGTACTGACCGAACATGTAAGCGACCTCGCGCGCGCCGACACCGATGTCGCCTGCGGGAGTGTCGGTGAACTGACCGATGTGACGGTACAGCTCGGTCATGAAGCTCTGGCAGAAACGCATGACCTCCGCGTCGGACTTGCCCTTCGGGTCGAAGTCGGAGCCGCCCTTGCCGCCGCCCATGGGGAGGGTGGTCAGGGAGTTCTTCAGAATCTGCTCAAAGCCGAGGAACTTGATGACGGAGAGGTTGACGGAGGGGTGGAAACGCAGACCGCCCTTGTAAGGTCCGATAGCGGAGTTGAACTGTACACGGTAGCCGCGGTTTACCTGAACCTTGCCGTTGTCGTCGACCCAGGGAACGCGGAAGGTGATAACGCGCTCAGGCTCGACAAAGCGCTCGAGGAGGCTTGCCTTCTCCCACTCGGGGTGCTTGTCAACGACGAGCTGGAGGCTCTCGAATACTTCGCGGACAGCCTGCAGAAACTCGGGCTGATCGGGATCGCGCTTCTCGACGGAGTCGTAGACTCTCTTAAGATATTCGTTAGTAATCATTGCTTTTTTCTCTCCTATTGAAAAAATTAGAAACTAAGTACTGCCGGGGATGGTATCATCCCACCTTTGAAATTTTATTACTTGCAGCCAAAAGATACAATTGTGAGATGTTATAAATTATTGATGAAAAAACCGTCAAATTGCACCAAAACATAAGCGGTTTTCGTCAAGCTGACCTAAGCAAGACCCCAAATTGAGCATCTTCGGAAGCAATTTGGCAATTTGCCATAGTTTAAACAGAGAGCGTTTATAAATTAACATATCCAAAGCACTTGACATCTTATGCAAAAGCGTGTACTATCTGCAATAGACAACGCAAATGCATAAAATATCTTGTTTGGAGATGTGCCGATGAATAATACGATATTACATTGCCGCTGCATGGAATGCAGAGCTGAATTTGAGCAGGACGAGGAGATGTTCTCGTGGGAGGGCGGCTGGGTGTGCGCCGAGTGCTTTGAGGCTCTGTTTTCCGAGCTTGACCGCTATGAGCGTGCCCAGCTCATGGGGTGCAGGATAGAAAATTACCGGCGCCCGAAGCGGGCACCGGTATAGAAGCGGCTCAGACCACGACAAAGAACTTGAGCAGGAACAGAAGCGAAAGAACATAGGTCAGAATCGAGACCTCCTTTGCCCTGCCGGTGAAAACGGCAACGACGGAGTAGGAGATCAGCGCCATGCCGATGCCGTGACCGATGGAGCCGGTGATGGGCATGAAAATGAGCATGAGCGCAGCGGGGATGACCTGAAGAATGTCGTTCCAATCAATGTTCTTGAGGCCGCTGAGCATAAGAATACCGACATAAATCAGTGCCGCGCTCGTGGCGGGAGCGGGGATGAGGGCTGCAATTGGAGCTATGAACATGCACAGCAGGAACATTACTGCGGTAGTCAGAGCCGTAAGGCCGGTGCGTCCGCCGGCCTCAACGCCGGAGCCGGACTCGATGAAGGTGGTGACGGTGGAGGTGCCGGTGCAGGCGCCCGCCACGGTGCCGATGGCGTCGGCGAGCAGAGCCTCTTTCATATTGGGCATTTTGCCGTCCTTATCGAGCATGTTTGCGCGGGCCGCGGTGCCTACGAGCGTGCCGATGGTGTCGAACATGTCTATCATGCAGAAGGTGACAACGAGCGCTGCCGCAGTAAACCAGCCTATGCTTATGAAGGTTTCAAAGTCAAATTTGAAGAAGGTCGTATTTATCATGTCGCTCAGCGGGGGGACGAAGGAAACGCCTTCAAGCGAGGCAAACGGATTTGTGTCAAGGAAGATGAAGCAGCCTCCCCAGTAAACGATGCATGAGATGAGCATGCCGAGGATGACGGACGCCTTGACCTTGTAGTGGTTGAGAATGACGATGGCAAAAACACCGACGAGCATGGTCACGACATAGAGAACGAGCTGAGGGTAAGCGCTGCCGACGGTGTCCCGAGCGACCGAGGGAGTTAGACTTCCGAAGAATGTGGACAGAACATAGAACGGACCGCCGTTTTCGCTGTAGATACCGGCATTCGAGCCGAAGCCGATGTTGAGCAGCATGAGCCCTATGGCGGGGGTTATGCCGATGCGGATACCGAAGGGGATGGCTTCAACGATCTTCTCGCGTATAGAAAACAGCGTGAGTATGACGAAGAAAATGCCCTCGACGAGAATGATGCATATTGCGGCGGGGAAGGCCTCCTCATAGCTCAGTCCGGAAAGAGCGGCGATGTTTGCGACAACCACGGCGAAGAAGCTGTTAAGCCCCATTCCGGGAGCCATTGCGAAGGGCTTGTTCGCGGCAAAGGCCATGACGAGCATGCCGATGGCGGAGGCAATGCAGGTGGCCATGAACACGGCGTTCCACAGGGGAGTGCCGGCGGCAAAGCCGGTCAGCAGGTTTGGGTTGAGCGCGATGATATACGCCATGGTCATGAAGGTGGTGAGACCGGCGACTATCTCGGTGCGGACGGTGGTGCCGTTTTCCTTTAGCTTGAATATCTTCTCCATTTGACTACTCCTTTAGAGCAAATTTAAAAACAACATTCAAGATATTATCCGCGTACCGACAAAAAGTCAATTCGCGGATAATGAGAAAAACATGTGTAAATATTCCGTTAATTTGTGCATTAAAGCCCGAGCAGCGACAGCGTGCGTTTATCGCGCCTTCCGCCGTAAAATTTGTCAAGAACCGCTCCGAAAACAGGATCATCAGAAACGAGCTCGAACAGAGTCATGCATGAGCACAGCTTCAGATCGTCCGGATAGCCCATGACGGCGGTGGGATCGGAGGCATCGAGCGTGAGCAGAGCGCGGGATATCTCGATAAGGCGATCGCCGAGAACCGGGTCGGAAATGTAATCGCGCGCCTCGTCGATATCGCGGATGGAATAGAGCTGAGCTGTGCAGCTCATGCCGAGTCCGGCTATCTGCGGGAAGATGTACCACATCCAGTGGCTGCG
>CAVGWF010000054.1:0-26591 GCA_963632825.1 Escherichia coli | reverse complement strand
AAGGGTGTTGCTCAGAAGGTCGTTTACGACGCTTTTGACATCATCAAGGAGAAGAGCGGCAAGGATCCCCTTGAAGCCTTCACCGAAGCAATGAACAATATCATGCCCAGCCTCGAAGTCAAGGCCCGTCGTGTCGGTGGCGCAACCTATCAGGTTCCTATCGAAGTAAGACCCGCCCGTCGTCAGACTCTCGGTCTGCGTTGGCTCGTAGGCTATGCCCGCAAGCGCGGCGAAAAGACCATGAAGGAGCGTCTGGCAGGCGAGATCATGGATGCCTGCAACAACCTCGGCGCATCCGTCAAGAAGCGCGAGGATACCCACAAGATGGCAGACTCCAACAAGGCGTTCGCGCACTTCAGATGGTAATTCTTTCGGGAGAAGATTATGCCAAGACAGTATTCACTTGAAAAAACCAGAAATATCGGTATCATGGCTCACATCGACGCCGGCAAGACTACGACTACAGAGCGTATTCTTTACTACACCGGCGTAAACTACAAGATCGGCGAGACCCATGAAGGAACCGCGACCATGGACTGGATGGAGCAGGAGCAGGAGAGAGGTATAACCATCACTTCCGCCGCCACCACCTGCCACTGGCGTGATACCCGCATCAATATTATCGATACACCGGGTCATGTCGATTTCACCGTCGAGGTCGAGCGTTCACTGCGCGTGCTCGACGGCTGTGTCACCGTTCTGTGTGCCAAGGGCGGCGTTGAGCCGCAGTCCGAGACAGTATGGAGACAGGCTGACCATTACAATGTTCCCAGAATGATCTATGTCAACAAAATGGACATTATGGGTGCCGATTTCTATCATGTTCTCGAAATGGTTCATGACAGACTCAAATGTAATGCAGTTCCCATCCAGCTCCCCATCGGTGCCGAAGCGGATTTTCGGGGCATAATCGATCTGGTGGAGATGAATGCCCGCATTTATTATGATGATCTCGGAAACGACATGCGCACCGAGGAGATTCCCGAGGATATGCGCGAACTCGCGGAAGAGTATCGTATAAAAATGCTCGAGGCTATCTCGGATTTCGACGACGAGATAATGATGCTTTATCTCGAAGGCGAGGAGGTTCCGCAGGATATGATCCGCGCAGCCATCAGAAAGGCGACCTGCGCCGTAAAGATGGTGCCCGTGGTCTGTGGCACTTCGTATAAAAACAAGGGCGTGCAGAAGCTGCTCGACGCTATCGTTGAGTATATGCCCTCGCCGCTGGATATACCGGCTATTACCGGCGTTAATCCCAAGACCGATGAGGAGGAGACCCGCGAGGCATCCGACGAAGCACCGTTTGCCGCGCTGGCGTTCAAGATCATGACCGACCCCTTTGTCGGCCGCCTGAGCTTTTTCCGCGTCTATTCCGGCATGCTCGAGGCAGGCAAAACGGTTCTGAACTCGTCGAAGGGGCAGCGCGAGCGCATCGGCAGGATCCTGCTCATGCATGCCAACCACAGAGAGGACCTTTCCGTTGCTTATTCCGGCGATATCGCCGCCGCTGTCGGACTTAAAAATACCACCACCGGCGATACCCTGTGCGACGAAAAGCACCCCATAGTCCTTGAATCCATGGAATTTCCCGAGCCTGTTATCCGAGTTGCAATAGAGCCAAAGACCAAAGCCGGTCAGGAGAAAATGGCTATTGCGCTTCAGAAGCTGGCTGAGGAGGATCCCACCTTTAAGACCTACACCGACGAGGAGTCGGGTCAGACCATCATCGCCGGTATGGGCGAGCTTCACCTTGAGATAATCGTTGACAGACTTCTGCGCGAATTCAAGGTTGAGGCGAATGTCGGCAAGCCGCAGGTATCCTATAAGGAGACCATCACGCGCGAGGCGACCGTCGATACCCGCTATGCCCGTCAGACAGGCGGTAAGGGTCAGTTTGCACACTGCAAGATCACCGTTGAGCCCAATGAGTCCGGCAAGGGCTATGAGTTTATCAATAAGATCACCGGCGGCGCCATCCCCAAGGAGTATATCCCCTGCATAGATCAGGGTATCCAGGGCGCCATGCAGTCCGGCGTTCTTGCCGGCTATCAGGTCGTCGATGTAAAGGTAACGCTTATAGACGGCTCCTACCATGAGGTAGACTCGTCCGAAATGGCGTTCAAGATCTGCGGCAGTATGGCATTCAAGGAAGCCTGCGAAAAGGCAGGTCCCACCCTGCTCGAGCCCATCATGAAGGTCGTCGTAACGGCACCGGATGATTATATGGGCGATGTTATGGGTGACATCAACGCAAGGCGCGGACAGATCGTCGGCTCCGATATAAGAAACGGCGCCGCGGTCATCGAAGCAAATGTCCCGCTCGCATCCATGTTCGGCTATGCCACCGACCTTAGAAGCAAAACTCAGGGTCGAGCGACCTACAGCATGGAGCCCAGCCACTATGTGGAGCTTCCGAAGAACCTTCAGGAGACTCTTCGCGGCACCCGTAAGGGCTGAACAAATATAAGCAAGTAGTTATATAAACCATTTGTACTAATTTAACGGAGGTTATTATTATGGCAAAGCAGCAATTCGACAGATCCCTGCCCCATGTCAACATCGGCACCATCGGTCATATCGACCATGGCAAGACCACTCTGACCGCAGCTATCACCAAGTATCTTGCACTGCAGGGCGGCGCAGAGTACACTGATTACTCTTCCATTGACAAGGCTCCCGAAGAGAGAGAGCGCGGCATCACCATCAACACCGCTCATGTTGAGTACAAGACCGCACATCGTCATTATGCACATGTTGACTGCCCGGGCCACGCTGACTATATCAAGAACATGATCACCGGCGCAGCTCAGATGGACGGCGCTATCCTCGTTATCGCAGCATCCGACGGTCCTATGGCTCAGACCCGCGAGCACCTTCTGCTTGCCCGTCAGGTTAACGTTCCTTCCGTTCTCGTATTCCTGAACAAGTGCGATCAGGTCGACGACGAAGAGCTCCTCGAGCTCGTCGAGATGGAAGTCCGCGAGCTGCTCGACTTCTACGGCTTCCCCGGAGACGACACCCCCATCATCCGCGGCTCCGCTCTGAACGCCCTCGTTTGCGAGTCCGACGATCCCAATGCTCCCGAGTATGCCTGCATCAAGGAGCTCATGGACGCAGTTGACAGCTGGATTCCCACTCCTGATCGTAAGGCAGACCAGCCGTTCCTCATGCCCATCGAGGATGTTTTCACCATTTCCGGTCGCGGCACCGTTACCACCGGCCGTGTAGAGCGTGGTCGCGTTAAGGTCGGCGACAAGGTTCAGATCGTCGGTCTGAAGGAAGAGATCACCGAGACCACCGTCACCGGTACCGAGATGTTCCACAAGATCCTCGAGTACGCAGAGGCAGGCGATAATGTCGGTACCCTTCTCCGCGGCGTTGCAAAGAAGGACGTAGAGCGCGGACAGGTTCTCGCAGCTCCCGGCTCCATCAAGCCCCACACCAAGTTTACCGGTCAGGTCTACGTTCTGTCCAAGGACGAAGGCGGCCGTCACACCCCGTTCTTCAACAACTACCGTCCTCAGTTCTACTTCCGTACCACCGACGTTACCGGCGTTATCACTCTCCCCGAAGGCACCGAGATGTGCATGCCCGGCGACAACGTTGATATGAAGGTCGAGCTGATCACCCCGATCGCAATCGAGCAGGGCCTTCGTTTCGCTATCCGTGAGGGTGGCCGTACCGTCGGTTCCGGCGTTGTTATCGCTGTTGAGGAGTAATTCCTAAGTAAAACCCAAATAGCCTTGACCCCCGAAGCAAGCGCTTCGGGGGTCGTTTCTTATCTTATGCCATGCATAAAGCCGGATATCTCGGCCGTGTGTATATCTCCGCCTATAACGCGCGTCCCCTTTACATAAAGCGTTGCGTAAACGGTTCCGGAATAGCCGGCATAATTTGTAACGGCGTATGTATACTGCTTGCAGCCCAGACCGGCATACGACGCAAAATCGTAGCCCTGATTTTTCTGCATGGCAGCATAGTCGGAAAGCGCTCCGTCGATCTCTTTCGGCAGTATTACCGTGCAGCAGCTCTCGCTGGAAGGATCAATCTCCCAGCCATAGCTTTCAAGGTATTCCATACGACCGTCTATGACGGATACATCAAGCATATCGCTCGTGCTGAATAAGCTGCGCGGGTTGGAGCACAAAATAACTGCGGCGGCAAGAATAACGCCGGTTGTAATTATGATTGCCAGAGCACTCTTTTTCGTCAGCTTTAAACATTTTGTAAACATATTCGCGTTACTGACCTTTTCCTATTCAAAATTTCAATACTTTATGTTATTATTGCACATATCTAAATTTATGCATCGGAGGGGGAGTGTTATGTCTGCAATGCGGCTCGATAAGCTGCTTTCGGAATCGACCGCGTTCACGCGCAGTCAGCTCAGGCAGCTGATAAAAAGCGGCAGAGTCACCGTAAACGGTACCGTGACTGCCTCTCCGGAGTACAAGCTCGATCCGGAGTATGCATATGTCTGCATTGATGATGCCCCTGTCTCATATTCAGAATTTCATTACTTTATGCTCAACAAGCCCGCAGGACTTCTCTCCGCGACCGATGACAGAAAGCAGAAAACGGTCATAGATCTGTTCCCACCCGAGCTCAGACCGCGCCTGTTTCCGGTCGGCAGGCTGGATAAAGATACTACCGGACTGCTGCTCGTTACAGACGACGGGGACTTTGCGCACAGAGTGATCTCACCGCGCTCGGAGATTATTAAGCTCTACCGCGCGGTGACGGCTGAGCCCGTGAATGATGATGATATTTCGGCGTTTGCGCGCGGCATCGTTCTCGCCGACGGCACGAGGTGCCTGCCGGCGGCACTCGAAAAATGCCCCGACGGAAGCTGTCTCGTTTCGGTTACGGAGGGGAAGTACCATCAGGTAAAGCGAATGCTTGCATCGCGTGATAAGCCCGTTATCGGACTCAAACGCCTTCAGATCGGCGGGCTAAGGCTCGACGGAAGCTTGGCAGAGGGCGAATTTCGCCGATTGACCGAGGATGAATTGTGCAGTGTGATTAAGAAATAATAACAAAATTTTCTGCCTCATATTTGGTGCTTTTAGCAAAACATTTAGGCGTTTTTTTGAAAAGTTCACAAAAACACTTCAATATTCTATTGAAAAACGCACAAAAAAGTATTATTATGTAGAAAGCATTGAATATTATCTATCGTTAAAATACCCATAGACTTCATGTGGAGGAAAAACGATGTCAAGCAGAATTTTTCAGAGTGTGATTTTGCAGATCAAAGAGGCAACCGACAGGTGCATCGGTATCATAGACGATCAGGGCTTTGTTATCACTTGCAGCGAGCTGCCAATGATCGGCTCGCGGCTCGAGGATTTCTCGAGTATGAGCTACGAGCTGTCCGAGCCTGTATTCGTCAGCGGGGTGCGCACATATAAGGTGCTCAGCAATAACAGCGGCAAGTTTGACTATGCCGTTTTTGTCGAGGGCTGCGATGAGATGGCGCGGGTGAGCTGCATGATGGCAGCAGTGGCCTTTAACGAGGCAAAGACCAATTATGAGGAAAAGTACAACAAGGCGGCTTTCCTGAAGAATATCATTTCGGATAACATTCTTCCCGGTGATGTTTATGTCAGAACAAAGGAGCTGCATTTTGCGCCCGATGTACCGCGTGCGCTGCTGCTCATAAGGCAGGTCGAGCGTTCGGATGTCGCCAGCGTCGAGGTGCTTCAGAGCCTTTTCCCGGATAAGCAGCACGATTTCGTCATAAGCATAAACGAGACTGATATCGTCGTTATAAAGGAGCTGCCGGGCGGCGAGAACAGTGCCGAGGTGAAGACAATTGCCGAGAGCATAGAGAGCATTCTCAAAAATGAGCTTCAGATAAAGAGCATAATCGGCATCGGTACAACTGCGCACCATCTGCGTGAGCTGGCTGACCGCTATAAGGAGGCGCAGATCGCCATTGATGTCGGCAGAGTGTTCGACTCGGAAAAGACGATAATAAGCTATGAAAATCTTGGCATCGGTCGTATAATATATCAGCTTCCGACAACGCTTTGCGAGATGTTCCTGAACGAGGTGTTCAAGAAGAATCCGCTTGAAACGCTTGACGAGGACACGCTTGAGACCATAAACAAGTTCTTTGAGAATAACCTCAATGTCTCTGAAACGAGCCGCAAGCTGTATGTGCACAGAAATACTCTTGTGTACCGTCTTGAAAAGATAAAGAAGATAACCGGTCTTGATCTGCGTGAATTTGACCATGCCATCGTTTTCAAGGTGGCAATGATGGTCAAGCAGTATCTCGATTCGGTAAACAGCAACGGCCGCTGAAATAAGCAGGGGAGCATATCCCCGTATCCGCAGGAGGAAAAGATCACATGGTTCAGATGAACAATGTAACGATGGTGTATGACAACAGTGAGGTTGCGGCACTCGAGGATTTCAGCCTTACCATAAACGAGGGTGAGTTTGCGTTTCTGGTCGGACCGTCCGGCTCCGGAAAGACAACGATAATAAAGCTCCTCACGGGCGAGATCATGGCATCCGAGGGCGAGGTCATCGTTAACGGGTTTAATATGAATAAGCTCAAGCGCCGCAAAATGCCGCAGATGAGAAGAACTCTCGGCGTCATTTTTCAGGACTTCCGTCTTATCGACAAAATGACGGTTTATGACAATGTCGCGTTTGCAATGCGTGTTGTCGGGGCAACGAACAAAACGATAAAGGAGCGTGTGCCCCGCGTTCTGGAGCTTGTCGGCCTTGAGGGACGCGAAAAGCGTCTGCCGGCGGAGCTGTCCGGCGGCGAGCAGCAGCGTGTAGCCATTGCGCGTGCTCTGGTCAATAACCCGACCATGATAATAGCAGACGAGCCCACCGGAAACCTTGATCCGGTGCGCAGCCTTGAGCTGATGCTCCTGCTTGAAAAGATAAACGAGATGGGTACCACCATCCTTGTGGTCACTCATGAAAAAGAGCTTGTAAACGCCTTTTCTAAGCGCGTCATAGCGATAGACGGCGGTCATCTTATAAGCGACGGAATGGACGGGTACTACAGTTATGAAGTTGAATAGATACGGTTATCTCATAGGCGAGGGCTTCCGCAATATCTTTACTCATGGGTTTATGTCCTTTGCCTCAGTGACTATAATAATTGCCTGCCTTATAGTAATGGGCAGCTTCACTCTGCTTGATATAAACATCAATCAGATAATCGAGGATATAGGCAATCAGAACCAGATCCTTGCCTATGTCGATGAGGATATGACCGCGCAGGAGGCGACGGCACAGATACAGACAAAGCTGGAGTCGCTTGACAATGTCGCAAGCGTGAGCTTCGTAAGCCGTGCCGAGGCAAGGGAGACGTTCCTTGAAAAGTACGATGAAAGCTATATGGAGGGACTTGACGAGGAGGTTTTCCGCCACCGTTTCGTTATCCAGCTCGTTGACCTGAGCAAGATGGACGATACGACGGCCGCTATTGAGGGCGTTGACGGTATCGTTAAGGTAAACGCCCCCACCGCATTTGCCGATAAGTTCATATCGGTTCGGAATGTTATAAGTGTCATATCGCTTGTGCTTATTGCCATTCTCGGATTTGTTTCACTGTTTATTATGAGCAATACCATAAAGCTTGCGACCTACGGCCGCCGCGAGGAGATCGCCATTATGAAGATGGTCGGTGCTTCAAACAGCTTTATCCGCTGCCCCTTTGTTGTCGAGGGTCTGGTTCTCGGTGTAGCCGGAGGCGGGCTTGCATTCCTTGCACAGTGGGGCCTGTACAAAGCGCTTGAGACCAAGGTGGCATCGAGCCTTGCCATTTCTTATATAAGCATCGTACCGTTTGCTCAGGTCTGGGCGTTCGTGCTTATAGCGTTCATGGCGGTCGGAGTTCTCGTCGGTGCCGTCGGCGGTGTTATAGCGATAAGGAACTATCTCAAGGTGTGAGGGAAATACAATGAAGAACAGACGGATATTTGTATCGGTAATTGCCATAATACTTGTCATCATGATGATAGCAAGCCTTGTACTCACCGTCATTCCGGTTATGGCAGACGGCGCTGCCGAGAGCGCTCAGCTGTCGGGCGCTGATGTCTGTGCCGCCGTGCAGCAGACGGGAAAATAACTATTATGCAATATAAGCTTGACTGGCGGTCGTTAGACTGCCAGTCAAGCGTACTGTTATAGTAAAAGGGGAGACAGCATTGGAAAAACGCTCAAATTCCGGTTTCGGCAAAAAAATCAAGCTTACGCATTCTATAATAATATGCCTTGTTCTTATGCTTGCAACTGCAATAGCGACATATCTTATAACCACCGGCGGCTTCGGTGCTCAGGAGTATTTTAAGGATGCCAAGGCACTTGTCGAGATCGAGAGGATAATTGATGAAAACTACATCGGCGATGTCAGCCGCGAAACGCTGTACGATGCCGCGGCATCGGCGATGGTCAGAAGCATAGACGACAAATGGAGCTACTACATGAACTCCGAGGAGTATGCCGCATATAAGCTGTCATCGGCTAACGAGTATGCCGGCATCGGCGTCAGCATAAAGCAGAACAGCGACGGTGCTTTTGAGATAATGTCAGTTGAGGACGGAACTCCCGCTGCAGCTGCGGGATTGACCATCGGTCAGCTCATCGTTTCCGTAGACGGGCAGACGGTCGACGGCATGACCACGACCGAGCTTCAGGAGCTTGTGCGCTCAAAGGTAAACAAGGACTTCCCGATGGTCGTTTCCGATTCCAAGGGAAATCAGTCGAAGGTGACGGTGTCCTGCGAGACCATATATAAAAACCCCGTCAGCTCGCGCATGCTCGATAACAGCATAGGCTATATAAAGATATCCAATTTCGAGGCCGGCAGCAGTGAGAGCACAATCGGCGCGATAGAAAAGCTCACGGCCGAGGGTGCAAAATCGTTCATATTCGATGTGCGCGATAATCCCGGCGGTCTTGTGAGCGAGCTGGTTTCACTGCTTGATTATCTCCTGCCTGACGGCGACCTGTTCGTGAGCGTTGACAAAGCCGGAAACGAGACCGTTCAGACCTCGGACAAGGTGTGCCTCAGCAGCAAAATGGTCGTTCTGGTGAACGCCAACAGCTACAGTGCTGCGGAGTTTTTTGCGGCGGCACTGCAGGAGTACGACTGGGCTACCATCGTCGGTGAGCATACGACCGGTAAGGCCCGCAGTCAGGTTACGATAGAGCTTTCAAACGGCGGAGCGGTCCACATTTCCACAAACAAGTACCTCACGCCGCACCGCGTTGACCTTGCCGAGGCAGGCGGCATAAAGCCTGACATAGAGGCAATAAACACCGAAAGCGATACAAATGTACAGCTCAATGCCGCAATAAAGGCGCTGAGCTGACAGCGATAAAAAATAGGATAATATAAAGGAGAGCTTAGTAAATGGCTACCGAAAGCAACAGATTTAAAATGAGTCAGGAGCGCCTGGATGCGCTCAAAAAGGAGCTTCTGTACCTTGAGACCGATAAGGCTAAGGAAGTTGCCGAGCAGATCAAGGAAGCACGCAGCTTCGGCGACCTGAGCGAGAACAGCGAATATGACGAGGCTAAAACCGAGCAGGGCAAGCTGTATTCCAGAATAGCGGAGCTGAAAAACCTCGTTGAGAACGCCGAGATAGTCGAGAAGGTCGATACCGGAATGCGCAAGGGCGCAATAACTCTCGGCAGCAGAGTCAAGGTGCGCGATATTGATGAGGGCTATGAGGAGAACTACACCGTAGTCGGCTCACAGGAGGCAAACCCCATGGAGGGCAGAGTTTCCGACGATTCTCCGTTCGGCAGAGGGCTGTACGGTCATGTGGCGGGCGAGAAGGTAACCGTTGAAGCCCCCGTAGGCGAGCTGCATTTTGAGATAATCTCCGTAGAGAACGATTGAGGATAAAATATGAGTGAGAATATGAATAATGAGAATGCCGCTGCCGAGCAGGAGCTCGGCGAGCTGCTCCGGATAAGACGCGATAAGCTCAAGGCATTGCAGGACGAGGGGAGAGATCCCTTTACCCGGACACGCTTTGTGAGAAGCGCGTATTCAGCCGAAATAAAGGATAATTATGACGAATTTGAAGGCAAAACGGTCCAGGCAGCCGGCAGGATCATGTCCAAGCGCGGTATGGGCAAGGCAATATTCTGCCACATAAAGGACGACCGCGGACTTATCCAGCTTTACATCCGCAAGGATGCGGTTTCCGAGCAGGAGTTTTCGGACTTCCGTAAGTATGATATCGGCGATATAGTCGGCGTTTCCGGCTATGTGTTCAAGACCAAGACCGAGGAGATATCCGTTCATGTTCAGCAGGTAACACTGCTGTCAAAGAGCCTGCGCCCGCTGCCGGAGAAGTTCCACGGCATGACAAACACCGAGCTCAAGTACCGCCAGCGCTATGTTGATCTCATCATGAGCGATGACAGCCGCCGCAATTTCGAGATCCGCTCAAAGTTCATAAGCTATGTCCGCTCCTTCCTTGACGGCAGAGGCTTTATGGAGGTCGAGACTCCGGTACTTAACACCATTTCCGGCGGAGCTACCGCGCGCCCGTTTATAACGCATCATAACACGCTTGATATTGATATGTTTCTGCGTATTGCAACCGAGCTCAACCTCAAGCGTCTTATAGTCGGCGGCATAGAGCGCGTTTACGAGATAGGACGCATTTTCCGCAACGAGGGTATGGACACCAAGCACAACCCCGAATTTACTACAGTTGAGCTGTACCAGTCCTATGCCGACTTCAACGATATGATGGATCTGTTTGAAGATCTCCTGTCCGGCGCTGCCAAGAGCATTCTCGGCACATATCAGTGCACATGGCAGGGCTTTGATGTTGATCTTACCCCCGGCTGGGAACGGCTTACCATGGCGGAGGCTGTCAGGAAGTATGTAGGCGTTGATTTTATGGCGATAGACGGTGATGAAGCCGCCGTTGCCGCCGCAAAAGCGGCAGGCGTTGACATGGATAAGGTCGAGCCCACTTGGGGTCACGCTTTGTACGAGAGCTTTGATCAGCTCGTCGAGGAAAAGCTTATACAGCCGACCTTCATAACCATGCATCCCGTCGATGTTTCCCCGCTTGCAAAGCGCTCTCCCAAGGACGCGCGCCTCACCGAGAGATTCGAGCTGTTTATATGCCGCAGCGAGATGGGTAATGCCTTCTCGGAGCTCAACGACCCGATCGACCAAAAGCAGCGCTTCCTCAAGCAGGTCGAGATGCGTGCCAAGGGCGATGACGAGGCCGGCATGATGGATGATGACTTCATAAACGCCTTGGAATATGGCATGCCACCCACAGGCGGACTCGGTATAGGCATCGACCGCTGCGTAATGCTCCTCACCGGAGCAAGCTCCATACGCGATGTCATCCTGTTCCCGACGATGAAGCCGTTGGATAAGTAAATCTCTATAAGTGTCTGCATCTGAAGCCATCGGAGCTTATCGGCGGGATTTACGCCAAATCTTACGCCAATTTAAGCCAAACTTACGCCAAAAATGCGTTTGGAATTTTGCGATGGCAGATAGGTTCAGATAGCTTACGATAATTTCATACTAACTCAGCCCGCTGATCTCGGTCAGCGGGCTTTTTCTGTTTTAAGCACCTACTGCAGAGACAATGTGGATGAATATGCCATAACAGACGCAAGTGGTGTGGCAGCATTTAGAGATGTGCTTATCAGTGGATCAGATTCATTGTATGGCAGCTTGATTTTAACGAATCCAATCGCCTTTTTCTATACCCTTGGTCTCACATCTATTGTAACGCTACACTACAAAACAGCTTGAAAATGCAGATCGTTTGTTATATACTATATAATCTAAAAATGTGTGCATTTTTACGCAAGATGTTGTATTTGAGAGGAAATGCGAAATGAGTAACACCACCGCAGGATACGGTAACGACAGTATATCGCAGCTAAAGGGAGCCGACAGAGTCAGAAAACGCCCCGGAGTAATCTTCGGCTCGGACGGGCTCGACGGATGCCAGCACGCGGTTTTTGAGATACTGTCAAATGCGATAGACGAAGCCCGCGAAGGACACGGTAATGTAATAACGCTTACGCGCTTTGCCGATAAATCAATAGAGGTCGAGGATTTCGGACGCGGCTGCCCCGTGGACTGGAATGCCAATGAAAAACGCTATAACTGGGAGCTGGTTTTCTGCGAGCTGTATGCGGGCGGAAAATATAAGAATGACGAGGGGGAAAACTACGAGTATTCGCTCGGTCTCAACGGTCTCGGCTCATGCGCTACGCAGTATGCGTCGGAGTATATGGATGTAACCGTCTGGCGCGACGGCAATAAGTACGAGCTGCACTTCAAAAAAGGCAAGGTCGTCGGCAAAAAAGGGCAGGAGCTCACAGTAAGCCTCGCCGACCGAAAGAAAACCGGAACTACCATCCGTTGGCGCCCGGATATCGAGGTTTTCACCGACATTGATATTCCGGAGGAATTTTTCAGGGACATCCTGCACAGGCAGGCGGTGGTCAACGCCGGAATTACATTCCGGTTCCGCAATCAGAACGGAAACAAATTCGATGTGACCGAATATGTATATCAGAACGGCATACTCGACTATGTCAATGAAATAGCTCACGATAAACCGCTCACGGCGCCGTATTTCATCAGCGCCGAGCGCCGCGGCAGAGACCGCGACGATAAGCCTGAGTACAAGGTCAAGCTGTCGGCTGCGTTTTGCTTTTCCAATAAGGTCAAGGCGATAGAGTATTATCACAACTCGTCATGGCTCGAGTATGGCGGCGCGCCGGAAAAGGCTGCAAGGAGCGCGTTCGTGTATGCGATAGACGCTTACATAAAGAAGATAGGGAAGTACCAGAAAAACGAGAGTAAAATAAATTTCCAGGATGTCGCCGACTGCCTCGTGCTCGTGACAAACTGCTTCTCAACGCAGACCTCATACGAGAACCAGACGAAAAAGGCGATAACGAACCGCTTCATTCAGGAGGCAATGACCGACTTTTTTAAGGAAAAGCTCGAGATATACTTCATTGAGAACAAGCCTGAGGCCGACAGGATAGCCGAGCAGGTGCTCGTAAACAAGCGCAGCCGTGAGGCAGCCGAGAAAACCCGCCAGGGCATGAAGAAAAAGCTCTCCGGCAGCATAGATATCGCAAACCGCGTGCAGAAGTTCGTTGACTGCCGCAGCCGCGATCCCGAAAAGCGTGAGATATATATCGTCGAGGGCGACTCCGCTCTCGGCGCCTGTAAGCTTTCGCGCGATGCCGATTTTCAGGGGATAATGCCGGTTCGCGGCAAGATACTGAACTGCCTGAAGGCCGACTATGTGAGAATATTCAAAAGCGATGTAATAACCGATCTTTTAAAGGTGCTCGGCTGTGGGGTGGAGGTGCAGGCAAAGGGACAGAAGGACCTCAACGCCTTTGACATAAATAATCTGCGCTGGAATAAAGTCATTATCTGCACCGATGCCGATGTAGACGGCTTCCAGATCAGAACCCTTATCCTGACAATGATATACCGGCTCATACCCACGCTCATACGCGAAGGATATGTATATATCGCGGAATCGCCGCTTTATGAGATCGAGAGCAGGGGAAAGACCTATTTTGCATATTCCGACAGGGAAAAAAGCGAGATAGTTTCGTCACTAAACGGTGCTAAGGCGACAATAAACCGCAGCAAGGGTCTCGGTGAGAACGATCCGGACATGATGTGGATGACAACGATGAATCCGGAAACCCGCAGACTCATAAAGGTCATGCCTGAGGATGCAGAGCATATGGCGCAGGTGTTTGATCTGCTGCTGGGCGACGATCTTGCCGGAAGAAAGAACCACATTGCAGAAAACGGATACCTGTATCTCGACATGGCCGATATATCGTAAGAGGTGAGAATATGAAGTTTGACAAAGCTCGCAATCTCGTGAAGCTGCTGCTCGGAATGTGCATGGTCTCGTGCATTGCCGGTATTATCGCAAAGGACAGCAATGTGCCGATGTCGGCAGCTCTCGGAATATTGTCTGTTGTATTTTTTGTTTTATCGTTTGTCGTGATAGGACTTTTCTGCAAGTGCCCGAGCTGCGGCAAGCATGTGTACCTCGGATTGTTCAAGGCAGTCAACTGCCCTAAATGCAGAAGGAATCTCATAACGGGTGAAAAAACCAAAGGGAAAAGGCACTGAAAGGATGGCTTATGGCTAAAAAACAGTCTAACGAGAAAAAACAATTCAATAATCCCAATGTCGTAGGACTCAGAGCCGAGGTGCTGGAACAGCCGATAACCGAGACTCTTGAGCAGAACTATATGCCGTATGCCATGAGCGTTATCATATCAAGAGCCATACCGGAGATAGACGGCTTCAAGCCCTCACACCGCAAGCTCCTGTATACGATGTACAAAATGGGACTTCTGACCGGCGCACGCACAAAAAGCGCCAATATCGTCGGTCAGACGATGCGCTTGAATCCGCACGGTGATGCCGCCATATATGATACTATGGTGCGTCTTTCAAAGGGCTATGATGCGCTGCTTACCCCGTTTGTCGATTCAAAGGGCAACTTCGGCAAGGTCTACTCACGAGATATGTCATATGCCGCCTCGCGTTACACCGAGGCAAAGCTTGCACCGATCTGCGCGGATATATTCGGCGATATAGATAAGGACACGGTCGAGTTTAACGATAACTATGACGGCAGCATGAAGGAGCCGGCACTTCTGCCCACGGCGTTTCCTAATGTTCTCGTTTCGAGCAACACCGGCATAGCCGTCGGCATGGCAAGCCAGATATGCGGCTTTAACCTCGAGGAGGTGTGCAGAGCGACTATCGAGTACCTTCAGGATCCCGAGTGCGATATATTCTTGTCCATGCCGGCTCCCGATTTTTCCACCGGCGGTGAGATCGTGTATGACCGCACCGAGATGGAGAATATATACAACACCGGCAGAGGCAGCTTCAGGGTGCGTTCACGCTGGAGATACCTTTCAAAGGAAAATATCATCGAGATATACGAAATACCGTATACGACGACTTCGGAGGCAATAGTCGATAAGGTAGCCGAGCTCATAAAAGCGGGCAAAATAAAAGAAATTAACGATATGCGCGATGAGACCGATCTCAGCGGACTTAAGCTTGCGGTAGATCTCAAGCGCGGCACGGATCCGGAAAAGCTGATGCAGAAGCTGTTCAAGCTCACCCCGCTAATGGACAGCTTCCCATGCAACTTCAACATTCTCGTGGCGGGCAATCCCAGAGTCATGGGTGTCAGTGAGATACTCGGTGAATGGACGGCATGGCGCATAGAATGCGTAAAGCGCAGGGTATACTTCGACCTGACCAGGAAAAAGGACAAGCTGCATCTGCTGAAGGGCCTTGCGATGATACTGCTCGATATCGACAAGGCGATATCCATCATCCGCAATACAGAGCTCGAAAGCGAGGTCGTGCCGAACCTCATGATGGGCTTCGGTATCGACAGGATACAGGCCGAGTATGTTGCGGAGATAAAGCTTCGCAATATAAACAGGGAATATATCCTCAAGCGCACCTCCGAGATCGAGGAGCTTGAAAAAGACATAGCCGATCTTGAGGATACTCTCAAGAGCCGCCGCAGGATAAAAAGCATCATAACAGGCGAGCTCAAGGCTATTATTAAAAAGTACCCGTCGCCGCGAAAAACCGGCATAGTGTATGCCTCCGAGATAGAGGAATATGCGGAGATCGACACGGTCGAGGACTATCCGGTCAGCGTTTTCCTGTCAAATGAAGGATACATTAAGAAAATAACGCCGCTGTCGCTCAGAATGAACAGTGAGCAGAAGTTTAAAGACGGTGACGGTCTCAAAATGAGCTTTGAGGCCACGAACCGCACCGAGCTTCTCGTGTTCACCGACCGCCAGCAGGTGTACAAGACCCGTTTGTCCGATTTTGACGACACCAAGGCCTCGGCTCTTGGTACCTATCTGCCGACCAAGCTGAGCATGGATGACGGCGAGCGTGTGCTTGAGGTCATATGCCCCGGAGATTACCGCAAAAATCTTCTGCTGTTCTTTGAAAACGGCAAGGCTGCACGCCTTGACCTTGCAAGCTATGAAACAAAGACCAACCGCAAAAAGCTCATTAATGCCTACAGCGATAAAAGTCCGCTTGCCTCGGTATATATGATCTCCGAGGAAATAGACATGGCGGTATTTGCGAGCGACGGCAGGGCAATAGTGTTCAACACAACGCTGCTCCAGCTAAAAACCAGCAGGACGACTCAGGGTGTTGCCGTTATGAATCTCAAGAAAAACAGCAGGCTCGTTTCTGCGGCTCCGCTTTCCGAGACGGTGATAAAGAATGTTTCACGCTACAGAGTACGCAGCCTGCCCGCAGCCGGTGCGCTGCTTAAAGAGGATGACAGGGGAGAGACGCAGATGTCGCTTATTGATGACTGAAGGAGGACATTATGAAAGCCACAAAAGCAAGTGAATATATTGTTCAGTACGGGCTTATCGTACTGGGAAGCATACTGTTTGCGGCGGGATTTCAGTTTTTCCTGTATCCCAACTCAATAATCGTCGGCGGAGTCAGCGGTATCGCAATGATAATCAACTACCTGACTCAGCTTCCCGTCGGTGCTATGACCATTATTCTGAATATACCGCTGTTTGTTATCGCATGGAAGCACTTCGGATCGAAGTTTATAATAGCGTCTCTGGTCGGCATGCTGCTTTCGTCGGTGTTCGTCGATCTGTTCGCGCTTATAAGCTATTCGCCGACAAATGACATGCTGCTTGCGTGCATTATAGGCGGTGCCGTAAAGGGACTCGGGCTCGGCATCATCTATTATGCCGGAGCAACCACCGGCGGAACGGATATAATCGCAAAATTCGTCCGACTGCGTTTTCCGTACCTCAACTTCGGAACGGTCATCCTGCTCACCGATGCCGTCATAATACTTGCATTCGCCGTGATATTCAAAAAAGTAGAGGCAGCGATGTACGCCGTTATTTCGATGTTCGTCGTGTCCAAGGTAATTGACCTTGTGCTGTACGGTATTGATAACTCGAGTGTCTGCTATATCATAAGCGAAAAAAGTGAGCAGCTAGTGAGCGATATAACCGACCGGCTCCATCGCGGAGTCACCATCCTTGAGGGTGAGGGCGCGTATTCACATCAGAATAAGCAGGTGCTCCTGTGCGTTGTGAAGCGCACGCAGATAGCCGATATCAGAAAAATAATTAGAAGTATTGACGAGAATGCATTCTTTATAGTGACCGATGCGAAAAATGTATTCGGAAAGGGCTTCGGAGATCTCAGCGACAACAAATAATGTCGTGGAATGAGGTAATTTGTGCATTAGTCAATGATGTGAGACCGAAAGAGATTGGTTCGAAGATCGAAAGAGATTGGCTTCGTTTGAGGCTGCGTCCGTTTATCCGTCAGATTAATTCGGCAGCCGCGAGCTTGCGCTGCATCTGGTTCGGGGAGAGCCAGCCAAGCACGGACATGGGGATGTTGTTGCTGCGATATAGATACCGCTTCATCTGATTTTGCAGATATTCAAAGGAATAGAAGCTCAGAAAATTATAAAACCGCTGCCGATCGTTTCGGTGACTTCTCTCTACTTTCCCGTTGTGCCAATGTGTCCTCGGGCAAATCGTCTTGTGTATTACATGAATTTCGTTGCAAAACACATCGAACGGATGGACTCGATTTGTCGTTCCGATATGGCAAAATTCGCTGCCGTTATCCGTCTGAACCGTTTCCGGCGCATAGCCGAAGAAGCAAATGGCTCTTTTGAAAAAGTCCACAGAGGAATAACTGCTCTGTTCTTTATAGGCATAGATAAACCATTCTCTTGAACTCCGGCGTATATCGTTTGTTTGGTACTCCTTTTGGCATAGCAAAACACCCCACTTGTTAGATAGTATATCATACTGTCTAACAAATGGGGTGCAGTTTTTAGAAAGCGTATTTTTCAGTTCTACTGCACCTCATTGAAATTAAGACAGATACCCCTCCCGGGCCTTCACGCCAAAATGGGCTTCCAGCTGGTGCATCTGCTCATCGGTGATGGTATTAACCAGCGGCAGATGGGCGATCTTCATGTAGATTTCCGCCGCCTTCTCGGCGGTTTCGATCAAGCCGAAGGTTTCGTCCAAATCTTTGCCTGCGCCGTAAATGCCATGCTGCGCCCAGACGACAAGGCGGGCGGTCTGCATCTTCTCCGCCGTGGCCTCGCCGATCTCATTCGTGCCGCAGAGCATCCACGGCAGCACATTCACGCCGTCCGGGAACACCACAATGCACTCGGTACACATCTGCCAGAGCGTGCGCGTGAATGCCCTTTCATCCAGCGTGTGAACGTAGGTCATGGCCAGCAGGTTCGCCGGATGGCAGTGCATGACCACACGGTTCTGCGGGTCGATTTTCAGCCGTGCCGCATGGCTCATCATGTGCGCCGGAAACTCGGAGGTGAACTTACCGCCGTCGGTGAAGCCCCAGAGAAGCTGCGCGGTTTCGCCGCTGTCCGTCAGCCGCACAAGGCCGAGATTGACCTCCGGCGCGTACTGCACGTTCTTGAAATACTTGCCCGTTCCGGTGACGAGGAAGTACCTGCCGTCCAGCGCCGGGCAAGAGAAGCCCGTCGGGATATCGCGCAGAACAGCACCGTCCACATAGTCGCGGATGTCGGCCTCATCCAGCAGCAGGCTCACGTTTCCGCCGTTGCGCTCGTCCCAGCCATGTGCGTACATATTCGTCGTGGTGCGGATCATCTCCACCATCCAAGGCGCGGTTAAAATATCTTTCATTGTCTTTTCTCCTTATCGTGCAATAACGTCCACCGGAACATTGAAAATTTTCGCAACCTTCAAAATGGTGTCGATGTGACGGCCTACGGCGGCGGCCATGTGATGGGTGGGGCCCGCCTCGCTCCATTTGTTGACGAATTCCCGTGCGCCGCAGGTGAAGCGGGTGCGCATATTGGTATCGCCAAAGGTGAAGATGGGACCTTCCTCGTTGACGCCCTCGGCCACCACGAACTTAAAATGGCCGTCCTTGTCCTGGGTAATGCCCAGATAGGTCACGGGGCCCACAGGAGGATAGAACTGGGTCAGATAGCCGCCGCCGGTCTTGCCGTGGAACACGGGGACGATCTTCATGGTGGGCTTCCGGGCCTGGGAAATGTCGGCGTCGCCGGAGCCGGAGTGGCCGATAATGCAAATATCTTCGTCGAAGTCGATGGAGTACATTTCGGAAAGCTGGCCGGTGCCGGAAATGGTCTTGAGGATGCTCATGGCCATGGCGACTTTAATATCGCCCTCCACGGCGCAGGCAGTCCCCTGCTTGATGAGCATGGAGAAAGCGGGAATCAGCATGGAGTCCAGCTTGCCCGCGATTCCCTGCGCAAAGCCGTCATAATGGGAAGCCACAAAGGCGATTCTCTCGTCCTTGACCCACTGTTCAAAGGCGACTACATACTTTGCCATATCCCAGACGGTTTCCACTGTCGCGCCGCCCTCAATGTCAAAGGTATTCAGAATATCCTCGGCCTTGGCACGGATAGCAGCTTCGTCCGTGATGTTATCTGCAATCGCCCACATTTTCTCCCAGTCGAACTGCTTGGTGTACAGCCACATCCGGTGGTACAGGTTGGTTTCGTCAATGTACAGGTCCATCATGCCGGGGTAAGGACGGCCAATCTGGGCAAGGTTTGTGTCCCGGAACCGGCGGCGTACCTGGGCAGCCCGGCACCAGTCCTCAATCTCTGCCTGAGCGGCATCGTCGCCGCCCTCTACCACGCCGGTAATGACGGCGTGACGCTTTCCGGCCCGCTCCAGATCAGCGACCATCTCGCCCACAGCGCCGCAGGCGTACAGGGTCCCCAGCCAGGTGGGGGTGTCGGTGTTGGCGTAGTCCGGGGCTTTCTTCTTTTGCAGATTCACCAGCACCACCGGCACATCCAGGTCCCGGACGGCGGGGAGCATATTGTAGGATGTCGCATAAGTCAGAAGCTGTAGGATGACCAAATCCACATCAGCCGCCCGGAACTTGTCCCCGGCAGCGGCGGACTGCTCCTTAGTGGTGACAAGGCCGCCATCGATCAGCTCCACGGAATCGGGAATTCGTTTTTTGAAATCGGCATATTGCCCCTCAAACTCCGGCACCAGCTCCGGAAACTGCGGCAAATATGCTCCCAGTGCAATGGCAAATACGCCAATGCGCGCTTTGGTTTCTACCAGCATCATAAAACCTCCATTTGAATTTTCAGATTACCAAGCGCAGTGGCTTCGATGGGTAAGGCGATGACCTGCTTGCCCGTAGCCTGTTCAGTCAGGCTGTTGAGGAAGTCATTTTTTGCCCCGCCGCCGACGATATACAGCTTTTCATAGGTGCGCCCGGTGTTGCTTTCCAGCTCGGTAAGCGCTTCTGCGTAGCTTTGCGCAAGAGAGCGGTACGCGCAACGGAAATAGTCGCCCACGCTCTGCGGCCTCGCTGACAGCGCTGCATCAAAGGCAGCCTTCATACTGTCAGGTGCGAAAAACTCCGGCGCGTTGGCATTTACGGTTTCCGCAAACCGGCTTTCCACCGCCATTCGGACGATCTCCGGAAACGACATTTCCGGGCAAAGTTCGTCCTTCAAACGGTTCACGAGCCACATTCCCATGATGTTTTTCTGATAACGGTTGTAGCCCACGCCGCCCTCATTCGACCAATTTGCAAGCTCGCTCGCTGCATTCGTGATCGGTTTTTCTGTCTTTACACCAAGTAAAGACCATGTGCCGCTGGAAATGTACGGCTGATTGCCCTCCATCGAAATCCCCTCGACTGCTGAGGCAGTGTCATGTGTCGCACAGAGTACAACTTTGATTCCTTCGTATTTTCCAATGACCGTTCCCGGAGCTTGCAGCTTTGGGAACAGGTGCTTGGGCAAGCTCAGCGCATTGATGATTTCCGGGTCGTATTCGCCCGCCACGGCATTCACCATGCCGCCCGTAGTGGCATTTGTGTACTCGTGTGCTTTTACGCCGCACAACTTATACATTAAGTATTCGGGAATCAGCAGAAAGTCTGTCACGCCATTGAGCCGTCCTGCCAACTTGTCGGCATAAAGCTGATAGATTGTATTGAAAGGTTGGAACTGTATGCCTGTGTGCCGGTACAGCCGCGTGAAGGAGATCAGGTCGTGAACTTGCGGAATAACTGTCTCGGTGCGGCTATCGCGGTATGCGTAGCACGGCAGCACTTCCTCGTCACCTCGCATCAGGACATAATCCACGCCCCACGTGTCAATAGACAGACTGACAATTTCGGGAAATTCGGCTTTTGCCTTTTCTATGCCGGTTCTGACATGAGCGAACAGCCTTTCAATGTCCCAAGTAAGATGCCCATCTTGCTCTGTCACGCCATTAGGAAAACGATAGACTTCTTTCGTTTTCAGTTTGCCGCATTCCTGCCAGCCCACAATGTGCCGCCCGGAGGATGCACCAATGTCAATGGCAAGATAGCATTTCATATCCTTCACCCCGTGATCATCTTCCAAATTCCCCGGAAGAAATGGCCATTGGCCACCTCCAACATACCGGGGATCACGCCGCCCTTCATGCCGCCGGAGATCTGCATGCTGCGCAGCGGCGCTCCGGCAGAGGAGTTCATTAGCATGCGAAATTCCGGGTTTTCATAGTCCCGTTTGCCGCCGAAGCCCTTGGCGATGGTAGCCTCCACCGCCTTGAACATGATCTTCATAACGAGACTGTAATCCTTCATTTCCATGACCGTGTTGTCCATGGTGAAAGAGCCCTTTTTCAGCATCGGCGACGTGTATTTGTGCCCCAGCATTTTCTCCCAATCCTTTGGGTTCGGCTTACCGGTGCAGCGCTCATACCAACTGCCGTGCTGCCACGCAGGAACCGTCAATGTATCGCCGTTTTTTTCAACGGAGACGGTCAGACCGCCGATACAGACGGTGTATTTCCCAGTCGGAACTTTCCAGCCGCGCTGCCAAACAGCGAAGCTGCGGTCTGTCAGCGTAAAGGTCACGGTTTGTTTTTCACCCGGCTGCAAGAACACCTTTTGAAAGCCTTTCAGTTCCCGTAGTGGCCGGTGCAGGCCATTCTGCGGCGCCCCAACATAGAGCTGCACGACCTCTGCACCGGTGAGCATGCCGGTGTTTTTTACTGTCACAGATATGGTATTACCGGACACGGCGAGATCAGAATAGACAAACTCCGTGTAACTCAGGCCACAACCAAAGGGCCAGCGGACGGGCACGCCGGATTTATCGTAATAGCGATAGCCAACATAAATCCCCTCCTGATACAAGGCATCGGCGGTTTTGCCGTAGATTTCGGAGGACGGGGCATCCTCGTAGCGGTATGGCCAGCTCTCGGCGAGCTTACCGCAGGGGTTGGCGCGGCCATAGAGCAGATCGGCAACGGCCTCTCCGCCCGCCTGACCGGGCAATCCCATGTAAAGGATGCCTTTGACACTGTCCGCCCACGGGCATTCCACGGCGCTACCGCAGAGCAGAACTACGACCGTATTGGGATTGGCACATGCCACGGCTTCGATCAACCGGAGATGCCCCTCCGGCATTTTCATATTTTCCCGGTCGAAGCCCTCGGATTCGTAATGGCCGGGAAGCCCAGCGAACACCACGGCGGTTTCTGTGCTTTTCGCAGCCTCCGCTGCCTCGGCGAGCAGCGCCTCAGTCGTGTCGCCCCTGTCATCGCAGCCGGGGGCATACACAGCATTGGGCAGACAGTCCAGCGGCTGGGAGAGCTTCGTCGGGTTGATGTGGCTGGAGCCTGCGCCCTGATAGCGCAGCTCCTTTGCCATCGTACCAATGACAGCGATTTTGGCGTCCGGCTTTAGCGGCAGGATTCCGCCCTCGTTTTTCAGTAGCACAGCGCCCTCGACCGCCACGCGTCTGGCAAGAGCGTGGTGGGCTTCATAGCTGCAATCTGCTTTCCATTTCAGCGTCTCCGCCGCCCGAAACACCAGGTTCAGCACTCGGCGGGCGCTATCGTCCACGCAGCTTTCCGGCAGCATCCCATTCTTGACCGCCTGCAAGACTTCTTTTTCCATGTAGTCGCTGCCGCCGGGCATGTTCAGGTCACAGCCTGCCTGAAAGCCCTCGATTCGGTCGTTCATCGCGCCCCAGTCGGTCACGACCATGCCGTCAAAACCCCACTCGGCGCGGAGAATGTCAGTTAACAGCTTTTTGTGGTCGGAGCAATGGATTCCGTTTAATTTGGGGTAGGCACACATGACCGTAGAGGGCTTGCCCTCCTTGACAGCAATCTCAAAGGCCGTGAGATAAAGCTCCCGCAGCGTGCGCTCATCCATGACGGAGTCCGAGGTGAACCGGCAAAGTTCCTGCGAGTTGGCAGCAAAATGCTTCAAACTGGTGCCGACGCCTTGAGATTCCACACCGCGGATGAACCCCGCTGCCAGCTTGCCCGCCAGATACGGGTCATCGCTGAAGTACTCAAAGTTCCGCCCACAGCGCGGATCGCGCTTGAGATTGGCTCCTGGTCCCAGCACAAGCGCCACGCCCTGTTCTTTTGCTTCTTCGCCGATGGCCGCGCCGATCTGCTCCAAAAGCTCCTGGTCCCAGCTTCCCGCTGTTGTCACTTCCGCAGGAAAGCAGGTGGCCGGGCGGGAGGCGTGGACGCCCAGCATATCCGCCGCATTTTCCTGCTTGCGAAGGCCGTGGGGGCCATCACACATAAAAAGGGCGGGAATGCCGTATTTTTCGTATTTCTTGGTTTCCCAGAAGTTTGCGCCAGAGCAGAGAGCAATCTTATCCTCCAGCGTCATTTCTTTCAAAATCCGTTCGATCTCCATTGGCTCACCTCAAAAGACATACGTCCCGGTATTCAGCAAAACCGGCTCTTTTCCCAGCAGAAGCACCTCCGCGGTGCAGTTTGCCGGAACGGTAACGGTATAGCGCCAGCCATCCGCTGTTTTCTTCCAACCGCTTTCCACTCTGCCGTAGACGCTGTCATAGGAAGCTTTGGCTCGGGTGAAATGCCCGCATGGATGCGGCGCAATCACGAAACGGTTTTCGCTGTCGACCCGGATGCCGCACATGGTATCGAACAGCCACGCCACCACAGCGCCCTTGGAATAATGGTTCAGAGAACCAATGCCGCCGCTTTTGCTGTTCGGCCCTTCCCATGCTTCCCAAATTGTCGTAGCACCGTTTTTCGGCATACTCAGCCAACCGGGAATCTCTTCGTTTTCCAGCAGCCGGTAGGCTGATTCCAAGTCGATATCCGTCAGCACATCCAAAATCAGTGGCGTGGAGAGGAAGCCCGTTCCAAGACGCCAATGAAAATGCTCCAGTGCGGTAAGCAGCCGCTTTTGCGCGTATTCCGTCTGCGCTTCGTCCAACAGGCTGAACGCCAGCGGGCGGACAAGCTGCGCCTGCCGATCGGTGTCTAATGGATAGGCGGCAGTGCGGCGCAGCGCCCGATAGCTCCTGCGGCAGCCGGCGGCAAAGTCACGGTAAGAGCTTGCCTCCTTTTCGTTGCCCAGCGCCGCTTCCATCTCCGCCATGCAGTCCATCACATGGGCGGTGTATGCGGTGGCCACCTCCGGATGAGGCACGGCACAGTCCTTCCACGTCATGTGGTGGACACTTTCCGGTTCCGCCCACTCGCCGTAGGCCTGCCCAGCGTTGGAAAGATATTTTCTATCCTCCCCGTGCAGTCCGGTTCGCTTGGCGGTTGGGTACCATTTGCCGCAGCGGTTCTGCATAAATTTAGCGTAGCGCCGCATTCCGGACAGATACTTCTTCAAAACATCTGTGTCACCGTACCGCTTCCACAGGACGTAGGGCATCAGCACTCCCGCATCGGCCCAGCCAACGGAACCGTTCATACTTGCCATGTAAAAGTCTGTGCCGCCCTCCGGCGCGATCTGCGGCAGACAACCGTTTTTCTTCTGCCAGTCGTAGACATCGTTCAGATATTTTTCCGCAAAAGGAAGATAGTCAAAGAGATAGCTTGCTGTGGGGCAGAAAATTTGCGCGTCGCCCGTCCAGCCGTGGCGTTCACGGGTGGGGCAGTCCGTGGGCAGGTCGGCATGATTGTTTTTCGCGCTCCAGACGGTATTCTCTACAAATTTGTCAAGAAGCGCGTTGGAGCTTTCAAAAAAACCTGTGCGCTCCATATCGGAGTAGACCGCAATGGCGGTGAAATCCTCCGGCTGAAACGCCGCGTCGGTTTCCACCAGCACATACTGAAAACCGAAGATGGCAAAGGAGGTCTTGTAGCAATTTTCACCCTCCTTGCAGGTATAAACGACTTCTTGCCGGGGTGTGATGAAATCCTTGCGGGAGAGCTGGATGTTCTTCTGCGTAAATTCGCCGTTTTCGTCCAGCAGCTCACCGAATCGGAGGGTGATGGCCTGACCGGCATGGGCGTTCACGGTGAACGCCGCATAGCCCGCAATGTTCTGCCCGAAATCCAGCACGGTTTTGCCGGAGGGCGTGGTGATCAGCTTCGCTTTCAGCCGTTCATGCTCTGTAACCGGCACATTGTTGGAGGCGGTCGGCGTAACGGGATGGCTTGTGACCTTCGCCTTACCCTGATACGAGGGGGTATTGTTGGCGTTGACCACCTCGCCGTCCTTATTGTCGGCAAAGCGGATGGGGCCGTCGTTGCTCCAATCCCATCTTTCGTCGGTGGCGACGGTCTGCACGCTGCCGTCGGCGCTGGTAAGCTCCAGCTGTGCCAGCAGCTTCGTTTCCGTGCCGTACTGGTTGCGGATGCCCCATGCGCCGCAGGAGCCGCGGTACCAGCCGTCAGCAAGCTGCACGGTCAGGGCATTTTCACCGTTTTGCAGCAAGTAGGTCACATCGTAGGTCTGGTACTGCATCCGCTTGCGGTAGTCCGTAATCCCGGGGGTGCGAACGAAATTCCCCACGCGCCGCCCGTTGATGCTTGCCTCATACAGTCCGCAGGCGGTGATATACAGCCGAGCCTTTTTTACATCTGTGGCGTGAAAAGCCTTGCGGAAGCAGTCCACGGGATAGCGCTGCTTTTTATTGACGCAGTAATTCCCAGTAATCCATTTGGCGTTCCATACATCAATGCCGGTCTCAAAAGAGGCTTCCGACCAATCCCCGGCAGCGGCGGTTTCGTCCCAAAGTCGCACTTTCCAGAGCACTTTAGTTTTTGCAGGAACAGGCTCACCACGCCAGCTGGCGCACATGGAGTCAGTCTCCACTTTTTCGCTATCCCAGAGCGTCTTTCCCGCATCATCTATGGCAACAATCTGATAGGCGATCTGCTTGTTGCCGCCTTCACAGTTCCAAAACAGGCGCGGCGCAGAATAGTCCACCCCGATGGGGTCAAACAAATGCTCCGTTTTCAGTCGAATCGCTCTCATTTTTCAGCCTCCCGGCGCGCCTGAATCTCCGCCTGTTCTTTGTCGATGTTCTTTTCAACATTCAGGAAGATCAGCAGCACCGCAAGAATTACACCGGTGATGGTTTCCAGTCCCACAAAGCCGAAGGTGATAGCCCCCTTTACGGCAGCGGTCTGCTCGGCTGCCACAGTGACGCCATTTACAATCTCCGGCGCAACATAACCGGCCTTGGCCAGCAGCCCGTTGAATATGC
>CAVGWF010000053.1:9093-12764 GCA_963632825.1 Escherichia coli | reverse complement strand
CGTTGCCCTTCTTGTCCTGACCGACGACCTCCTCGTCGTATGCCTCGCACAGGAACGCGAGCGCAACGCGGTCGCAGCCGAGCGAGGGCTCGATGACATAGGGGATGTAGTGCTCGTTGGTGTCCTGATCGAAGTAGGTCAGGTCCTTGCCGGAGGCCTCCTGATGGCGGCCGAGATCGTAATCGGTGCGGTCGGCAATTCCCCACAGCTCGCCCCAGTCGGTGAACGGGAAGGCGTATTCAATATCGGTGGTCGCGCGGGAGTAGAAGGCAAGCTCCGCGGGCTCGTGATCGCGCAGGCGCAGATGCTCCTCGCTTATGCCGAGAGAGAGCAGCCAGCTTTTGCAGTAGTCCTTCCAGTAAGCGAACCACTCAAGATCGGTGCCGGGCTTGCAGAAGAACTCGCACTCCATCTGCTCGAACTCGCGGGTACGGAAGGTGAAGTTGCCGGGAGTGATCTCGTTGCGGAATGCCTTGCCGACCTGGCACACGCCGAACGGCAGCTTCCTGCGCGTGGTGCGCTGTATATTTGAAAAGTTAACGAAAATGCCCTGAGCGGTCTCGGGACGCAGATAGCAGGTGGAGCTGGAATCCTCGGTAACGCCGATGGCCGTCTTGAACATGAGATTGAATTTGCGGATGGGCGTGAAATCGTGCTTGCCGCACACGGGGCAGATGATATCCTCGTGCGAGGCGATAAACTCGTCCATCTCGTCAAAGCTCATCGCATCGACATTTACCTCGTGGTGCTCATCGCCTATGAGCTTGTCGGCGCGGTGGCGCGCTTTGCAGGCGCGGCAGTCGAGCAGAGGGTCCGAGAAGCTGGAGACATGACCCGTTGTGACCCATGTCTGGGGATTCATGATGATGGCGGCATCGAGCCCGACATTGTAGGGGCTTTCCTGCACGAACTTCTTGAGCCATGCCTTTTTGACATTGTTCTTGAACTCAACGCCGAGAGGACCGTAGTCCCAGGAGTTTGCAAGACCGCCGTATATCTCGCTTCCGGGATAAACAAAGCCGCGGTTTTTGCACAGGGCAACGATCTTATCCATTGTTTTTTCGCTATGTTTCATTTTCCGTCCTTTCCCGCGGCTGGCTGCCGCAGCAAAACAATAATAATTATATAGTATTACCTACAGACTGCAACTATATCATCCGGCGCGATTTTTGGCAATACAGTGTCAAAACATAAACTAAATGCTTTCTTAACGCCGAAATGCGGCGAAAATATTCCGAGAAAGAATGTAATGTATGAATATTTGTGCAATAACGGACATTTGTGCTGTGCAAAATAGCCTAATTGAGTGAGAACATGTGCAATTTATATAAGCCGTGATGAAAAATCGGCAGTTTTACTCAATATTCTGTTTACAAATCGGTTGAATTATGATTAAATAGCATGGTAAAATGTCTTACAGTAGCATTTTCATAACAGGAGGAAAAAATAATGATCAAGTTTTCAAGCAGAATGAACCTTCTCAAGGGTTCCGCTATCCGTGAGCTGCTGGCACTTGCCAACAAGCCCGAGGTCCTCTCCTTCGCAGGCGGCATGCCCGCACCCGAGCTTTTCCCCGTTGACAAGATAAAGGCTGCTACCGATGCGGTCATGGACGAGCAGGGCAGAGTTGCTCTCCAGTACTCCAGCACCAACGGCTTTGAGCACTTCCGTCAGCAGATCGCCGACCGTATGGAAGCAAAGCTCAACATCAAGACCAGCGCAGACAACATTCTCGTTACCTCCGGCTCTCAGCAGGGTCTGGATTACTCGGCTCGCGTTTTCTGCGACAAGGGCGATGTTATCATCATCGAGAGCCCGTCCTACCTCGGCGCGCTCAATGCATTCAAGGCATGTGAGCCCAACTTCGTCGCTATCCCCACCGACGGCGACGGCATGATCATGGAGGAGCTCGAAAAGGTCCTTGCCACCACCGAGAATGTCAAGATGATCTATGTCATCCCCGACTTCCAGAACCCCTCCGGCCGCACCTGGCCCCTCGAGCGCCGCAAGCAGTTCATGGAGATCGTAAATAAGTACGAGGTTCCCGTCATTGAGGACAACCCCTACGGCGAGCTTCGCTTTGAGGGCGAGTACCTGCCCGCACTCAAGAGCATGGACACCAAGGGTCTCGTAGTGTTCCTCGGCACCTTCTCCAAGATCCTCGCTCCCGGCTACCGTCTCGGCTGGGTCTGCGCCGACGGTGAGATCCTCCAGAAGTACAACTTCCTCGCTCAGGCCGCTTCCCTGCAGTCCTCCACCGAGGCTCAGCTCGTTGTCTCCAAGTTCATCGACATGTATGACCTCGACGCACATGTCGCAGCCATCAAGGAGTGCTACCGCAAGCGCCGCGATGTCATGATGGAGACCATGGAGAAGGAATTCCCGCCTGAGGCGAAATTCACCCACCCCAACGGCGGTCTGTTCACATGGGTCGAGCTGCCTGAGTACATCAACACCAACGAGATGGCAAAGCAGTGCCTCGAGCGCAATGTTGCATATGTCCCCGGCGACGGCTTCTTCCCCGATGCAGGTCACAACAACTGCATCCGCCTGAACTACTCCTGCATGCCCGAAGAGAAGATCGTAAAGGGCATGACCATCCTCGGCCAGGTCATCAAAGAGAACCTGAAGAAGTAATTCAATACCTAAGCTGATCAAAACCCTCCTGCTCGACCGAGCAGGAGGGTTTTTGCGTGGAGGGTAAAACGGGCTTCATAGTTTGCCCAAATAGGCATAATCGGAGTCATATATAAGGCAGAAGAGTTGAACATCGTCTGCAATAACGCTGTTTTCACCATCTCTCCAAATGCAAAGCTGACCCATTGCACTATCATGATCCCAATCACTGAAATAAATAACAGAGCCACCGGGTGTTTGGCTATATCCATATTCAGTGTCAAACAGTGTACCATAGGCCTCATCTGCAATTTTTTGAACCTTGCCGTCAGAATAAATATTAAGCGTACCGTAGCCAAATCCAACATCATGAAAATAATCCGTGAAATATATTATCGAATCTGTATTGTTATTGGTGCTGAGCCCGCAGTCGAAAATTGAGTCTGCGTATGAAAACGAAAGAGTGAAAACATTTTCAGCAATGTTGTCTTTAGCTATATACATATTTCCCGAGTTGTAGTTTAGTGTATCAGCATTACTAAAATTGAAATACAGAGGAGAGCCATCGGACATGATATCTCGTATAAGCCCTACATCGGATGCATATACTTCAGCCTCTTGCAGCTTTCCGCTTTCGATGGAGGCGGAGTATAAATCTAAATCGCTGCTCAAATAATAAACTGTGTTTCCGTCGTCGCTAATAGCAATGTCATGGCAGCTATCCTGTGTATTTTCACCAAGACTGAATGAACAGTCGCCAATTGCCAAATATATTTCCGGTGAAGAACGCATCGCTTCAGAAATGGTTGATTGAAACTCATTTGCACTTTCAATGCTGTCGATGCTGCACTTCTCTATTGCTTTTGATGTGTATGTCACGTAGGCTATTTCTGGAGCTGTTTCACATACAGAAAAGGTAAATCTATCTAAGTTCTCGGATAATTTAGTTTCTTTTTCTCCGTTGAAGTAATAAAGTGACCAAGAGTCAGTTGACATTTCTGTAAGTTCTTCTCGCAGCTCGTTTCGAGCATTGATTTCTTTCTCCTGTTCAAGCG
>CAVGWF010000053.1:0-9083 GCA_963632825.1 Escherichia coli | reverse complement strand
ACATCATACTCTTCGTATGTATCGTAATCATAAGAGCGAGGCCTTACAGGTTCGTCGGCAAGTGAAAATGACGAATCGGAGTCAGCATATTCGTCGTTTACATAGTTAAGCAGAGATTGTCCCTTGTTTTGCCGAATAAAATACATGCATCCGGAATCGTATGCTTTCAGAACATGTTCTGCATCTTCTATATCCGAGACAAGTTTTACCTTATCTTCGCCGCCGCTTGCACTGTAAGCTGTGCTGTTCTTCAAGTAGTATACGGTGTCTATAGTGTCAGGAATGTAGTCTTGATTAATGATACTGTCAACATTCGAATCAAGCTTGACGGCTTCCTTGCCTTCGTGCTTTAAATACAGGTTGCCGTTTTCATCGATATATGATTTGCTTCCGTCAGCAGCAATATTATAATTCTGTTCTAATGCAAAACCGAGCTTGTTTTTTTCCTGGTCTTTAAACGAGTACTCATAAATAGCGTAGTAATCCCCAGACTCCTTTAGATATGTCACAAGGTTACCGTCAGAACTGAGGATATAGCTATATACATTTGAATCGATTTTAAAAGGTTCGCCTTCAAGGTCATCGAGATTGCGGTAATATAAGGCAAAAGAATAAGGGTCACCTGTCCATTTGTCGGGATAAAGGATATATTTGCAGTCGCTCGTAATGCGCGCAAGGTTATATCCCACCTCCGCAGCCAGTATAAGCCATGAGCCTTCATCGTATTTTTCAATGATCTCATCGCGGCTTACTTTCAGCAGTTGCTTGGTCAGCTGATGTGTGCCGTCTTCGGTGAAGTCGGTTATAAACAGCTCGTTATCCTTTATGTACACGCAATAATCCTTAGCCGAAGCGCCTTTAAACAGCGAGCAGCCGGACAGCAGGGAAAGGGAAATTGCAAGCGCAAGGAATAACGCAAGCATTTTTCTGGGTATACTGTGTCTATCCATGTGTTTTTCACTCTCTCTTTCTTGGAAGATAAACACAGTTTACTGCAATTTGCGGTAAATGTCAATACAACAAAACGCGGTATAATATGCTTATCCCGTTGGAGGTGGTAGTATGTACCCCCGTATACGGGATCTGCGAGAGGACAGAGACCTCAAGCAGCGGGAAGTGGCGGCGTTTTTGAACTGCTCTCAGCAGGTTTACAGCAACTATGAGCTCGGGCAGAGAGATGTGCCAAGTGAAACACTCATCCGGCTTTCGCGACTTTACAATGTTTCGGTGGACTATATCCTCGGCTTGACGGACGAGCCAAGGGCTTACAGATAACCTCTCACGGCAGTTTCGCGAAAAAGTTTAAACAATTTCGCAAAAAGTGTTGCATTTATCAAGCGGGTATGATATATTATTAACGATATCCAGGGTCGCGTCCCCCCGTGATCCTGTCTCCCGAGGTCTGCGGACTTCGGGAGATTTTTTTGTTGCCCTCGGCTCGATTATGTGCTAAATTATTGCCATCATCAAAAACAAAGGAGATAACCAAAATGGAAATAGGCATAAAAGGCAAGGCAGAGACAGTAGTCAGCGAAAGCAACACCGCGAAATTCATCGGCAGCGGCTCGCTGGATGTTTTTGCGACTCCCAGCATGGTCGGGCTCATGGAGCAGGCGGCACAGATGTCCGTTGCTCCGTATCTTGAGGACGGTCAGGGCACCGTCGGCACAAAGCTTGAGATCACTCACGATGCGGCAACGCCTCTGGGCATGAAGGTCTGGGCCGAGAGCGAGCTCATCGAGATCGACCGCCGCAGGCTCGTTTTCGAGGTCAAGGCGTTTGACGAGTGCGGTCAGATAGGCGCCGGCAGGCACGAGCGCTTTATCATCGACAACGCCAAGTTCATCGCAAAGGCAAATGCCAAGAGTGCAAAGTGATGAAGCATTTCATTGTACTCATCGGCAACTACGGCTCCGGCAAAACGGAGATCGCAATAAACCTTGCGGTAAGCTCCGCGGCAAAGGGGCTCAACACACTCGTTATCGACCTCGATAAGGTCAACGATTATTTCCGCATGAGCGATAGGGTAGATGTGCTCAAGGAGAGCCATGTAAACCTTGTATCCCCCACCTTTGCCGGACAGGGAGTCACGCCGAGCAATATGTCAGCCGCGGTCGCGTCGGCGTTCGACGGCGATTGGGATCTGTGCATTTTCGATGTCGGCGGCGATGCGGCCGGCGCAATGTCGCTGGGTAGGTATCACACCGATTTTGCCGCGCTAAGTCCAGAGCAGCTTGAGGTGTACGATATAGTCAATGTGTTCCGCCCCATGTCCGAAAGTCCGGAGAAGATAATCCGGCTCAAGGAGGAGATGGAGGGCTTTGCCCGCCTGAAGGTCACGGGCTTTGTCAATAACTCAAATCTTCTGAACTTCGCCAGCGCGGACGATATCCGTCAGGGCTATGATGTGCTGAAGGAGACAAGCGACATGACCGGCATCCCCATTGCCCATACAACGGGACGCAAGGAGTTTCTCAACGAGTTTCTTGCCGACGGCAGGGATGAAAAGTATATCGGCGAGCCCATCGGGCTTGAGACATATATGCACCGTTCGTGGGAGGCCTTCACCAATCTCGGACTATAAAAAATTCGGAGCATCAGCTCCGAATTTTTTATCCTTCCATTACATGAAGGGCGCGTATCGCGGCGTTTTCTATGCCGTCTTGAACATAAAACGCCTGCTTTTCCAGCGATATTGAGGAAATGCAGCTGAGCTCCTGCGAGTTGAGCTCCGGCACTATGCGGGCTGCAATGTCCTCGACAATATCCGCCTTGAGCCGCTGACCGGCAGCATCATTTTCCGCCGTGAGCAGAAATTCGAGCGGGTCGGCAAGATCGCTCAGCGCCGGGAGCGTGCGAACGCCGCGCAGGAGCCATTTGTAATACGGCGCATGCCTGCGGCAGAGCAGGAATAAAAGCTGCGCGGTGTTGGTCACAAATTCGCTCATTGCGAGCATCGCCGCGCCCTCCTCGCCGCGTGCAAGGCAGCGGGTATAGTTATACTGCCCCGACTGCGCCATGAACGCGAGCCGCGCCGATATGCGCTTGCGGCGCACATCCTCGGGCATGCCGTGCGCTATCGCATCACGGATGTGCGAAAACTGTCCGAGATCATCCCGGAACACCGCGCCGTTTACCGCCTGCGCAAGCGAGTATGACGGCAGATACAGCCAGTCCTGCCAAGTCTGCGGCGCACCTGCAGTACCGGTGAAGCGGCGGTAAAAGTCACTCATGCGCATAACGCCGGTGCCCGCTGTGCCGAGCAGCGACGGCTGCGATGTGCGCGGGCCGGTGAGCCTGCGGTACTCCCGCGCAAGGGCAACGCCGAGCTTTTCGTCATCCTCGTCTGTAAGCCACAGGCAGAAGCCCTGCTCGAAATCATGGTCGCGCGAAATTTCGTCGTCAAAGCCAAAGCACTGCGAGCCGCTTCCGGCAAGTCCCGCGGCGATACGCGCTTCATATTCGGGGAAGCACTCGCGTATCATGGCGCTGCCCTTTTCCTCATAGAATGTCCTCGCCTGCTCAAGTCCCTTCACGGCACGCCTCCAATCGCTTTTTGAGTTCGGCCGTATATACGAAAAATCCGAGCCGCTCAAAGGCCGGTATGCATTTTGACAGTGTGAACGCGTGGTATCCGTCCATTTTGACCTCCGGCGCCGTGAGATATCCGTAAGCTCTGTCGAGGGCGTCCCCGACCTTGGCGTCATCACCCGTAAGCCCGTACAGCTCGGCAAGGTTGCACCATGTCACCGCCGTATCGTTTTCCGGAGCATTGCAGAAGCGGATTATACTCAGCGCCTTGAAAAAATGCTTTTCGGCGCCTTCATAGTCGCCGGTGTCCTGACAGGCAAGCGCCATGTTGTTGTACAGTCCCGCAAAGCGGTAGTCGTGCGCGTCAAGGTGCTCGGAGTAAACGCGCGAGACATGGCGGAATACCGGCAGCGCCTCTGCGGAGCGTGAGAGAAGCTTCATCGTCGTCGCGGCATTCAGCATAACCGTCGCGCCGGATACCGTGCCGCCCATGCGGTGCAGACGGATAAGCTCAAGCCCGCGCTCAACGGCGCGTTCGGCAGCCTTTTTATCGCCGGTGCGCCTGTGCAGCCCCATGAGCTCGTTTTGCAGCGCAAGCTCCGACCGCCAGTCGCCCGCCTCGGCCGCACGGCTTGTCCACATATCAAGAAGCCTTGTGCCGCCGACAAGGTCATCGCGGCTTAAAAGCGCATCGAGCTCGGCGATGATCTGCGGTATATCCGCTGCCGTGGGGCATGGGGAAGCGTCCGGAAGGCCGGTGTATTGCGACGCATCAAAGCAGCATATTTTGTCCATGCTATCACCTCATATGTATTTTACCACTTTTGATACCGGCGCGGCAGTGGCTTGCGCAACAGCGACGGTCGGGATATAATGCAGACATGAAAAATACGCTTATCAAAATTTTCATATGCGTGCAGACAGCCGTATACCTTGCGTTCACGGTGATTGATCTGCTGAATGCCTCCGGCAGCACGCCGCTGAAGTTTGCCGGAATGCTGCTGTGCCTTGCGTTTTCCGCATATCTGAGCTCGGACGGCGGAGAGAAAGCGGTAACATGGGCAATAGGCTTTTCGGTGCTGGCAGATGTGCTCCTGCTGCTGCTTGAGCGATACTATGCCGTGGGCATCGGGCTGTTCTGCGTGGCTCAGGCGATATATTTTCTGCGGATATACCGTGCAAACGGGCACAGAGCCGCCATTCCCGCGCGCATTATCACATTTCTGGCGGCGGTATGCGTGCTCACTGCGCTGAAAATGGCAAAGCCGCTGAATATTCTGGCCGTATTCTACTTTACATTTTTTCTGTGCAATGCCGTGCAGAGCTTCGGCGTTGAAAACCGGCTGTTTTCGATCGGGCTGTGCCTGTTTATCTGCTGTGATGTGTGCGTCGGGCTGCATTCCCTGCCGCTCACGGGCGCGGCGCATGCACTCACCGGAATGGGCATGTGGACCTTCTACCTGCCGTCGCAGGTGCTCATAGCTCTGTCGGGGAGGAAAGCGGATGAACAGGCTGCTTAGCGTTTTAACGAGCATAATTACCGCGCTCACGCTGCTTACGGGGGCGGTAGCCCTGCCGATACTCGTGCGCCCGTTTTACTATGCGCAGATAGGTCCGCTGAGCATCGAACGGGAAAGCGGCATGAGCCGCAGCGAGATAATAGAGGCCTATGACGATGTGCTTGATTACTGCATCGGCTTAAGGGACGATTTTGCCGCCGGCACACTGCCGTTTTCGCAGTCGGGCGCGGAGCATTTTGCCGATTGCCGGCCGCTTTTCAAGCTCGATCTTGTCCTTTTCGCCGCCGGAACAGCCGCTTTGGTCATTCTGCGGATAATCGACAGGCGGCGCATACCGCTTTACCGCTTCCGCGGTCACGGTGCGCCGTTCTGGGGCGCTGCCGGACTTTGCGGACTCCTTGCAGCCGCGGCGGTGTATGCCGCCCTCGACTTCGGCGGAGCGTTCACGGTGTTCCATAAGATATTCTTCCCCGGCAAGAGCAACTGGCAGTTTGAGCCGGCAGCCGATCCGGTTATAAAAATGCTGCCGGAGGAGTTTTTCCTCAGCTGCGCGATGCTTATTTCCGCGGCCGTCGTTTTGACGAGCGCGGCTATTATGCTGCTTGACCGGAGAAAAAAATGAAAAAACGGCAGCGCCTGTGCGCTGCCGGGTCTTTTGTCAGAACTGAACATTGCGGATATACTGGCTGTCGTCAAATCCGAGGATGCACATGAATATTGCATTCAGGAATACCAAACCTATACCGAAGCCGGTAGATTTGCCGAAGGAATGAGCAAGGTCGACCTGAAACTTTATCGCCACATAGATGTTATACAGCGGGATGAGCAGAAGCAGCATCTTCCAGCCGTTGCCGTACATCTCCTTGAACAGGATGTAGGTATTGTAAAGCGGAACGATAGCCTCCCAGCCCTCGTATCCCATCTTCACGAATACCTTCCACATCGCAACAAGCGTTAAAACTGCAAATGCAAGTGAAAAAACAGTGCTCATATGATCTCTCCTCCTTTTTTCCTCGATTCTACCATATCGGATTTACAATGACAATAGTGTCTTTTCATTTTTTGCGTTGTATGATATCATTATACGCAGTATTGCATTTTGGAGGTCAACATGAACGGACATGAATGCTATATAATCGGCGCGGGCGATTTTTTCGGTCTGCGCGAAGCTCCGGACGACAGCGACTATGTCATAGCCGCCGATGCCGGATACAACTACTGCACCGAAAACTGCATCATCCCCGACCTCGTCCTCGGCGATTTCGACTCGCTCGGCGCGGCTCCAAAGCATCCGAATGTCATGCGGCTGTCCGTTGAAAAGGACGACACGGACACGATGTTTGCCATAAAGCTGGGACTTGAGAAGGGCTACAAGCGCTTTTACATCTACGGCGGTCTGGGCGGCAGGCGTCCCGATCACACGATAGCAAATCTTCAGTCGCTTTTGTATATGCTCGATCACGGCACCCGCGGCTGGATATTCGGTGAAAGCTATATCTGGACGGCAATAGAAAACGGCGCCCTGCGCATTGAGGGCGAGGGTGATGTTTCCGTGTTCTGCCCCGACGGAAAAGCCGAGGGTGTTTCGATAAAGGGGCTCAAATACGAGCTTAGCGGCGCCGAGATAACGAGCAGCTTTCCCATCGGCGTGAGCAACAGCTTCAGGGATAAGCAGGCCGAGATAAGCGTTGAAAACGGCAGACTTCTTATTATGTACGGTATAAAGGTGAATGAAATTGACTGAATATAACGCGGGAAAATGCGATATCGCCGTTATCGGCGCGGGTCATGCGGGCATAGAGGCCTCTCTTGCCGCGGCAAGAATGGGGCTTGACACGATATGCTTTGCAATAAACCTTGACAGCATCGGGAATATGCCCTGCAACCCCGCCATAGGCGGCACGGGCAAGGGACACCTTGTGCGCGAGCTTGACGCTCTGGGCGGCGAGATGGCAAGGGCTGCCGACAAGGCGTGCATACAGTACCGCATGCTCAACCGCGGCAAGGGTCCGGCGGTGCACTCGCTGCGCGCTCAGGCTGACCGGCGGCGCTATCAGGAGGTAATGAAGCTCACGCTCGAGAGCCAGCAGAACCTGCGCGTAAAGCAGGCCGAGGTGGTTGAGATCCTCACCGAAAACGGTGCCGTGAGCGGCGTTAAAACGCACACGGGTGCCGTGTATTCCTGCCGTGCCGCCGTCATAGCCTGCGGGACATACCTCGACGGGCGCACGATAGTGGGCGATGTTATCCGCTCGTCAGGGCCCGACGGTCTTGCCGCCGCCACGGGGCTCACCCCCTGTCTCAGGGCACTGGGGCTTTCCATACGCCGCTTCAAGACCGGCACTCCGCCGAGGGTAAATGCGCGCACGGTCGATTTTTCAAAAATGGAGCTTCAGGCGGGCGATACGGAGCCCGAGGGCTTTTCGTTCCAAACGCAGACCGCTCCGGAAAACCGCGCCGTCTGCTATCTTACATACACAAACGAAAAAACTCACAGGATAATCCTTGATAATATTGACCGCAGCCCCATATATTCCGGCGTTATCGAGGGCATCGGTCCGCGCTATTGTCCCAGCATCGAGACAAAGATAATGACCTTCCGCGATAAGCCGCGGCATCAGCTTTTTATTGAGCCCATGGGGCTTAACACAAAGGAGCTGTACATTCAGGGGCTTTCGTCCTCCCTGCCGGAGGATGTGCAGGTCGAAATGCTGCACACCATTGCGGGGCTTGAAAATGCCGAGATGACCCGCTGCGCCTACGCCATAGAGTATGACTGCGTTGACCCGACCGAGCTGTACCCCACGCTCGAGGCGAAGAAGGTTCACGGACTTTACGGTGCGGGGCAGTTTAACGGCTCCTCGGGCTATGAGGAGGCTGCTGTGCAGGGCTTTGTTGCGGGCGTTAACGCGGCGCTCAAGCTCAAGGGCGAGGAGCCTATGATAATTCGCCGCTGCGACGGATATATAGGAACGCTCATCGACGATCTCGTTACCAAGGGCACAAACGAGCCCTATCGCATGATGACCTCCCGCAGCGAGTACAGGCTCCTGCACCGGCAGGATAACGCAGATCTGAGGCTCTGCGGCATCGGTCTGCGCATAGGTCTTGTATCGCAGGAGCGCTGCGACGCGGTGCGTGAAAAGTATGCCGAGGTGGACCGCGAGATAGCCCGCCTTGAGAAAACGCACATACCGCCGAGCGCGGAGCTCAACGAATTTCTGCGCGCCCACGGCACGGCCGAGGTGAGCACCGGAGTGTCGCTTGCCGATCTCATCCGCCGCCCCCAGCTTGGCTATGACGAGCTCAAGCCGTTTGATCCCGACCGCCCGGAGCTGCGGCACTGCGTGAGCTATCAGGCGGAGATAAGCCTTAAATACGCAGGCTACATAAAGCGTCAGCTCAAGCAGGTCGAGGACTTTGCCGGCATGGAAAGCAAGCTGCTGCCGGATGATATAGACTACGATCGCATTGCCGGTCTGCGTCTTGAAGCGCGCGAGAAGCTTAAGAAGATAAGACCGCACTCGTTCGGTCAGGCAAGCCGCATATCCGGCGTGTCTCCGGCGGACATTTCGGTTCTGATGGTGTGGATGGAGGTCGGCAGATGAAAAAGGTCGTGCTTGGATTTTCCGGCGGCGTGGATTCTGCGGTCTGCGCGCGCCTTTTGAAGGATGCCGGATACGAGGTACACGGGCTTTACATGGATAATACCGACGGGCACGCCCTTGCCGATGCCGTTAATACGGCAGAATATATAGGCATACCGCTGCATATCCGCGATGTGCACAGAGAGCTCGACGAGCTCGTGTGCTCGCGCTTCGCCGAGAGCTATCTCAGAGGCGAAACGCCGAACCCCTGCATCATATGCAATCCAACGCTCAAATTCCGCTCGCTGCTTGAATACGCCGACGAGATAGGCGCCGAGCACATCGCAACGGGGCACTATGCGCGCGCCGAGGGCGGGATGCTTTTTAAGGGCATGCCGTCAAACGATCAGAGCTATATGCTCTGCCGCATACGCCGCGAGCAGCT
>CAVGWF010000052.1:0-54570 GCA_963632825.1 Escherichia coli | reverse complement strand
ATCCAATTTGAGGCGGGACCTTGTCCCCCTCACACTCCCCCTGCTGCGTATTGGGTTTTATGCTCTTGCATCTGCTTTTCCAAGTTCTTTGACAGTCTGAAACGGAGCAGGTCGACCTGCTCCGTTTCAGCCTATTTTTGCAATATCGCCATCAAATCCCCAGCTCAGCATGCCGAACATCACGGCGGCGATTACAGCAAACAAGGCTATTACAACGACCGCAATGATAAATCCGTTGCGGATATTTGCCTTCGCGCGGCGGACCTCCTCGTCCTCCTCGCGTTTCTTTTTACTGTTTTTCATTTTGCCCACCTCCGTATGTTCATTTTACATGACGCACCCCCGTTGTCAATTAACAGGCTGTGAACAATGTCCGATAAGCTCCGAAGTGCGGCAGATCTTGAATATATGACCTTTTTATTGCCTTTTGTTCGGATGCGTATACTGCCCGTGGCGCTTTGTCCGGTTACCATACTGAATCGCAAATTTCGGGCACCGGTGCAGACATCCGAGACACATGACGCAGCGCTCCTTTACCCAAACGGGCTTTTTGCCCCTGATCTCAATGGCTGAAGCGGGGCAGCTCCGCGCACATACTCCGCAGCCGATGCAGGAGCTTTCGACCTTGAAGCGGCTTGTTCTGCGCATGGAATCATATTCGAGACCGTGTACCGCCCTTGCGAGAAGCAGAGGCGCTTTTCTCTCCATGAAGTCGCCGCAGGCACGGTCCTGTATCGCGCCTATGATCCGGTCTATCTGCGGCTCGGCGGCAGCGTTTATGCGCTGCACCTTGACCTTATCGCTCAAATCAAATATGGGAGTCCATGTGTCCGGCATTTTAACGCTGAATTTTGCGGAGACGGGAAGACCGTTGGCGCACAGAATGTCCTCGGCAAATTTTCCGGTCTGACCCGGAGTTGTGCCATAGGTCGCGGCGAACCAGAGGTAATCCGGCTTTGCACTCAGCGTCAGCTTTTGCAGGAATTCCCGAACAATGACCGGCAAGCCCCATGCGTAGGTCGGGCTGACGATCCCCACCGTTTTGTCCGCTTCATCAAAGGAAAAGTTATCACCTATGCAGCAGACAGTAATCGAAGCGGTTTTATCGCCCGTTGCGGCGGCAATGCGGTCAGCGACATATTTGCTGTTTCCTGTTGCGGAAAAATAGAAAATCATTAGGACATCTCCTCCGAGCAGCTGTCTTAAATTAGACGCTTGCAAAAATACTGCCGTTATGATACAAAGTATTCACGCCCATTTCAAGACACAAAATTGAACGTGCGTTCAGACTTGGACAGATTTCAAAAAATGCAAAAGGAGTGCGCCATGAAATACGATCTTTCAAAGCCTCTCACGCGGGGAGCCAAGCGGACGCTTGACGCGCTCAGCGGCGCGATGTTTTTCTTTTTGTCGGAGAAATCCTTTGAGGAGATCACCGTGGGTGAGCTGTGCGAAAAGGCGCAGTACCCCCGTGCGACCTTCTACAATTATTTTGACGATAAATACGACCTCCTGAACTATTGCTGGCTCTCGCTTGCGGAGAAGGTGGGTCTTTCGGAGTATCATCATGCACCGGAAAATGAGATGCTCTATCTTTTCTTTGACCGGATATACACCTTTACAAAACACAACAGCGAGCTCATAAGCCGTGTATTGTCCCACAATCCGGAGGCAGGCTATATGTTTTCGAGCTTCCGCAATTATCTGAACGGTCAGATGCGGCAGATATTCAAGGATTGCCCGGATGCTGAAGAAAAGGATATTCCGAATGAGCTGCTTGCCGACCATTACAGCAATACACTGTTTCTCGTGTGGCAGTGGACGGCGGTGAAGAACAGAGCCTGCGATAAGCAGCAAGCCGTCAGGTATTTGCAGAAGCTTCTGTCGATCGTGTAGACCGCCAGCATAGATTCAAGCCCTGCGCCTAATACGCGCAGGGCTGTGTTTTTTATGTCCGGACCTTTTCGGCGCCCTTGAGCGTGCGGGTATGTACTATGGGCTTCCAGCCGGGATCCTTGAACATTGCGGCTATGCATATCGGCACGAATGTCAGCATGAAAAGCGGAAATGTAAAGGCGTACAGCACCTTCCTGCCGGATGAGCAGCGGATGTTCTTCCACTCGCTGAGTGTGGTTATCGCACCCACCGCAAAGAGCGTAACATATAAGCTCAGGAGCGTCTGGCCGACCGACAGACCGAGAGCCGCCCATTGTCCGCCCTGCACGAGATTTGCGATCGCTGCGCCTACATTCACAACGACGCTCAGACCGGTAAGCACTGCTGCCGGCATTATGCTCATCGCCATGTCATAGCAGGAGAAGCTGCCGTGAGCTATGCCGCGCATAAGCCTTACGGCATAGCGGGCGAACACCTGAATATACCCGCGCGACCAGCGCATACGCTGCCGCCACGACTGCGAGAAGGTCACCGGCTGCTCGTCGTAGACAATCGCGTCGGGGCAGTAGCCGATCTTCACGCCGTCAGTTACATTATCAATGGTGAACTCGATGTCCTCGGTCAGCAGGAAAAAGTGCCAGCCTCCGCAGCGCTCGAGAATCTCGCGCGTGAACAGAAAGCCTGTGCCCGAAACGGCACAGCTGCTGCCGACCGCGGCGCGCGCACCGTTCAGATAGCGCGACTCGCGCAGAAACCACAGACCGATACCGGCGGACAGCCAGTTGTCACCGTAATTTTTCGAGTTGCGGTAGCAGGTGATGATGTCGTGCCCGCGCTCCATGCAGCCGCACATTGCCGCAATGTAATTGGGGTCGAGGATGTTGTCCGCGTCGATGACGATGTATGCATCATAGCTCAGACCGAGCTCGTCGAGCTTATAAAGCAGGAAGTTGAGCACATAGCCCTTGCCAACGCGCTCGGTATTGCTGCGCTCGAACACCCTTGCGCCGCGGCCGCGTGCAATCTCGGCGGTGCGGTCGGTGCAGTTATCCGCGCCGACTATGATGTCTATAAGCTCCTGCGGATAGCTCTGCGCATGTATGCTGTCGATAAGCTCACCTATGACCGTCTGCTCGTTTCGCGCGGCTATGAGCACCGCAACGCGCTTGCCGCGGCTTTCAAGATGCGAGCCGTGCCTGTGCATTATAAGCCCAATGGGGATATAGATAAATTGATAAGAATAGCACACGAAGAATATGCACATTATAACAAAGTTTATCTTTTCCACCGTGTCCATGCGATCACCTCGAATTATTTTATGTATCCGTTAAGGTACACCGGCGTGTTAATTTTCTTAACTGTGTGGCGTGTCCTAATACACTTAAGATACACAATCGTGAGATTTTTGTCAATACTTTTTTGAAAATGTCAGGAACGGGTGGTGTCCGGCTATCTTCTGCTGCGAGTCAGCACGAATGCCGCGGCCGCGAGCACGAGCGGCATTCCAATCGCCGCTGCGATAACGAGCGTTTTGTTCATGCTGCTTACAGCAGTCATGTCAACGCTTATCGCGGGACCCGTGTACAGGGTGTTTGTTTCGCAGTCGGCAACGGTCGCGGTGAAGCGGAAATCGCCGACATACATGATGCGCACGGGGATCGTAACATCAACGCTCTCACCCGCAGCGAGAGAGTCGATGGTGCGCGACTGGAACGCGTCGGTGCCGAACTCGTCAACCGGCAGCGTTTGGCTGCGCCCGACATCGAGGACCGTGAGGAAGCAGCGCAGACCGCTCATGGTCTCGGCGGTGTTGTTCGTAACGCGGATGACGATATCGTCGTAGTGGATGGGGGATGCGCTTATGCTCTCAGGGGAGATTATCTCAACGCTTACGGGCTCGGCATTGTCCGCCAGAACGGGGCACGCCGCCGCAAGGCATATTAAAAGCGCAGCCAAAAGGCACGGTGTTCTTTTCATTTCACTGTTCCCCCTTCAGAGCTATCTTTTCCGAGCAGGCGAGCATTGCGATTATCGTTATCGCCGCAAATGCCACGAGCGGAAGAATGTATACCCACAGACTGAAAAACGGCTGCTTTTCGAGGAGCTTGCCCATCATGTCAAAGCAGCAGGCGATGGGGTCGAGCTTCAAAATGGCAGTGCCGATAGGTGAGAGCTTAAACAGTCCCTGAATGAGCGGCGGCACCGTGAGCACGGTCATGATAAGCACTGAGGTCAGGATGGCTGCGCGAGAGCTCTTCATGAGCATCGAGAATATGACCGAGACCGCGGTGAACGATGCAAGCAGGAGCACACCGCCGAATATGGTCATGAATATCGCCCTGCCGGTGAGACCGGAGCCATAGCCGATCGCCGCGAGATACGGTATGCAGACTGTGTACAGCACAACACCGATGAGCATTACGCCGAGGTATTTTGCCACAGCGAGATCGCGCTTGCGCACCGGTGTGAGCAGCAGGCTCTCCATCGTGTTTTCCTCGCGCTCGGAAGCAAAGCATGCCGAGCCGAGAACCATGGATATAGTCACCGTGAGGAACATCGCGGCTTTCATCGCGTATTGAAGAACATCGTTCTGCGCGAGCACCGAGCCCTCTTTGATGCTGATAACGAGAACGCACAGACTGCTCAGAACGGCGGCGCAGGCGACTATGAGCCACAGCCCCTTGCAGTCATAGAGACTTTCGCGGAACTCTTTTTTGATTATGGTCTTGTTCATTGTGCCGCCTCCGTTTCGTCGCCGGTAGCGAGAAAGAATATATCCTCCATGCTGAGCGTTTGCCGCGTGAGCTCGCCGACATCTATGCCGGCGGAGAACATGGCGCTGAGCATTTCGTGCTTTGCCATGGCAATGTCATGGTCGGTGCATTCCTCCCGCATTTTTACCTGGAGCTTGCCGTCGTCGGTGAGGCAGACGCACAGAATGCCGCCTATGTTCATAAGCTCGGACAGCGCGCGGAGGTTGTCGCTCGTGTTCATAATGAGCGTGTAGCTCGGCATGAATTTTCCGCTCAGCTCGTTTATGCTGCCTTGCTCGATGAGCTTGCCATGCTTTACGATGCTGACCTTGCTGCACAGCACCTCAATGTCCTTTAAGAGGTGAGAGGTTATGAAAACGGTAACGCCGTCGGTCTTGTTTATCTCGAGCAGAAGCTGCTGTATCTCGTGCTGACCGCGCGGGTCAAGACCCAGCGTGGGCTCGTCGAGGAAGATGATCTTGGGCCTGTTTATCAGCGCCTTTGCAACGCCGAGGCGCTGCTTCATGCCGCGCGAGAACTGCCCAACGGCGACAGTCCTTTTGTCAAACAGACCGACGCGCCGGAGAAGGTACTCAACATATGCCGTCTCATCATGCGCGGGATCGAACAGCGCCGCAAAGTACTTGAGGTATTCCTGCGCCGTCATTGAGTAGTAGTACCCGTGAGATTCGGGTACTACTCCGATTATTTTGCGAATGTCAACGGGACGCTTGGTTATGTCCATGCCGTCTATGAACGCGGTGCCGCTCGTCGGCTGGAGAAGTCCGTCAAGCATTCTTATGGTCGTTGTCTTGCCCGCGCCGTTCGGACCGAGGAAGCCAAATATGTCGCCCTCGCCGATCTTGAGGTCGAGCCCGTCAACGGCCTTGAAGCCGTTTTTGTATACCTTTGTCAGACCATGTGTTTCGATCATGATGCCGCCGCCTTTCTTATGCCACGCGTGCCGGACGGTCGCGCACGATCATGAATGCAAATGCTGCGAGGAAGTTAAAGAAAATGCCGAGGATGGGCCAGAGCGATTTGTTCATACCCTCGTTTACAGCACTCCTGTACAGCCATGCAGCGACATCGAACCAGTAAACCAGAACAAGGACCGCCCAGAGAACGCCCAGACCGCCGATGACGGCGTAGTTGGCCGCGTTAAGGAGAGTGATGCTGCTTCTGAGCATTTTTTCTGTCTGATGCTCGCCCATGTCGGATATCTGAGCCTGCTGACGGATGGCGGCTGCGTCGCTTATCTGCCGGGAAAGGCTCAGCGGGACAATGACCGCGGTGAGCACTGCCAGCACGATAAACAGAATGAGAATGAGCCGGAACGCCTTTGCGTAGTTTTTGTTCATGATCCTTTTTTTCATTTTTGTTTCCTCCTTGTCGATGCTTATAAAAAAACTGTCCTCCCTGCCGGACAATGCCAGTATAGGAGGACAGATTAAATGCCCGATAAATGAAATTTAAACGATTTTTAAACGGTAGCCGACGCCCCAAACGGTCTGGATATATTCCGGCTGCGAGGGGTCCTTCTCTATCTTTTCGCGCATGCGGTTTATATGCACGGCAACGGTTATATTATCGCCCATGCTCTCAAGACCCCATATCATTTCATAGAGGTCTTCTCGGCTGAAAACCTGATTGGGATGGCGCAGCAGGAAAAGCAGCAGCTCAAATTCCTTGTTCTTCAGCTTCAGCTCTCTGCCGTCTGCCGACGCCGTGCGCGAGCCGATATCCATGACGAAGGAACCGGCTTTAACGACGCTGCCGTCTGCCTTCACCGCGGGGCGCAGGCGCTCGTACTGCGCGATGTTGGCCTTCACCCTTGCAACGAGAACGCTCGGCGAGAACGGCTTTTCTATATAATCGTCCGCGCCGAAGCCGAGCCCCCTTATTTTGTCTATATCCTGCGTTCGTGCCGTCACCATTAGGATAGGTATATCGAGCTTCTCTCGCAGCTTCTTGCATATCGTAAAGCCGTCGAGCCCCGGCAGCATGAGGTCGAGCAGAATAAGGTCGTGTCCGCCGCCGAGGGCTTTGTTCAGCCCATCGACGCCATTGTAGGTACATTCCGTCTCGAAGCCGGATAGCTCAAGATAGTCCCGCTCAATGTCGGAAATGGAGCGGTCGTCCTCAATTATAAGAATTTTAGCCATTTTTCGCACCTCCGGGAAGAATTATCACAATGCACAGTCCGCCGTGCACGCTTTTTTCCGCATACGCCCTGCCGCCCATCTGCTCGACGGATTTTTTAACTATCGCAAGCCCCAGACCGCTGCCGGAGCCGGTCTCGGCCCTTGCGGGGTCGGTTCGGTAGAAAAGGTCAAAGAGCTTTGGCAGAGCAGCCTCCGGTACTCCGGCACCGTCGTCGGCAAACTCGAGGCGTACCTCTCCGTCCCGCTCCTGCGAGGATATCCAGACCCTCACTCTCCCGCGTCCGGAGTAACGGATGCTGTTGCCGATTATGTTTTCGGTTATGCGCCAAAGCTGCTCACGATCGGCGATAACGGTTGAGCCGTGCAGCCCCGTCATGTCAATGTCAGCTGCGGGAGCCATATCGGAAACCATTTTCTCAAGCTCGGCTTTAATGTCCAGCGGCTCGGAATTAGAGGGATATTCGCTAAGCTCAAGCTTTGAAAACTCAAACAGACGCGAGACCATGCTTTCCATCTCGCACTCCTTTCTGCGTATCGTTTCGAGGTATCGCATCCGGGCCTCCGGAGTTTCCGCAACGCCGTCGAGCAGCGCCTCGGTGTAGGCGCGGATAGAGGTCAGCGGGCTTTTCAGATCGTGACTCATTCCGGCTATAAGCTCCTTGCGGCTCTGCTGGCGGTGCTGCTCTGCCTCAAGCGAGGCCTTGAGCTTCGCCGCCATCAGGTCGACGGCATCGCATGCGGCCTTGAACTCGTCTGGCTCGGTGTAATTTATCGGGCTGTCGAGGTCGCCCGCGCGTATGCGGTCAACTCCGCTCACCAGTGTGTCGAGCGGCTCGGATATGTGGGAAAACAGCTCGCGTGTCAGATGAATATTAGTAAATATTATAGTCAGCAGCAGCGCCATGCCTACCGCGCCTACATATACCCATACGAATACCTCGAAGCTCTGAAAGAGATCCTCGTACCGCTCTACGGCAATGTGCATCCCGTACAGGCTCAGACCTATCTTGGGGAGATAGACGGTTTCGAGAATGTATATCGCAATGCCCGCACCGAGGAACAGCAGCAGCGCCGCCGTGAGCAGCGGGACAAGAAACATGTATATATTTGAACGGCGGAGGCGTTTTTTTACTGTCATAACATCACATCCTATTAACTGTATGTTCATTATATCAGGCATTCAGCGCGCTTAGTTAAACAAATTTTAAAACGATGGCGAAAAGCTTAAAGCTTTGTTCAGAATTGCGTTATATCCATTTAAAACTCGTCGGGTAAACTTATAACCGTGGACAGGAAAGAAGCCGCAAACGAAATTTAAGGAGGTAAATAAAATGAAAAACACCATGACCAATGTAAATATCGTCAGCAGCATCCTTGAGATGCTGTACTACAGCGAGGAGAGCCTGCGCCGCCGTGCCGCAGATGCAGCGGCAAATGAGGTCGGCTGCGCCTGCAGCGGCAGCTTCACCGTCAAGCTTTTCTCCGACTGCACCGGCAGCTACGCCGAGGTCACTCTCCCCGGCAGCTACGAGTATGCCTGCGGTATGAAGCTGTGCTGCATCGTGGATACCGATACCATGGAGGTTTGCGGAGTCTGCCCCGTTAATACCTGTGATTGAGCAAAACGAAGCCTGCGGTGCTCAGATCCGCCTAAAAACAGGGTTCGGATGCTCAGCTTTGCTCGGATTTCTGATAACAAAGACCGATAAAATAGGTCTAAAACCCTCAAAAAGCTCCCGTTTTCGCAGGAAAACGGGAGCTTTCAGCTTGCAAAAAAATCCGTGACTTTTCTTTTTCAGCTGTTCCAAAGTGTCGGGGGGTATACTCCGGCCTCGTGCAGCTGCAGAAGATCCTTAACGACGCCGGGCTTGTCCTCCTTATAGGTCAGGCCGAACCAGCGGTCGTTGGTGTTCAAAACCGCAATGGAAATGCCGCCGCATGCCGTCAGGTCGCCCATCATTGTCGGCAGCAGGCACTCGGACTTGTTGTCGCCCTCCGGAAGGGCGGCGAGGAAGTCCTCAAAGTACCGCTGCATGACGGGCAGTATGTCCTGATGATAACCCCACAGATTCATGGAAACAAGCGTATCGGGTGCGAGCACGGGCCCGTCCTCTCCGGCAGAGGTGTCGCGGATCAGACCGTCGGGCATGAGCTTTATTTTGTAGGTCTCCTTAACGCCGGACAGGATACCGTTTTCCTCCATGCACACGCCGCGCGTTACGGTCCCGAAGGGGCTTACGGTGTTTTTGAGCCTGTATGCCACCATCGCGGCAGAGTGCTCATCCTTGAGCTCATCAAGTTTTGCCGCCATGACATTGAACGCTTCGGCTCCGTAATAGTCGTCGGCATTCATAACTGCAAACGGCGAGGTTATGACATCCTTTGCGCAGATAACGGCATGTACCGTTCCGAGGGGCTTTGTGCGAGCGGCAAGCTCGGGACGGCTTCCGGTGAATTTGTCGGGAGTCTGGAAGGCGTAGTCTATCTTTATGCCGGTGCTTTTTTCGACCCTGTCTCCGAACAGCTCCTTCGTGTCGTTGAGGATCTCGGGCTTTATGATGAGCACTATTTTGCTGAACCCCGCTCTGACGGCATCGTAGAGAGCATACTCCATGAGTATCTCGCCGTCGGGTCCCAGATGCTCAATCTGCTTGACTCCGCCGTAGCGCGAGCCGAGACCGGCAGCCATGACAACTATGGTCTTATCCATATCTGTTCTCCTTTTATATATTTATTTAATGCAGGTCCTTGTATATGTGCCGAAGCGGAACAGATCCGTCTCCGGCGCGCTCAGCAGCCATGCGAGGTACGCCTCGGGCCAGTGCTGCTGCAATATGAGCGAGTCGCCGCCGTGCTGATAGGTGTCGACTATGAGTATGACAAGCTGCTCATAGAAATAGTCCTGAGCGCCGCCTGTGACCTTGGTGGCCGTATATTTTGCGGCATAGCGGAAAAGAATGCCGATGAGCGTGAATATAAGCTCCGTTGCCGGAGATTTGTCGCCGGCCTTGCGCTTTGAGATCATTATGCCGAGCCGCTGCATTTTTTCTATGCCGCCGAGCTCGTGCCAGTTGTCTATAAGTGAGCAGAGCTCGGAGGCCATCGCCTCGTTGCCGTCGAGCAGGAACTGCAGAAACTTTTTCAGCTCAAATACATCGCCGCTCATCTTGCTGCGCATATAGTCCATCGCGAGCTGCTGATATCCGTCGTCGCGGTATTTCTCCGGAGTGTCGAGCAGGTCGTCTATATAGTCAAACAGCAGATCCAGTGCAAGCTCCTGATCGTCAAGCGGAACATAGTCGGCATCGACCTCAAGCTCCTGCATCAGCTCCTTGAAGCGCGTCTGCATCTGCCCGAGCAGCCTCGTATATTCGGCAGCGCCTCGCCTTGCCTTGCAGGGGACTATCATATCGGTGCCGTAGCGCGTGAGATGCCAGTACCGCAGCGGCATGCGGGGAACGACATCAATTTCGGATATGATGTTGAATATATTATCGGTAAAGGACGCCGCTCTGTCGTACACCGTGAGCGGAGTGGCAAAGCTGTATGCAAACACATTGTCCTTGCCTATGCCGCTTTCAAAGGTGAGCCGGGCACCCAGCAGATTCGTGACGGCACCGCCCCGGCTGTACCCGCACACCCAGATCCTGAGCTTTTCGCGGTCGAAGCCGCGCCGGTCTATATAGCCCTCAAGAGCCTCGTACACTTCGTCGGCGGCTTTCTTGAAGCCCGCGGCGAAATCGGGCAGCTCGTCCTCGACGGCGTGGGCGTTGCTGACCCACTCGCCGCCATAGCGGTGACTGCGGATAACGACGGGGATCAGAAAAAAGTCGTCCGGCAGCTTTTTCGCACCGAAGATATAGCCGCAGGTGTCCTCACAGCTTTTCTGATCGTCATAACGGCGGCTTTCTATGGTGCGGTCATCAAAGCCCATCTCGTGCAGAGCCGCGCGGGTGTATTTATCTCCGTCATTTTTATAGGTAAACGAGCTCATCGTGAGCCCCAGCGACAGTATTGCAAGCCCGTGATTATACGAGCATGCCGAGCGCATGAAAAACGAGTCGGAATAATCAAAATGAAGCGTGCCGATCGCCTTGGGGGAATCGGATTTGGATATCATAACGCTTATGGGCACACTGCCGTCTACAGGCGTACCGTTTGTCCCGTCAAAGTAAAACCTGAGATCAGTCATTGAAAGCCTCCGTGGGAAATTGTAGTTATCATAGGTAAAGTATATAATTTTTTGCCGTGCAAAGCAAGCGCTAAAATTAACTGCAGGGCACTTGACAAGGCGTAAGGCGGAGAGTATATTAACTGTACCACATAAAACCACACAGTTTGTTAAAAAGCTGGGAACTTTTTTGAAATACCGTCGTATTATTAATCGAAACAGGAAAGGGGACGGCCTTGTGAAGGAGAAAGTCAAAAATATAATGGGTATTGCGATGCCGTTAATGCTCGCTGTACTGCTGGTGATGAATATATTCACTCTTTTGAAGGTAAACGATATGCAGAGCGTTATAAGCGCCGCCACGGGCGACAGGGATGTAGCGCAGGAAAACGATGTTACCATCGGCTCTGAGTATGTCATAAAGGACACTACGGCGATCTCCGATGCGTATAAATCGGGAAGGACAACAGGGCTTTCCGACAAGGAAAAGGAGACTTTGGATCTCGCCTCGGGCGTCCTCGACGAGATAATAACCGACGGCATGAGCGATTATGAAAAGGAGCTCGCCGTTTACGACTGGATGACGCACAATCTGCAATTTGACCGCGGCTCGCTGCTGGTGGTTCCCAATTCGACCGCCGACTGCGACAACCCCTACGGCGTTCTCAAGTATCACAACGCCGTGTGCGTGGGCTATGCAACGACCTTCAGGCTCTTCATGCAGATGATGGGCATTGAGTGCATGGTCGTGCACGATTCCTACCTGTCCCACTCGTGGGATCTCGTTAAGCTCGGCGGACAGTGGTACCACACGGATATATACTCCGATGCCGGTACCGGCGACTACACGCACTTCAATATAAATGACACCGTTTGGGCGCAGGAGCACGAGTGGAACCGCGATTTCTTCCCCGCCGCCGACGGCTATGAATATAACTATGCCTACATGAACAGGGAAAAGTGCAAGGATGTTTACGAAATTCCCGCGCTCGTGCGCACCGCTCTTGACGATCAGAAGAGCGCGGTAGCCTTTGAGTTTGAGGAGAAAATAACCGAGACCGAGGCTCAGATAGCCGATGCGATGATGCAGAGCATAGAAAGCAGCGCGGCTTTCAGTGAATACAACATGGGGCTCACATGGAGCTGGATGCCGGTAGGCGACAGCTATGTTTTCTGCGTATACATCCAGAACTACAACGATGTGCCCATAGACGATACCACCGACTTGCCCGATGATGTTTATGAGAAGATAGCCCAGGCGGTAGAGGCGGCGTTCGGAGATGCAGGCGATGTATCAGACGGCGATGACACTTACGACGCTGCGGTCATCGGCGGAGATTACAGCTCGGCGAGGATAGACTGATGCTTAAAAAATTAGTTTGCTTTATATGCGCGGCGCTGTGCGCACTTTCGCTGTGCGCCTGCGGAAACGACAGTACGCAGGTGAGTATGTACGATCTGCAAAAAGCCATGCTTCAGGCAGATAAGAGCCTGCCGGAGATGATGGTCACCGGCAGTTGGGAAGAAAATGCGGAAAAAGCCTTTTCATATATATCCGACTTGGAGTATAATAAGGTGTCCGGCTACTTTTTGGCGTATGCCGCCGACGGCATGGCATATGAGATAGCTGTGGTGCAGCTCAAAGACAAGGCGGATGTGACCGCCGCTGCCGACAGCCTCAAGGCTCATGTGCAGGACAGGGTGCAGCTTTACAAGACATACGAGCCGGAGCAGACCCAGCGTGCGGAAAGCGCCGTTGTGAAGACCGACGGGAGCTTTGTCCTGCTCATTATGAGCGACACGCCGCAGAACGCAGAGACCGCATTCAAAGAATTTATAAAATAAACGGAGACACATACAGATGGTATTCAGCAGCACGATATTCCTTTGCATATATCTGCCCCTTGTATTGCTGGGGTATTATATCTGCCCGAAAAGGGGGCGGAATCTCTTTCTGCTGATAGTCAGTCTCGTGTTCTATGCGTGGGGCGAGCCGAAATATGTTTTCCTGATGATATTCTCCATCCTGATCAACTATATTTTCGGCCGGCTCATGGATAAAAGCCGCGGGAACGGAAAAAGGCTCAGGCTCCTGCTCGTTCTGTCGGTCGTTATCGACCTCGGGCTGCTGGGATTTTTCAAGTACACGGATTTCATCATAAGCAATGTAAACGCCATATTCGGCACCGGCTTTGACCTTTTGAACATCGCCCTGCCGATAGGCATATCGTTCTATACCTTCCAGGCGATGAGCTACACGATAGATGTCTACCGCGACGATGTCAAGGTGCAGAAAAACCTCATAGACTTCGGTATGTACATTACCATGTTCCCGCAGCTTATTGCCGGTCCCATCGTCCGCTATTCCGATGTTGAAACTCAGCTTGCCGAGCGCACTGTGACGACGGGTGATTTTTCCGACGGTATAATGCGCTTTGTAATAGGCCTCGGCAAAAAGGTGCTGCTTGCAAACCAGATAGGTGCGCTGTGGTCGGAGATATATGCGCTCGGCGGCATGAGCTCGGCGCTCACGGCATGGCTGGGCGCTGCGGCGTTTACCTTCCAGATATACTTCGACTTCTCCGGCTATTCCGACATGGCAATAGGCTTGGGAAAAATGTTCGGCTTCAAATTCCCGGAAAACTTCCGCTATCCGTATGAATCGGTGTCGATAACCGACTTCTGGAGAAGATGGCACATAACGCTGAGCACATGGTTCAAGGAGTATCTGTACATTCCCCTCGGCGGCAACCGCCGCGGGCTCGCGCGTCAGGCGCTGAATCTTCTGATAGTCTGGTCGCTCACCGGCTTCTGGCACGGTGCGGGCTGGAACTTCGTGATGTGGGGACTGTATTATTTCATTATACTGTTCATTGAAAAGCTGTTTCTGCTCAAGGCACTGGACAGGCTGCCGAAGCCGCTGCGTCATCTGTATTCGCTGCTGCTCATAGTTATCGGCTGGGTCATATTCGCCTGCGACGATGTCAGCGTGCTGCTGCCGTATCTGGGCTCGATGTTCGGCGCAAACGGCGCTCTCGGCGGGCTGGATGTGTACTGGCTCGTGACAAAGCTTGCGCTGCTCGTCATATGTGCGGCCGCGTCGACGCAGCTTCCGAAGAAGCTGTTTGCAAGCGCCGCCGGCGCCATGAACGAGAAAGCGGCGTTTGCCGTCAAATCGGTGCTGACGGTCGCATTGCTCGTCCTGAGCATGGCATTTCTCATCGGCGACAGCTATAATCCCTTCCTTTATTTCAGATTCTAAGAGGTGAGCGTGATGAAAAAATTCCATATCGCGCTTATCGCGGTGTTCATTGCAGTCATAACCCTGCCTGCCGTTTTCGTATTTGCGGGCACGGATAAGGAGTTTTCGGAAAACGAAAACAGAATGCTCCAGACCGCTCCGGTGCTCAGCCTTGACAATATCCTTTCCGGAAGCTTTCAGGAAAAGGTGACAGCCTATATATCCGACCAGTTTCCGGCGCGCGACACATGGACGAGGCTCGGCACCGATGTGAAAAAGCTTGCCGGCTTTAAGGACATAGGTGGTGCGTATCTCGGCAAGGACGGCTACTATATCGAAAAGATAACGCCGGACGGCGTTGACGAGGAAAATCTAAGCCGCAATCTTTCGCTCATATCGGACTTTGAGAACGCAAACAAGGATATTCCAATGACGCTGCTGCTCGTTCCCGCGACCGGCACGGTCATGGACGATAAGCTTCCCGCGCACGCGCAGATGTACGATGCCGAGAAGCTGAGAGATACGGTGAGCGCAGCTCTGCCGGATGTGAATGTTCCCGATCTGTACACATGCCTGCGGGAGAACAGGTCCGAGCAGATATACTACCGCACGGATCACCATTGGACATGGTACGGCGCATATGCCGCGTATAAGCTGCTTTTGCCGGAGGGCGCGTACGACGCATCGCCGGAGCTGTTTGCCGATGATTTTCTCGGTACGACCTATTCAAAAACTCTCGATGCATCGGCAAGGGCGGATAAAGTATACATATCGCCGGTGTCCGATAATGTCACCGTAACTGCCGACGGTAAGCAGATACCGCTGTATAACATGACGGCGAAAAACGAAAAGGACAAGTACAAGGTGTTTTTCGGCGGAAACTACGGGCAGACGGTGATAACCGGCGGCTGCAATAACGGCAAAACGCTGCTTATCATAAAAGACTCGTTTGCAAACAGCCTTGTTCCGTTCCTGACGGCTGACTATGAGACGATAATAATGCTCGATATGCGCTACTATATGGGCTCGGCTCAGAGCCTTATCGAGGAAAGCAATGTCGACGAGATACTGTTCGTGCAGGAAATGAGCAGCTTTTCAAACGATAAAAACCTTATAAAGCTCACATTCTGAGGTGCAAATGTTGTATGAAACAGCCCCCGTTTTCACAAGAAAACGGGGGCTGAAGCTGCCAAAAAGCTTCCGCCTTTACCGCCGGAGGCGGGATGCTTTAAAGCGTTATTCCGCAGTCGCGGACATATTCGTTGAATTTATCGGTTATATATACCTGAGCCTCAAGGCCGCTCCCCTGCTTTATGAGAAAGAGGATGTGCTCGCTCTGCTCGATAAGTCCGTCAAGACCCCAGTGACCGGCGCAGTGCCGCCACAGCCCCTGCGAGATCTCGGCAAAGGAATTCATCAGCAGGATGAACACCTCGTTGCCGCTTAATTTGCAGATAAGATAGTGAAAATCCTTGGTCATGCCGCCCAGCCGCTCGTCGTCGAGCCCCTTGCCGCGCGCGTTTTTGAAAAGCTCGATGTGCGCCTCGAGCCGCCTTATATCCTCGGGCGTGTGTGCGGCTGCGAGCCGGATAAGCGCTCCGCCCTCGATGGCGTTTCGCGCCTCGACCAGAGCTACGACGCGCTCGCGCGTCATGTGCTGCTCGCCAGAGCGCAGCAGCTCGTGCAGCGTTTCGTAGTTGCCGCTTTCAATGTAGTCGGCGACATAGGTCCCGTGGCGCGGCACGATGTTGAGAAAGCCCGTGCGCTCAAGGTCCTTTATCGCAAGGTGGATAGCCGACTGATTTATCCCCGTGCGCTCGGAGAGCTCACGCTCGGAGGGAAGCTTCTGCCCCGGAGTGAGCTCACCGATGAGTATCTTCGACTTAATATTCTCGAAAAAGCATTCCTTCGCCGAGGGGATGCTTATTTTTTCAAATGCCATAAACCGTACCGCCTGTGCAGAATTGTGATTGATTAATCACAATCACAATAACATTATGCGGGATTTTCAACAGATTGTCAAGAAAAATTATTGACATAAAAATGTCCATGTGATAGTATCAATTTGTGATTATTCACGATGGCGAACAGAGTGATTTCTGTAAAATAAGAGGAGGATACTATGAAAGATCTAAAGCACCTCATCTACTTTGAAGACCTGCTTCAGGAGGCGAACAACGAGCTCGTCAAGCAGGCTTCCGAGGAGGGAAAGCTGGCACTGGGCTACACCTGCTATTTTGTTCCCGAGGTACTGCTGAACCTCGGCGGCTGCTTTTCGGTGCGTCTGCGCGCCCCGGGAACGAGCAACACCGACATCGGCACTTACTACATGACCAACAAGACCTGCCCCTTCACGCGCAGCATTCTCGAGCGCAGCATGGAGGGCGGCTACAACTTCCTGTCGGCCATGTTCTCGTCCGAGACCTGCCAGATGATGCACCGTGCGCACGAATACTTTGACATCATGGGGCTCGTCAAGGAGCAGAATCCCGATTTCTTCATGAGCATGATGGATGTGCCCTTCGTCACCACCCAAGCCGCCTATGAGCACTATGAGGCTCAGCTTCGCAGGCATATCCTCGAGCCGCTCGAGAGAGTCTACGGCGTTGACATTTCCGATGAGGCGATAAGAAGGGCGATAGAGGAGCACAACGAGATATGCCGCATAATCACCGAGCTCGGCGATCTCAGAAAGCTTCCCAATCCGCCGATAACGAGCTATGAGTTCCATGTTATTCAGCTCGTGAGCGAGTGCTGCCCACAGTATCTCATCCTTGAAAAGCTCGAAGCGACGCTCAAAGAGGTGAGAAAGCGCAAGGTCGATCCCAAGCCGGGCTATCGCGCACGCATAGTCGTCACCGGCTCCGAGGTCGATGATCCGGCCTTCACGAAGCTTTTGGAGGACTGCGGCGCATATGTGGTCGCCGACCGCTACTGCTACGGCTCGCTGCCCGGCAGAGAGCAGATAGAGATAAGAGAAGGCGAGAGTGCGTTGACGGCCGTTGCACGCCACTATCTTTCCACCAGCGAGTGCCCGCGCTTCATGAATAAGGAAAAGCAGCTTCAGCGCCGCAGCTATCTCAAGCAGCTGGTAAACGACTACAATGCCGACGGTGTGCTCTATCTTCAGATGAAGTTCTGTGAGTTCTGGAGCTACGAGCGTGTGATGGGCGTTCACGATATGAATGTCGTCGAGAACATTCCGTGCATAGGCATTGAGAAGGAATACACGATGGCATCGTCAGGTCAGCTCCGCACAAGGTTCCAGGCATTTGTCGAGAGCATCGAGATAAAGAAGATACAGGGAGGCAAAATGTGATGGCAAACGAGGCAAAACGCTTTTATAAGGGCAGCGGCATCGCAAAGCACCGAGAGTGGCGCGGGCTGAAGGATACCTTCTATGATTACACCCAGTGGGCGATAAATCTCGGCATACTGGCAAAATTCGTTACCAAGTCACCGGTGCGCATCGTCAGGGGACTTTTTGAGTACCGCTGGTTCGGCGGCTACATCGGCGCACTGCATATGATAGATAAGTGCACCGCCGGTATGCGCGGTCCCGCGCTGCGGGTATCTCATACCCAAATGCACGCCATAATGACAGGCACCACCGGCATGATTGCCGACAGCATGAAGGGTGACCGCCGCTTCGGTGATACGAAGTATGCCGATAAGTTTGTCATGCTTGAGCAGACCATGTGCCCCGAGATAGTAGCGGGCTTTCCGAACCTCAGGGCTCTGCCGCTTGAGGTGCTGCAGGGGCTTCTGGGCACATATATGGATCAGAATCTCGCACCGTTTTACATGGATATCATGGAGAATGTGGGTCTGCCCGCCGACTCCTGCCGCCTTAGTGCAAACGCCGCCGGCGTTGCGATAAACGACGATTATCCCGAGATAGGCGCATGCCTTATAACAAACAACATGCCCTGCGATTCCTCGACCATGAACAGTCAGCTCATAGAGCGCCGCATAAAGATACCGACCGCCGTTGCCGGTATCCCCATGCGCTGGGAGGACGAGGCCACCGATAAATACGCGCTGGCTCAGATGAAGGAGACCATTAAATTCATCGAGGATAGCACCGGCGAGAGGTTTGACGAGGAGGCGTTCTTCAGGATCATAAAGCAGCACAATAAAGAGGTGCGCAACGAGTTCGAGGCGTGGGAGTATGCCAAAACGCCTTACTCGGCGTTCGGTCATGTTATCTCTCCGCTGTTCCATGCGTTCTACTTTACCTTCTCAGGCGGCAGCATGCCGTATATCGACAAGACCGCGAAAAAGGCTCTGAGAATTGCCGAAAAAGCGTATAAGAACAAGGTGAAGAGCTTTGATAAGGCGCGCCACCGCATGATAACATGGGGCGGTCCGGGCTGCTACTACATAGATTTCAACACCTGGGCGTATAACTGCTGGGGCGTTTTGGTCGCGGCGCAGATGGATATGTTCTCCGGCAATGTCATCATCCCCGAGGACAACCTCGACGCGGCTCTCATCGGCATTGCGCACAACTACGAGCGCGGCGTTATGCGCCGTCACCTCACGGGAGGCTATCAGCATCTGCTCGAGGTCTGGGATGAGGCGGAAAAATTCAACTGCGATATGGTGCTGATGTATGATGATATCACCTGCAAGGGCGCAATGGGTCTTGCCGGCGTCGTGAACGATCAGGCCAAGGATAAGAACAAGCACCTCGTCTGGGTGCAGAACGATATGTTCGACCACCGCACGATAAGCCGCAACGAGATGCGCAGGCAGTTTTCCGATTATATGACCGCCGTCATGCAGGAGGAGCCGCTCGACGCGAGCCTCGTTGATTTTGACGACTACGAAGGATGGTAATGAAAATGAAAAAGAAACTTCTTATCGGCGCCGTGGGCATTATCCCCGCAAGCATGCTCATCTATTGGTTCAATCTCGACAACAAGCTGCTCTATTATGTCGTAAGACCTATTCTCAACAAGTTCTATAATAAGCAGACAAGAGATGTAAGGCTCTGAAAAAATACGGCATATCGCATATCAAAAAAGCCGCAGACTTTTTTGACACGCTGAAGCTCCCGCCTCAGAACGGCTGAGGCGGGAGCTTTTACTGCACATCAATAATATCAATATCAGGGATGAGGCTTTCCCTCTCTGTAGGCTGCCATGATATCCCGGAACACCTCGCCGTTGGAGGGAGGGGTCCAGGTTATGGCGTTTGCGCCGGCTGCAATGGTCTGCATTATACTCTCGTCCGTGGGACCGCCGGTAGCGATGACCGGCACATCCGGATGAGACTCCTTTATCCTGCGCACGACCGCAGGCGTATCGGCTGCGGCGGAGACATTGAATATATCCGCACCCGCTGCAAGACGCTCCTCAATGTCCACGTCCTTGCGCGCAACGGTGATGACGACCGGAATATCCACCGTGTGGCGCACGAGCGACAGCACCTCGTTCGAGGTCGGGTCGTTGAGCACAACGCCGGTTGCGCCCTGCATCTCGGCAAACATGGCGAGGTTTATGGCTCTCTGCCCCTGAGTGAGTCCGCCGCCGACACCGGAGAACACCGGAATATCCGCCGCAGTCAGCAGCGCCTGAGTGATCACCGGCTGCGGCGTGAACGGGTACACCGCCATTATGGCATCCGCATTTACATTTCTGATAATGCTCAGGTCAGTAGAAAAAACGAGCGATTTGATGCGCTTCCCGAACACTATTATACCGCTGCACTTGTATATGCACTCCGGCACCCGAAGCGCAAACTTACGCAGCGTACCATCTACTCTGTTCGGCATTTTCTTTTCAATTGATACTTCATCATGCATAATTCTCACACTCCAATATTCTTTTAAATGCCTCGGCACCGACAAGGAGAACATCCTCATCGAAATCAAAGCGGCTGCTGTGCAGCGGTGCGCCGCCCCTTCCTCCGTTTATGCCGAGAAACATGAACATACCGTCTACCTCCTGCTGATACTCTGCGAAGTCCTCCGCCGCCATGACGGGCTCAACAAGCACAACATCATCCATCGAATCGAGCACCGTGTAGAATTTTTCGACCATCTCGCGCGGGTTTGCGACATACGGATAGTGCACGACCGTTTCCATGGATATGCCCGCGCCGGTCGCAAGCTCAAGGCCCTTGAGCAGCGAGATTATCTGCGTCATCAGCTTGTCGTACAGCTCATCGCTGAAAACGCGCAGTGTGCCGCTCATGGTGACCTCCTCGGCTATTACATTGTGCGCGGTGCCGCCGTTTATCTTGCCGAGTGTGAGCAGCGCGTCCTGATGAGGGTCAACATCGCGTGTTATGACGGACTGTATCATCGTTATGAGCTCGGCTGCGACGACTATGGCGTCAACGCCCATCTGCGGTGTTGAGGCGTGCGCGCTCTTGCCGTGGATCTTTATAACGAAATCGCTCGTCTGAGCCATGAGGTTTGCCCAGCGGATGCCGATCTTGCCCTTGGGCACCGTCGGCCACAGGTGAAGCCCGTAAATGCGGTCTACCTTGGGGTTTGCAAGCGCGCCCTCATTTATCATGCGCCTTGCGCCCGCCCAGCCCTCCTCGCCCGGCTGGAACAGCAGGACAACGTTGCACCTGAGCTTATCGCGGTTCTGCGATATCCACTTTGCGAGCATGAGCAGTATGGTCATGTGCCCGTCGTGACCGCAGCCGTGCATAACGCCGCGCGTGCGTGAGCGGAAACGGAAGCGGTTCTCCTCCGTATTTTTCATGCCGTCCATGTCTGCGCGGAACGCGATGGTGCGCTGAGCTCCGGGCGCGTAAAACACGGCCTTGAAGCCGGTCTCGGCAAGAGTAAGAAGCTCGTCCGGAGCACACTGCTCAAGCAGAGGTCTTATGTATTCATGTGTTTTGTGAAGGTCAAAGCCTATCTCGGGGATACGGTGAAGATCACGGCGGATCTTCACGCAGTCGTCTTTCATGTTGAGGATCTGTTCGCTGAGCTGCATATTATTTCTCCGTTGCAATAAGGGTATCAGGCCCCTCATTTTTTATTCTGACCCCGCCGGTAAGTCCGGCAAGGGCAAGCGCCGTGTACCCGTCTCCGGTCATACCGGCAAGGTTGAGCGCAAACACCAGATACGCCTGCCAAAACAGCTTATCCGGCAGTATGAGCGCCAGGAGCAGCGATACGGTGCATATCGCCGCCGGCGGTACAAAGCTGATTATCATAAACGCCCGCTTATCGAGCCAACACCGGTATTCAACGAACGCCGCACCCTTTTTACGCACGATGCGCGCGGGCTTTCCGGTGACTCTGCCGATAACGGCGCATTTTATATATTCCTGCGCAAAGAGACTGATCACGGCTATGGCAAGGGTGAGCAGAAACCGGAGCGCAAGGGTAAAGGCACCGGATGCATCAAACAGCGGGGCAAAACCCTTTATAACGCATCCCGGCACGAGCAGTAGCAGCAGAACGGCGCCCGAAACGGCGTAAAGCTTTATCCCGGCCTTAACCGTCCGTGTCTGCTCATAGCCGCCGGGGAGCTTGTTTTCATATACCATGATATTCACCGGCCCTCCGGCAGCGGTATGCTCTTTTCGAGCAGTACCTTTCCGAAGCACATTATCGTTATCCCTGCGCTCGCTTTTATGAACACATCGGCATCGCTCCTGTCGCGGTTGGCGGAAAACAGGTACACGTTGCCCGAATAGTCCTGACAATACTGCTTGCACTTCATGTCACCGTCAACGAAAAACAGTCCGACATCGCCGTCGTGGATAATCTCACCGCGCTTGCAAAGCGCGACCGAGCCGTCGTGTATATAAGGCTCCATGCTGTCACCGTCGATGCGCACCGCAAAATCCGCGGCGCTGCCGGACGGCACGGAATAATCCTCATAATCGTCGCCGAGCGCGGGCGACGCATAGCCCGCTGCGGCAGGCGTGGCGTACAGCGGTATGATCTTTTCGGCATCGCTCCGTTCCGGAGCGGCGGCATTACGCCCGAGCTCATGCTCGATAACAAGATCTACAAGCTGCCTGCCATCCTCCGACAGCCGGCGGTACTTGCCGATAAACTGCCACTCGCGCAGATCGGGCATCTCGGGCAGCACGGCATCCTCGCAGAAGCGCTCAACGGGCACATTGAGCTGCTGGCAGATATGCATCATCATGTCGAAATCGACCTTCTGGTTATCACGCTTTACCATGCTGTAGAGTGTTTGCGCCGAAACATTCAGCCTTCGGGCAAGCTCGCTGATGCTGACACCCTGCTCCCGAAGCACTTCCTTGAGCATAGAGCCTCTCACTGACCGTACCTCCGATTCTCAGTATAATTATAGTACACAATACATAAAGGATAACATTATAAACCTATTATGTCAAGGAATAAAGAGCTTTGCTGAAATTATGAGTATGCGGGTTTGACAATCCTTTTGTAGGCGTGTATCATTTAACATGGTGATTTATTTACGGAGGGATGGATATGCGAAAAAACAATGAAAAGCGTGACCGCAGCCGCATAGAGCTTGAGCGCAGGCTGCTGCCGCTGGGCATTGCGCTTGCGCTGTTTATCGGCGCTTCGGCTGCCGCGGCCCGCTTCAATATGAAGCCGTGGCTGGAAACGGTGCTGAGTCTCATCCCGCCGATAGTCGCCGCCATACCTACGGTGAAGGCGGCCGCGGCGCATTCCGCGCGCTCAAGAGTGCTGTCCGCCGAGCTGATGACGCTGCTCGCGTGCGTCGGAGTTGCCTGCATGGGGCAGTTCACCGAGGCCTTTATCGTTCTCATCATATTCGGCATAGAGGGTATCTTTGAGCACATCGTCATCGGCAGGACCCGACGCGAGATGCCGTATCTTGCGCACCTGCGCCCCGAGTATGCGCGCGTTGAGCTCGACGGCAGGATGAACATGGTCGATCCCGCGAGGATACGCCCCGGTACGGTGGTTACGGTCGAGAAAAACGAGCTCATCCCGCTCGACGGCATAGTCGTTGACGGCAGCGGCACGGTCGACGCCGCGGTCTATACCGGAGACAGCGAGCCGATAGAGGTCGGCGCCGGCGTGAGCGTCGTATCGGGCTGCGTGAACCTCGGCGGTACATTGAAGGTGCGCGTGACACAGCTCTACGGAAATTCGACGCTCGTCAAAACCGCCGAGACCCTTGAGCGCGCCGTGCACATCCGCGGTGCGCGCGAAAGGCGGCTCTCACGCATTTCCGCACTCTTTACTCCCATTGTAACGGTACTTTCGCTCATCATGGTGATAACGGCAGGCATCATAACCGAAGACTGGCTCGATTGGTCGCACAGAGGACTCACGCTCATAGCCGTTTCGTCGATATCCGGTACGGCGTTCTGCGTATCGACCTGCTATCTTGCCGGACTTTATAAGGCTGCCGGATGTGGGATAATGCTGCGCGGCAAGCGCGAGCTTGAAGCGCTTGCATCCGCCTCTACCGTCGTCATGGACAAGACCGGCACAGTGACCGAGGGCAGCTTTTCCGTTATCGGCGCCGAGCCGGTCGGCATAAGCAGCGCCGATCTTATAATGCTCGCAGCGGCGGCGGAATACGGCTCGACGCACCCGATAGCCGTATCTCTCAGGCGCGCGTGCCCGACTCTGCCGGACGAAAAGCATATAAGCGATATGCGCGAGATACCCGGCCGCGGAGTTGAGGCAAAGGTATACGGCAGGCAGGTCCTCGTAGGAAACGAGGCACTCATGCGCGCGAACGGCATAAGCTGCCGCTATGCCGACAGACACCTTTCGGTGGTTCATGTCGCAGCCGGCGGCATATACTACGGTTACATCATAATCGACGACCGAGTTAAGGACGGCGCGAAGGACGCCGTGCGCGAGCTGTATGCGCTGGGTATAGAGAAGGCGGTGCTCCTGACCGGAGATACCGACCGCACCGGGCGCGCGGTCGGCAAAGCGCTCGGCGTGAGCGACGTTATGACGCAGCTCCTGCCGGAGGACAAGGTGGTAGCGCTCGACGAGCTCCTGCGTGAAAAGCATACGGGAAAGCTTGCGTTCGTGGGCGATGCGGTGAGCGATGCGCGGGTACTTGCAAGGGCCGATGTGGGCGTTGCGATGGGCGCAATGAACGCGCAGGCTGCCGCGTCAAAGGCCGGAGTCCTGATAATGAGCGACGATATATTAAAGCTGCCGCAGGCAATTGGCATATGCAAAAGCACCGTGGCGAAGGCGCGGCTGGGCTCCGTTCTGGGTATCGGTATAAAGCTTGCGGCGCTTATCCTCGCAGGCTGCGGGCTGATCGGCATCATTGCCGCCGTCGCCGCCGATGCAGCCGTTTTCATGCTGACAAGTGCAAATTCATTCAGAATATATAAGGACTGACAATGAATACATACGATTTTGACAAAACGATATTCTACCCCGATTCGTCGGTGACCTTCGTGCGCTGGTATATGCACGAGCACCCCGCGCTCCTGCTGCTGTGGGGACCGAGAATGCTTGTTGCCGGCGCTCTGTACGCACTAAAGCTCATTTCGAAGGAACGGCTCAAGGAGCACATATTCAGCTTCATCCGCGGTATCGACGACATTGACGCGCTGCTGAGCCGCTACTGGGACGAGCATGAGGACAGGATAGCTCAATGGTACCTTGACCGGCACCGGGACGATGACATAGTTATCTCCGCCTCGCCCGAGTTTGTAGTAAAGCCCATGACCGACCGCCTCGGCATAGAGCTTATCGCAACGCCGATGGATAAGCGCACCGGCAGAATACTCGGCAGGAACTGCTTCGGCGAGGAAAAGGTGCGCAGATTTTATGAGAGGCATCCCGATGCCGTAACCGAGGAGTTTTACTCCGATTCGTATTCCGATGAGCCGATGGCGCGCATAGCGAAAAGGGCATACCTTATAGTTGACAAGGGGCAGACTCCCGTTCCATGGGATTTCAGCAAGAAAAAATGACCGCGGTCGCGGTCATTTTTTCTTACTTTTATAAAGTTCAGTACATCTTCAAGCAGGTCCTCGGAAAGTGTGTCCCGGTCGGCACTGAGGGTGTGTATATAGTCCTTTCAAAGGTCTCAGGCTTCTTGCATAGTTTAACGCTTCGGGGCAGGCTCTTTAAGCTGATTTTTATGTATGCCCGCAGCGTTCAGGCGAATATGTGTGAAAAATATACTTATTTTCCCATGTCTCGTCTCTGTATGAGTCGTATTCGCTCATTTTGCAGCCGTTGTACAGGTCGTCGGCAATTTCGAGGATAACATCGCGCAGCTCAAGGTGTCCGAGATATTTCTCAGGTATCGCACTCAGACCCAGATATGCTCCGAGAATATTGCCCGTCACCGCGCCGGTGGAGTCACTGTCGCCGTTGTGATTAACGGCGGCAATGAGTGCTTTGTCAAAATCATCGGAATATTTCAGCGCGCAGTACAGCGCTATGGCAAGCGTTTCCTCGGCGACCCAGCCCTGTCCGAGCATATGTATCGCTTCAATATCATTCATGTCCCTGCGCGAAAGCTCCACTGCACGGTCAATGAGTGCAAGCAGCTCGTTCAGATGCTCAGCTCCCTTATAGCTCGTGCTGACATCGGCTCGCATACGCAAAACTGCGTCGTACAGCGAAACATTGTCGGAATGGGAAACCACACTTATGATATATGCCAGCGCATGTGCCGGAATGTATCCCAGCTTGTGCCCATGCGTCAGCGCAGCGGCATCCGCACCTTCAAAAGCGGCATATCCGGCTTCTTCAAAGAACAGTCCTATGGGCGCGACGCGCATGATGCCGCCGCAGCCCTTACTGTGGTTTGTCGGCTTTTCCACCGTGCCCTCAGCGTCGGATGCAAGTGCCGAAAGGCAGGTGCTGCCGGGAGCCCTGGTGTGAAACAGCTCCGGCACATTCAGCAGCCATGAGAAACGATCTTCACCCTTATAGGGATAGCTCTGCCGCTGTGTTTTCAGCCAATCCTTATAGCACCGCAGGATATAGCCGCGATACTCGCCCATGATGCCGCGCTTTTTGCCTCTTGTCTCGGCAAGAAGCAGGCCGGCTGCCGTGAACAGCGTCATCTGTGTATCGTCGGAGATTTGGGCTATGCCGTCTCTGAGCTCATATTCCGTGATACCTTTGCCGCCGAAGCGCCTGAATATAGCTCCCTCGTCGGAAAACTCCACGGCATAGCCCAGAGCGTCTCCCGCTGCACCGCCGATGAGACAGCCGCGGTATTTATCCTGTGATTTCACGGTGTACCTCTTTACTTCAGCAGACCCTTGACCAGACCCTTGTCGGTTTTCTGAACATGCTTGAAGACCTCCTCAAAGCGGTTGAGGGCTTCGTCGATGATCTCGGGCGTATCTGCAAGCGAGGTGTACAGGCGGCTGCCGGCAAGCGTGACGATGCCGTTTGCCATGTATGCCGCGCCCATGCGCTCCATGGAGTCCTTGCGGACATACATCATGTCCTTGTTGCGCAGCAGACCGACGGCGGACTTGACGAAGCAGTTCGACGAGAAGTCAAAGCTCATGGCTCCGGTGCACTCGAGGTGGACGATGGAACCCTGATTATATGCAACGAAGGGCAGACCGTAGCGGTCGATGAGCTCCTTGAGCCCGTCGCAGAGCCTGTCGCCCATTCTGCCGGCGACCTCGCAGGCGTTGGTGCGCTCGATCTCCTGAATCGCGGTATAGCCAGCGAGGCAGGACAGGGGATTGGCTGCCAGGGTTCCGCCGACATATGCTCTGTGCTTGCCGGTAGCAAGACCTGCCGCCATGAGCTGAGCGTACTCCTTCTTGCCGCCGACACCGCCGGCAGCGGGGTAGCCGCCCGCGACGATCTTGCCGAACACGGTCAGATCGGGAACGACATCGAAGTAGCCCTGTGCGCCGGAGAGCGCCACGCGGAAGCCGGTGACGACCTCGTCGAAGATCATCAGCGCGCCGTACTTGTCACACAGTGCGCGCACGCCCTTGTTGTAGTCGTGGGCGACCGGGCGGGTGCCGCTCTCGGGACCGACGGGCTCGAGGAGGACGGCCGCGGTGCCGCCGAGGAGCTTGTTGCGCTTGAGCACGTGCTCGAGCATATTCAGGTCGTTCGGGCGGACCTCATCGGTCGTGCCGTAGCAGCCGTGGGGAATGCCGTGCGACTCAAGCAGTGCGCGGCTGCCGGGGATCTTCAGACCGTAGACCATCTGATCCGACCAGCCGTGGTATGCGCCGCCGATCTTGATGATGCGCTTGTTGCCGGTGGCTATGCGGGCAATGCGCAGCGACGCCATGACTGACTCGGTGCCGGAGCCGAGCATGCGGAACATCTCGACATTGGGCATGTGCTTGTTTATCTCGCGCGCGATGAGCATCTCGGACTCGTGCAGCAGACCGGTTACGGGACCGCACTCGTTAAGCAGCTCTATGACCTTCTCACGGATGACGGGGTAGTTGCTGCCGAGGATGGTCGGTCCGCCTGCCTGAAGGAAGTCGATATACTTGTTGCCGTCCTTGTCGTAGAGGTAAGCGCCGTCGGCCTTTGCCATGCACATGGGGAAGGGCTTGTTGAAGGCAAGGTTATGCTGAACACCGCCGGGGATGTATTTCTGCGACTCCTCGTAGACCGCTCTGGAGGCGGTGCACTTTTCGTCGTAGTACTTCATGATGACGTCCTTGTAATACTCGTCGGAGACCTCCCATATGGGCTGGCTGGTCAGCGCCTTGAGCTTTGCGTTGATCTCGTTGGGATCGTCCCATCTGCTTATTGCACAGTTATTCATGCTCGTTTTACTCCTTTTCCTGTTTTTTCTTAGCTATATCGTTGGTATCCTTGCTGTTGCGGTAGACTACGAAATTATCCCACAGATATTCGAGGGAGAGATTGAGCGCCATGTTGATGGCCAGAACGACATATTCATTCCAACCGTTTACATCGGCGAGAAAATGCTCGTTCCAGATCGTGAACGGTGCGAACGGCACATAGAACAGGAACACCAGAAGCATAGCCTTGGGCACGTTCTCCGCACTCTGGAAGGTGAATTTTCTGTTGAAGGTGAAGTTCCACAGAACGCTCAGAATGAGCGCTATCGTGTAGCACACCCAATGACCGGGGATCTTGAGGACCTCCTCGCAGAGGACCATTGCGACGGCCTCGATTATGCCTGCCGAAGCTGAAAAAAGAACAAATTTTACGACTCTGACAGTTTCTTTATTTTTCTCCGCTTTCATATGTCATCCCTTTCTCTTTGAATATTTTTTCTTATAGACAAAGCGCATAAGCGCCGTATCTGCGGCGGCAAGCTTTACCTTTGAGCCAAGACCTGCGGTGTGCAGAGCGCACAGAGCGGACTTTTCGGTCAGAAGCCGGAGAGCCTCGCGGTCATCGGGATCGTCTGCCTTGACGACGGCTCCGACGCCGCGCACGAACACTGCATCGCGCGCCCTCAGCGCCCTTACGATCCTTTTCGGCTTCGCTTTGACGCAGGGCACATGCGAGCCGAGCATCTGTGCCATATCGTCAAGCTGAGCGTACAGCGTTTTTCCGGTGCCCGCCCACATAACGGCATGATCTCCGTCGGAAAGCTCCGCCGTGGGCACCTCGTCCTTAACGGCGTCCATAAGCGATGACAGCTTAGTCTCCGCAAGGCGCTTGGGAGCGGCATTTCCTATGCACAGATTGCGGCGGCAGATATCCTCAAGCAGCTGCACGCGCTCCATGGCCTGCTTTTTGTCGATACCGCATACGACCACACCGTGGTTTACCATGAGCACGGTGTGCGCACCCGTCTGCATTGCGGCGCGCACCGCGTTTTTAAGCTTTTTCATGCCGGGCAGACCGTACTCGGCTTTTGCGATGCCGCCCAAGGCGGCTCTTTCGGCTTCGGTAATATCCATGCTCTCAAAGCCTGCCAGACCGAGTGCCGAAGCACAGCTCTGATGCGTGTGGATAACGAAGCAAACCTCAGGGAACAGCTCGTATGCCGAAGCGTGAACTCCCTTTTCGCTTGAGGGCTTGCGCTTGCCCTCCCATTTCATCGTGCCGAGCTCGACGCAGGCGATATCCTCCGGCGTGGTTTTGAGATAGTCCAAGCCGCTCGGAGTGATGAGAAAATGCTCCTTGTCAAGACGGCAGCTTACATTGCCCCATGTCCTTGCAACAAGACCGGTCCGGAGCAGCTCCCTGCCGGTGCTGCATATAAGCTCCCTTGCAATATTTTCTTCCAAACTCATGACCTCCTTTAATTATTAAGAGCGGCGAAGCTTTTTTTGTTGGCCGCATAAAGGTTTTTGAATACCGCGTAGCTTCTGTCATAAAGTGCCTTGTTATCTGCATTGGGCTCATATCTGCCCTCGGCCTTTACAAGCGCGCCGGCCTCGGACAGACTGCCTATGCGTCCGCTTCCGACCGCGACGAGCATTGCGGCGCCCACTGCGCCGACATCCTTCGTGGAGGCGACGGTCTCGACCGTGCGTCCCGTCACATCGGCAAGAATCTGACAGGTAACTCTTGAAAGCGCGCCGCCGCCGACAAAGCGGAGAGTGTCGGATGTCTTTATCTTTTTGTCCTCGCATTCGAGCATCCATCTGAGGTGATAGCATATGCCCTCGAGCACGGCGCGGAGCATCTCCGTCTTGCCGGTGCCGAGCTTTATGTTGAAAAACATACCGGCCGCATTCGGATCCTCAAAGGGGCAGCGGTTGCCGTGCAGCCATGGCGTGAATATAACGCCGCCGGAACCGGGGGGTATGCTTGCTATGGTGTCTGTCATGTAGTCGTAAAGGCTTTCGTATATGCTCTCCTTGCTCTCTGCAACATGTATCTTTTTGAGGTAAATGCCGATCTCGTCGAGTACGAGATGCTCCTTTACCCACTCAAAGCACTTACCTGCGGTCTCCATCTCGGCAAAGTAATTGTACCTGCCCTCCTGAGCGCCGACGATACCGGCTATCATTGAGACGATGTCGACCTCCTGCCTGTCGATGACCGTGCTGACCCAGCCGGAGGTGCCGGAGTAGATATGCGTCTGACCGACCTCGGTGCAGCCGGCTCCGACGCCGATGAGCGTCGCGTCGCCGCCGCCGCCGTAGACCGGCGTTCCCGGAGCAAGACCGAGCTCCGATGCCGCCTTTTCGCCGAGCGGACCGACTATGTCGGTGCATTCGACGATCTCGGGCAGATGCTTCGGGTCAACGCCGTACATATCGCACAGCGCCTTGCTCCAGCAGCCCTTGCCGGGGCGGCTGTCATACAGGAAGGTAGAATACGCCGAGTCGCGCGTCATGACCGTTTTTCCCGTGCAGCGGCAGATGAGATATTCCTTTACATCGAGCCATTTATATATCCTTTTATATATCTCAGGCTCGTTTTTCTGCACCCATTTGTATTTCCACAGCGGGTCCTTCACACTTGTGGACGCAGCTCGGGTTCTGATGAGGCTTTTTAAAAGCATTCCCGCGTTTACGCCCGAAACGGTGATGCCGTGGCTCTGGCACTCGGCAAACTCCCTGCCTGCGCGCTGATCCATGTAGCTCATCGGACGGCGCAGTGCGCTGCCTTGCTCATCGACCAGCACGAGCCCCTGCATCTGTGAGCAGAAGGATATGCCGCCGATCGCTTTGGGATCGATCCCGTTTTTTTCGATGAGGCGGCGCGTGCTTTTCTTCATGGCCTCCCACCATTCGTCCGCGTCCTGCTCCGCTCCGCCGTCGGGCATTATATAAAGCCCGTAGCCCTCATACTCTCCGGAGCACAGCCGCAGTGTTTCGCCCAGCTCGAAAAGACAGGTCTTTACGCCGGTCGTCCCGATATCATACGCGATAACATACATTTTCTTTCTTCTCTCCTATATAAATTTTGCCTTATTGTTTTATTTTCAAAGCATTTCCTACAAAGTGCATGAAGCACTCGGTCATTTTTTCCGTATCACCCGAGCCGTCTCCGCAGAATATCTTCATACGCTCGGAGTAGTAATCGCAGCTGTAGGAAAACTGGAGCATCATGAAAAGGTTGTCGAGGAAAAACGCAAAAAGCCTCGGATCGAGCTCCGGATCTACCGCCCCTGCCGCTCTGGCATTCTCAAGGAGAGCGGAATAGACCCGTGCCGTGTGGCTTTCTATTTCGCGGGCGAGCTCCCGCGCATATTTCTTGCAGCCGCCTGAGGATATCTCGTTGTACATCGCGTTGTGGCTTTTGTGCTCCCTTGCATGGACGGTGAGGGCCTGAATAACGCTTCTTATGCCGGATTCTATATCGGTCTCGTGGGAAACGGCCTCACTCAGCACCGCGTCAAGAAGATCGAGCGAATGGTGTACGCACGCCAGAAAGAAGCTGTCCTTATCACCGAAATATTTATATATAACGCCTACCGAAACGCCGGCTTTTTTTGCGATAATATTTATATTTGCCCCTTCAAGACCGTGTTCGGCAAATTCGTTGATACCCGTCTCAAGGATGAGCGTTTTTGCCGTGTCGTCAAGCTTTTTGTACATGAGCTCTGCCTCCGTCGCGTTGTGTCGTGAGCGGCGGCTCACAAGCTGCATACATTATACTACCATAAACCTCGCTGCGTCAATGCTTTTTGACTTAAAAGCTCTCGACGGAATGTAGCGCTACAACAGATGTGAGACCAAGGGTGTAGAAAAAAGCGATTGGATTCGTTAAAATCAAGTGTCAGATGGAGGTGAAATATGTCCCGAAAGTCTGCTATGTCGGCACGGATGGGGAAAAATTCTGCCAGTATACCGTACTCGATGAAGCGAACCGCAGTCGGGATGATGCTGCATGCTCAAACGGCGGTAAGCCGCTTTAAGCTCGTCGAGGCTTTTGATGTTGGTGAAGTATTTCATGTGTTGCTCCTTTCTATGCACATACTTATTAAGTATGCCGTAACTATGAGGGCTTTCAACTGCCCTCATTTTTTAAATTTTCTGCGGTCTCGATGCCTAATCTAAAAATTTCCGACGGTCCGAACTTATCACGCAGTTTTTCAACAGCTTTAATCAGCTCGGCGTCTTCGTCCTTCCGCAAGCTGACTTGATAGCGCTTGTAGGTCTTCGCATTCCAGCGGTTTTTAACTTCGCTGCTTGTGGTGGTCTTGCGTGGCGTGGTCATCATCTCCTTTTCTGTGGGGCGGTTGCCCGCCCCGCCTTGGTCACATATTAGCCTTGGTTTGCTGTGGCAACATACACCTTGATAAGCTTTTTGATTTCTTCGGCGGTGTAGGTGTCTTGCTCCGGCTTTTGCTCGATGATGTCGATCAGGTCATAAGCTACAGCCTTACGGGCTTCCTTCATTTCCTTTTCGGTCGGCATTGTTTTTTCACTTCCTCTCCGGGCGTCTCGCCCTGTGTGGCTCTATCTTAGCGCATACTTACACAGTATGTCAAGCCCGTTTTTGCAGGTTTTCGCAATGTGCACAAAACAAGATGCGCGGAATAGTGCGATATTGACAAAGCACACAGCTTGTCAAGCCTCCGGAGGGGGTCGCAAAATTTTTGCGTACTATCCAGCGCCCGAAATCGGCGCTATTGTTAAAGCATACAGAAAGCCCATTACGAAAGGAGGATAAAGCCCGATGAAACAGCCTTACAGGGATCTAAAAATCAAAGCTAAACAGGTTGATGACGCTGTTTTAAAGCTCCTGCAGGAACGGCAGGACTATAACGAAGCCTTGTAGAATAGGCTTTGTTTTCAATCTCCATGCTTTAAAAAGCTCCTTTCAATATTTCCTGCACTCTGCATTTATGCGGGCTTGTGACCGCCTATAGGCTGCATTACAGGGCATAGGGCACGGCATTAAGCCGTTGCCCCGATGCGCTCATAACCGGAACGCTCGCCCGCTGCGTCAAACACCTGGGAGCCGTATTTGGTGCGGATGTCGGACATTGTAGCCTTGCCGCGTCTCCATTTCCGCCCATCTTCGGCGTGGTGCCAATACCACAGCTTTTTGTTGCTGCTCCAGCGGCATCCGGCAGCTTTCAAAGCGTCCTTGTGCTCGCGGGTATTGCCGCCGATCCACAGCCACGAGCCGCACAGCTCGACCGTTAAGCCGTCGAGCCTGAGCAATAGTGCGATGATGGCGCGGAACTCCTCGGGGGTCTCGGTGGTCTGGTGGTACTCGTCAGCGCTCGCGTTGTGCTGGCGCTTCAGCAGCTCGAAAAGCTGGTCATGCTCGGCGTTGATCTCCTGCATGGTGGCAGTGTCGCCGCCGCAGTCGGGGTGATGCTGCATGCTCAAACGGCGGTAAGCCGCTTTAAGCTCGTCGAGGCTTTTGATGTTGGTGAAGTATTTGTACATTATCCATTCTCCTTTATTGCACATACATCGATGTATGCTATTATTTATTGGGGACTGTCTTTAGTCCCCGTTTTTGATGTATTCAATTAATGCTTGTCGGATGATTTGCGTTGTACCTTTGCCGTCGTCGCCTTTGTGTCGGTCGAGATATTCGATCAAGTCGCTATCTGTATCATACCGCAGGCTAACGCCGTAACGCTTATAATTTGCATTTATCCAGCGACTTTTAACTTCGTTGCTCGTGGTGGTCTTCCTCGGCATGGTCGTCATCTCCTTTTCTGTGGGGCGGTTGCCCGCCCCGCGTTTATCAGTCCTCTAAAGTCTTTTGCAGATTGTCGAGAACCTTCTCCATCTTTGCGGCTCGCTTCGCCTCGTCCGGCTCGTCTGCGATCTCTCGCAGAGCGTCAATAACAAAGCGGATAAACGCTTTGAACTGGCTGTCGGTCTGTCCCATTCTGTTCACTTCCTTCCTGGGCGTTTCGCCCCGTGTGGCTTTATCTTAGCAAGCTACATCGATGTATGTCAAGCCCCTTTTGCAAGTTTTCGAAATGTGCACAAAACAAGATGCGCGGAATAGTGCAATATTGACAAAGCACACAGCTTATCAAGCCTCCGGAGGGGGCCGCAAAAATTTTGCGTACTATCCAGCGCCCAAAATCGGCGCTATTGTTAAAGCATACAGAAAGCCCATCACGAAAGGGGGATAAAGCCCGATGAAACAGCCTTACAGGGATCTAAAAGTTAAAGCTAAACAGGTTGATGACGCTGTTTTGAAGCTCCTGCAGGAACGACAGGTGAAGTATTTTATGTGTGCTCCTTTCTATGCACATACTCAATTGAGTATGTATATTTTTAAGGGATTAGGCATCCCTTAAAAAGTTTTCAATTGCTTCAAGCAAAACGCTTGCTTGTGATACGCCTTGTTCCCGGCACTTAGCCTTAAAAGCTATTACCGTGTCCCGCGGCAGCTCGGCTTGAACTTTGCTGTAAACGCGGTCATTATACCGGCGTTTAACTTCAGTGCTCGTGGTGGTCTTCCTCGGCGTGGTCGTCATCTCCTTTTCGGTGGGGCGGTTGCCCGCCCCGCCTCGGTCTTTAGTCTTTCGCTTTCTTGGGCTTATACTGGTCGTCTCCGCTTTCGACCCAGAGAATAAAATCATTGATGCTTTTTTCGTCCCATCCTGCGGCACGCAGTCCAAGGATAATGCGGGAGGCTTCTGCCATATTCATTTTCAATTCTCCTTTCCGGGCGGTGCGCCCTGTGTGGCTTTATCTTCGCATACTCAATCAAGTATGTCAAGCCCCTTTTGCAAGTTTTCGAAATGTGCACAAAACAAGATGCGCGGAATAGTGCAATATTGACAAAGCACACAGCTTATCAAGCCTCCGGAGGGGGCCGCAAAAATTTTGCGTACTATCCAGCGCCCAAAATCGGCGCTATTGTTAAAGCATACAGAAAGCCCATCACGAAAGGAGGACGGCAGCCTAAGCGACGATGCGTACAAAAAGCGCATATTCAAGCCTTTGAACACCGGATGGATCGACGAAAATGTTGCCTGTGTGCGCGAATGGGTGGCCAATATCTTCTTCTATCGCAAGGGAAATACCACCATCATGATCGATGCGGGCTACAATTACGACCGACTTGCGGAAAAAATGGAGTGGCTCGGCATTGAGCCGGCATCCATACACCACATTCTTATCACACATCAGGACACCGATCACATCGGCGCGGTCGAAGCCGACAGCCCGGGACTTTTCAAAAAGGCACGACTGTACATCGGAGAGGCTGAGAATCGCTACCTCACCGGAGAGGTGCGCCGCAGGGTGCTTTATTGCCTGTACAAGCTGCCGCCGGTCACGATCCATAACGAAAAGCAGCTTCTGCATGACGGCGAACTGCTGGACATAGACGGCATCAGGATAGAGTGCTTTCTTGTCCCCGGTCATACCTGGGGACACATGGTGTATCTCATCGACGATAAGTATCTTTTCACCGGCGACACGCTGTGGTTCGGTGTTGACGGCGGCTACAGCTTTATTGACGCACTGGCAGAGGATAATAAGCTCTCCGTGCGCTCTCTGGCGGCACTGGAGCATAAGCTACGGGAGCGCGGCCTGCATCCGATGTTCATTACCGGACACACCGGCTGGACGGACAATTTCGACTTAGCCTTCGCACACAGGGACAAGCGCTGCTCGCCGTTTAAGAAAAAGCCCCACGACCCCTCCGCACCTTATGACGCTTATGATGAATCCGATGATACGGAGGAAAACGCAAAAGGCGGATATCTGAAGGGACCTTGCACATGAAACCTGATTATAAAAACTGGATTCCCAAGGGATTGTTATTTTCACTCATCGCAGGGACGGCATTGTCCCTTGCGCTGCTATTGGCTTTCGGCGCGTTCGGCGTCGGCGTGAGCGGAGGACTGCGCACCGCACTGGGCGCACTGTTCGGCGTTGCGTTTGTCGTGTGTGCGAAGTATACGGAGTGGTGCATATACGCCTACCGGAGCTTTTCCTATGACGGCGAGCGCAAGCTATCAGGACCCGAGCAAGCACATCGGATCCTTTGTACGCGGCATTCCGCTGTTTGCCGCCATCGCCGCCCTGAGCGCAGGAATCGTTACACTTATATAAGAGGACGCTGACGCAATGTTTGTATTTATCATTGAGACACTTGCCGCCTGTCTGCTGCTGACGGCGGGCTGCCTGCTGTCAACGCACAGGCTCATGGATAATCTTGAGCTTGCGAAGCTCAACTATCCGCCCGAAATCGTTCAGAGGATCATAGAGCTGGGGCTTGTCTCCGGCACAAAGCCACCCTCCGAGTGGCAGCGCATCAAGAAAAAGTGACCGGCGATACAAGCTCTGATCGAGCAGCACGGCTGGCGTTCGCTGGGAGAATTTGAATGCATTCGGGCGGCATCTGTGAATGGCAATGTAAAGAGTGTCCGAAGGGGAATCAAAACCTCCGGCTTAGCCGGAGGTTTTGATTAGAAAAATCCTTCAAAGGAGCACTAGCATGACCATGACCGAAGTGGTGGACTACCTCTTCGATGAATACGGCTGGAGCCGCAGCGTTCCCAATCTCTCCGGCAAGCTCAAGCGTGGGTCGCTCCGCTACGGCGAGGTGGTGGAGCTTGCGGACGCACTGGGGTACGACATTGTGTGGAAAAAGCGGTGAGACACATTCCCAAAAGTGATATAGTAATAAAAATAATTAAGCACTATATTGACGAAATCGTTTTCTAATTGTATCATGTAAGCGAAGAGGTGATTTACATGAATAGGCTTATTTCAAAATGTCCCGCTTGTCATGGGACGCTGCAAGTTACCACACTACAATGTCCTGATTGTGGCATGGAGCTAAGAAACACATTCGACCTTAGCCCTTTTGATCGGCTTGACAATGAGCAATTCGATTTCCTGACTACTTTTTTGAAGGACAGAGGAAACCTGAAGGAGGTACAGTCTGATATGCAAATATCTTATCCAGCCGCAAGGAAGAAACTGGATGAATTGCTTGCCGTCTTAAATCTTGGCGGCGGAACGGAGACGGTAATGCCAAAGGAAATTGATGTAAGCCGCATGGATGTGGACTATACAAGCACACTCGCGTCCGAAATCATCAAAGCAAAGCTGAAAGCGCATGGTGGTCATGTCACCGTATACACAGCCAGAGGCCTTCCCTGTGAGATTTACGCAGAGCCAGACGGAACAACTTTTACAAGTGATAAGTTGCCTGTTAAGCCAGCCTACGACTATAAGGTGTTTGACGATGTTGTAGAACTCCTTATAAAGCAAGGCGGCAGAGCAAAGAAAGGCAATGGAAGAAACTATAAGCTCGGTGAACCCGGTTGTGAGGAAAACACCGTTGTCGGTACAATAGCGATTCACCGCGGTAGAACAATTGGAGAATCGGTTTTTGATCCCGTGTTTGTAATGGCTGCAATTTTAGAGTGGGCGGGAATTGCTAAGAATGGACGTGGCGAGTTAATTCTAACTGAAGAGCATAACGATCTATGATACAATTCTTACTCATCGTCCTTGTTAGGTTCTGGTACATCATCTTGTTTAAGAACAAGTACTAAATCATATTGTGCCTATTGGGAGGACGCGAAAATGGCGCGAAGGATTTCTCATTGTTTTGTTTAGCGTATTCATTTGCCGGGCAGGACATGTTTTTGGACATTATTCAGTTTTTATAAACAATGCGCCTATAGGCAAACTATCGAAAAAGTGCAAAGAAGACCCGAAAACGGATGTTTTCGTGTCTTCTTCGATGGTGCGCGAGGCGGGACTTGAACCCGCACGCCCGGAGTGAGCACTAGAACCTGAATCTAGCGAGTCTGCCAATTCCACCACTCGCGCATAATTTAAGTGCCTGATAATAATAGCATTACTTAAACGACTTGTCAAGCAATTTGTTCACGTACGCTTTTTAATATTTTTTTGCAGCAGCTATATTATTTTATGAGAAACAATGATATAATTGACACATTAATATCAGGAGGTTTTTCGCATGGATCGAAGGCTTTTAAAGCAGCAATCAAAAAATCTCATCGGAAACGCTCAGCCCAAGCCGGTGGTAGCTGCAATTATCTATATACTAATAACCGCAGTGCTCGCATTTTTGTCGTATAAGCTGGTCGGCGGGGATGCAAGCTCATTCAGCAATCAGCTTCAGCAGTTTTTTGTTGAGTTTGAAAACGGCAACTATATTGATCCCGACCAGTTTGCGTATGCTATGCAGAAGGCGGCACCGACTCCGGCAGCATCGCTGCTCGACCTCGTCATAAGCATTGTGAGCGCCATGCTCGGCGCGGGCTTTGCGATCTTCTGCCTGAACAATGTCAGAGGCTTTGAGGCAAGCTACTGGAATATATTCGACAGCTTTGCGATGTTTTTCCGCATCATATGGCTGTACATCGTTGAGATATTCTTCATTACCCTCTGGGCAATGCTGCTGTTTTTCCCCGGCGTTATCGCATATTACCGCTACCGTATGGCGATCTATCTGGTGATCGAGCACCCGGAGATGAGCGTTATGCAGTGCATAAGAGAGAGTAAGCGCCTGATGAGGGGACACAAGGGCGAGCTTTTCGTGCTTGACCTGAGCTTTATCGGCTGGGCGTTTCTCGTTGCTGCCGTAAACTACGCGGGCGGCGAGATAGCGTCCATGCTGCCGTACTCCGTGCTAACGGAGATATTGACGGTGGTGGGACTCGGAGTGCTTGTTCAGTTCTATGTCTATCCGTATATGCAGCTCACTGTGGCGGGATACTATAAGCAGCGCACCGAGCAGGACGCTGCCGAAAACGCGTTTAACAACGGGTGGATGCCCGGATATTGAGGCGAAAAATGAAGATTACATTTTTGGGAGCGGCGCATGAGGTCACCGGAAGCTGTACTCTGATAGAGGTCGGAGACAAAAAGGGTATCGTTGACTGCGGAATGGAGCAGGGAAAGGATATTTTCGTCAATCAGGAGCTGCCGGTCGCGGCGTCGATGCTCGATTTCGTTCTGGTAACGCATGCGCACATAGATCATTCCGGGCTGCTGCCGCTGTTATATAAAAACGGATTCAGAGGTCCGGTGTACGCCACGGCCGCGACCTGCGCGCTTCTGGATATAATGCTGCGCGACTGCGCGCACATCCAGATGGCAGATGCCGAATGGAAATCGCGCAAGGCAATGCGCAGAGGCGAGGCGCCCGTTGAGCCGCTTTACGACCTTGACGACGTCGAGGGGCTCATGAAGCTGCTGCGTCCCTGCGATTACGGAAGCCGTGTGCAGGTAAACGAATCGGCAACGGTGCGCTTTACGGATGTCGGGCATCTGCTCGGCTCGTCGGCAATAGAGGTATGGCTCAGCGAAAACGGCTGTGAGCGCAAGGTGGTATTCTCCGGAGATATAGGCAATCTCAATCAGCCGATACTCTGCGATCCCAAGCATATCGAAAAAACGGATTATCTCGTCATCGAGTCTACCTACGGAAACCGCAATCACACCGACGAGCGGCCGGACTATATATCCGATCTTTCGCAGTATATCCGGCGCACGCTCGGCCGCGGCGGAAATGTTATAATTCCCGCGTTTGCCGTCGGCAGAACGCAGGAGATGCTGTATTTTATCCGCGAGATCAAGAAACGCGGACTCGTCACCGGTCACGGTGATTTTCCGGTCTATGTCGACAGTCCGCTCGCCATCGAGGCGACGAGCGTTTTTCTGCAATGCGACACGGGCTATGTCGACGAGGAAATGAGGGCGGTCATCCGCTCCGGCGAAAATCCGCTGTGCTTTCCCGGCCTGCATCTGGCGGTGAGTCAGGCGGAATCCAAGGCGATAAACGAGGATAAAACGCCGAAGGTCATAATTTCGGCATCCGGCATGTGCGATGCCGGCCGCGTGCGGCATCATCTCAAGCACAATCTGTGGCGCAGTGAGTGCCTCGTTCTGTTCGTGGGCTACCAGGCTGCCGGCACGCTCGGCAGAGCGCTCATCGACGGTGCCGATAGAGTAAAGCTTTTTAACGAGGAGATAGATGTCAGGGCCGAGATAGCGGCGCTGCCGGGCGTCAGCGGTCATGCCGATAAGCGCGGTCTCATCGCGTGGCTCGAGGGCTTTTCCGAAAAACCGAAAACGGTGTTTGTAAACCACGGTGATCCGGAGAGCGCGGACGGCTTTACCGCCTGCTTGAACGACGAGCTCGGCTACAGGGCGTTTGCCCCCTACAGCGGAACGGCGTTTGATCTTGCCGGAGATAAGTTTGACCTTATAACCGAGGGCATACCCGTGAAGCGCAAGGCGGAACAGCCGCCGCGCAGGAGTAAAAATCCGCTGCTTGAGGAGCTTGTGCGGGCTGCCGAGGAGCTTCTCGGTACGGTACGCGACTGCGAGGGAAGACCGAACGGCGAGCTGCGGCGCTTTACCGACGATATCAGGAAGCTGATAAGAAAAATCAAGAGCTGAAATTAAGAGTTAAAACAAAAGCGGTGTCTGTTAAGATACCGCTTTTCATGTTGACTTTTTCGGATTGCATACTATAATTGGTTAGTCTGAACGGTTGGAAGTGGAGGAAACATTCATGAATGAAATTTTTGTCGTCGGTCACCGCAATCCGGATACCGACTCCATCGTTTCGGCGATGAGTTATGCCGCGCTTCGCAATGCTCTCGGAGACAGGGAGTATGTTCCTGCATACCTGGGGCATATAAGCGATGAAACAAAGAGAATGCTCGATAAGTTCGGCTTTGCGGCGCCGCGGGTCATAAATGATGTCCGTACACAGGTCAAGGACCTTGATTATGACACGCCGCCGGCACTGAGCTCGTCGGTCACCATGAACATGGCGTGGCACATAATGCGCGAGCAGAAGATCTCGGTCATACCCGTCATAAACGAGGACGGCACGCTTTACGGCACTCTCTCAGCCGGAGACATTGCCTCGTACAGCCTGCTGACGATAATCGACCCGCATATTGATGAGGTACCGCTGTTCAATATTCTGAGCGTTCTTGAGGGCAAGATACTCAATGAGGGCGCAAATCTCATAGACTGCGTATCCGGCAATGTCGTTATCGCGCTCCCGCAGAGCTGTGAAACGCTGCTGTTTAACGACCCTGACAGCATCGTCCTGTGCGGAGACCAGCCGGACATGATAAAAAGAGCGCTGAAGCTCGGCGTTAGCTGCATAGTCCTGTGCCAGACGGAGGCAAAAAAGGAGTGGCTCGATAATGCGGGAAAGACCTGCATCATATCAACGCCCTTCGATGCCAGCCGCGTTGCCAAGCTCATTTATCAGGCAATACCGATATCGCGCCCGTGCCACACGGACGATACGATATGCTTCCATCTGAATGATTACATAGACGATGTGCGCGAGGAGGTGCTCAAAAGCCGCTATCGCTGCTATCCGGTGCTGGACGAAAACGAGAAGGTAGTCGGCACTCTCTCAAGATACCACCTGCTGCGCCCGAGGAGGAAGCGCGTCGTGCTCGTTGACCATAACGAAAAGGCGCAGGCCGTGCCGGGACTTGAGCAGGCGGAAATACTGGAGATAATCGACCATCACCGCCTTGCGGACATTCAGACCGCGCAGCCGATAAGAATGCGAAACGAGCCCGTAGGCAGCACGACCACGATAATAACAGGAATGTATCAGGAGCACGGCGTTATGCCCTCGCCGGCAATGGCGGGACTTATGGCGGCGGCGATACTGTCCGATACGGTCATGTTTAAATCACCCACCTGTACAAAGCGCGATATCGCGCTGGCGGAGAGAATGGCGCGTCTCGCGAATATCTCGCTCGACTCGCTCGGCAAGGAGCTGTTTTCCGGCGGCAGCACGGAATCAAAGCCGGTGTCGGAGCTTCTGCGCAGCGATTTTAAGGAATTTCATATTTCCGGCCAGCGCCTCGGCGTCGGTCAGATAACCACACTTGATTCCGAAAAGATGATCGAGCGGAGGAACGAGTTCCTGGAGGAGATGCGCCGCATGAAAAAAGAGGGCGGGTACGATATGGTCATTCTTATGCTCACCGATGTGCTCAAGGAGGGAACTCAGCTTCTGTATGTCGGCAGCGACGATACCATACGCAGAGCGTTTTCGGCAGAGCCAAAGGACGGCGCGCTGTTCCTGCCGGGCGTTATGAGCCGCAAAAAGCAGATAATACCGATGCTCACGGCGCTCTGGGGTTAAAAAGCATAAAAGTCAGTTGCCGGCGGGAATAAATTTGTTCAAAAGCGGCAATTGACAAGTTAAGAAAGCGTTAGTATAATTTACTCGTAAATTCGGGAAAGAGAGGATACGGATATGGCTATGCACAGCACCTGTAATGTCAAGCGTTCCGTGTCGGACTCTGCCCGCAGTGCATCCATGTCCTTTAGCGCAGTGCGATTTTATTCGTACTGCGCTTTTTGTTGCTTCGGCCGGAGCAGCGCCGCTTGGTAAGGGACATCAATGTATCGGAATAGTGCCGCGTGATGCGGCGAATAATTGTCATTGAATGCGGTTCCTTTACCATGAAGGAGCCGCTTTTTGTTTGAATAAATCTTAGTTGCAGAGGTACGGAACATGAATGAAATTCAGGAAGCAAGAAAAGAAATAAGCCGCATAGACGCTCAGATGGCGGAGCTGTTTGAAAAGCGCATGAGCCTGTGCTCCGACATTGCCGGCTATAAGCGGGAGCACGGTCTCTCCGTTAAGGACATCGTGCGCGAGCAGGAGCTTATAAACCGCAACCGTTCGCTTATAGGCAGCGCGGCGATAGAGTCGTATTATGTGCAGTTTCTTAAAAAAACGATAGATCTGTCATGCGAGTACCAGTCGCAGCTTTTAAACGGTATGCGCGTTACCTACTGCGGCGTTGAGGGAGCCTATGCGCACATCGCGGCAAAGAAAATGTTCCCTGAGGCACAGCTTGTCTCATTCTCCGATTTTGCCGGTGCTTACAGAGCGGTCGAGCGCGGAGATTACGACTGTGCCGTGCTGCCGCTGGAAAACAGCGCTGCCGGAGAGGTCGGAACGGTCATGGATCTCATATTCTCCGGCGACCTGTTTGTAAATCAGGTTATGGATCTGTCTGTATCGCACAATCTGCTCGGCGTTCCCGGAGCAGCGCTCGAGGATATAAAAACGGTCATCAGCCATCAGCAGGCGCTTGACCAGTGCGGCGAGTATATCCGCAGCCACGGCTTTGAGACCCGTGTGTTTTCAAATACCGCGCTCGCGGCAAAATACATTAAGGAAAGCGGCGATAAGACTGCCGCCGCCATAGCCTCGGACGAGACCTCGGATATTTTCGGACTGAGGGTGCTCGACAAGGCCATAAACGACAGCAGGAACAACACCACTCGCTTTGCCGCGCTCTCAAGAGCACAGAACCGGCTGGCGCCCTCATCCCGCCGCGATGAGGAGAGCTTCATTCTTGTGTTCACGGTGCAGAATGAGGCGGGAGCCCTTGCCCAGACGCTCAATATCATCGGTGCGCACGGCTTCAATATGCGGAACCTCCGCTCGCGTCCGATGAAGGATCTCCAGTGGAACTACTTCTTCTACATCGAGGCCGAGGGAAACATAAACAACGAAAACGGCAGAGATATGCTGCGCGAGCTGTCCGCGATATGCGCAAAGCTCAAGCTCGTCGGCACCTACTACTCAAATCTTAAAATCGGAGAGTGATCTGAATGCTCATCCCGGTAAGCACCGATACATGGAATTATGATATCATCCTTGAGTCCGGAGCACTGAAAAATGCGGGAAAGCTTCTGAAGCTTGAGCGGAAAGCACTTATAGTGACCGACACCGGAGTGCCGCCCGAGTATGCGGAAACCGTTGCGGCGCAGTGCGCGGAGCCTGCGGTCGTCACGGTACCCAAGGGCGAGCGGAGCAAGTGCTTCGACGAGCTGAGGAGCCTTTTGTCGGCTATGCTGGATGCCTCGTTCACAAGAGGCGACTGCGTTGTCGCCGTGGGCGGCGGCGTTGTGGGCGACCTCAGCGGCTTTGCGGCAGCCTGCTATATGCGCGGCATTGATTTCTACAATATCCCCACTACGCTTTTGTCGCAGGTCGATTCGTCCATAGGCGGCAAGACCGCGATAGACTTAGACGGCGTGAAAAACATCGTCGGCGCGTTTTATCAGCCGAAAAGAGTCATCATAGACCCGGATGTGCTGCAAACGCTCGAGCGCCGCCAGCTTATGGCGGGGCTCGCGGAGGCAATAAAAATGGCGGCAGCGAACGATGCGGAGCTTTTCGCCCTTATTGAAAACAGCAGCGGTCTGACCGAAGATCTTCCGGAGATCATACACCGCTCACTGCTCGTCAAAAAAAGCGTTGTGGAGATTGACCCGCACGAAAAGGGACTTAGAAAGGTTCTGAATTTCGGGCATACGATCGGTCATGCCGTCGAGAGCTTCAACGAGGGCAGACTCCTGCACGGCGAGTGCGTTGCGCTCGGCATGATACCCGTGAGCGGAAAAGAGGCGGCCATGCGCATAGAGAATGTGCTGAAAAAATACGGGCTGCCGTATAAGATAGAGCAGAGCGCCGCAGAGCTCCTGCCGTACCTCAGGCACGACAAAAAGATGGACGCTGACGGCATAAGCTGCGTGTGTGTGGATAAGATCGGCTCGTTTGAGCTTCGGTGCATGAGCGTGTGCGAGATACTTGACCGATTGGAGGCTTAAAAATGAAAAATACATTCGGCCGGAGCGTTTGCCTTACGATATTCGGAGAGAGCCACGGCGCGGCGGTCGGCTGCGTGATCGACGGGCTTGCTCCCGGCATACCGGTGAGCCGCAGCGCAATGGAGAGTCTCCTTGCGCTCCGCCGCCCCTCCGGTGCGATCGACACGGCGCGCAGGGAGGAAGACAGATTCGAGATACTCAGCGGCGTGTTTAACGGTAAGACCACCGGTACTCCGATATGCATAGTCATACCAAATGAGGACACCCGCAGTGCAGATTACCGTTACGGTGTCGCGCGTCCGGCTCACGCGGATTATTCGGCATGGTGCAAGTATCACGGAAATGAGGACTATCGCGGCGGCGGTCACTTTTCGGGCCGCGTTACCGCGGCGCTCACCGCGGCGGGCGGAATACTCATTCCGGCGCTCGAGGGTATCGGGATAAGCATCGGAACGCATATTTTAAGCTGCGGCGGCGTATATGACCGCGAGCTTGACGATGTCGGGCGGGACATTGCGCTTTTAAAGGGCAAGAGCTTTCCGGTGCTCGACGATGCGAAGGGCGGCGAAATGGCGCAGCGCATACTTGACGCGGGTAAGGACGGAGACAGTCTCGGAGGAGTTACGCAGACCGCCGTCTGCGGCGTGCCGGCAGGCATCGGCGAGCCATGGTTTGACAGCGTTGAGAGCATGATCTCCCACGCGGTATTCGGCATCGGCGCCGTGAAGGGCATAGAGTTCGGCGCGGGCTTCAAGCTCGGCGTTATGCGCGGCAGCGAGGCAAATGATGCATTTTGCGTTAGTGACGGCGGGATCATCACAAGGACCAACAATAACGGCGGCATAAACGGCGGCATCACAAACGGTATGCCGATCGTGTTCAGCTGCGCGGTAAAGCCCACACCGTCGATAGCAAGACCGCAGAACACCGTTGATTTCCTGAAAAACGAGAATACGGAGCTGAGCATACGCGGCAGACACGATCCGGCGATCATCCGGCGCATCTGTCCGGTGCTGTCAAGCATTACGGCGCTGTGCGTCTGCGATATGCTCAGCCAGCGCTATGGCACCGATGTGCTTGCGGAAGGAGTTAAGCAATGAAATACGGACTGATCGGAGAGCATCTGACACACAGCTACTCGTGCGAGATACATGCGCAGATAGCCGATTATGAATATGAGCTGCATGAGCTCAGACCCGATGAGCTCGGTGACTTTTTGAAAAAACGCGATTTTTGCGGGATAAATGTTACCATACCATATAAGCAGGCGGTGATGCCGTATCTGGACGGAATAACGGAAACGGCAAGGAATATAGGAGCCGTGAACACCATCGTAAACCGAAACGGCAGACTTATCGGCGACAACACCGATTTTGCCGGAATGCTCGCTCTGGCAAAGCACGCGGACATTGATATGAAGGGCAAAAGGGTGCTTATCCTCGGCACCGGCGGCGCTTCAAAAACGGCTCACGCGCTGGCAGAGCACATGGGCTGTAAGAGCGTTCATCATGTCTCACGCTCGGGACGCGACGGCAGTATTACCTATGAGCGGGCTGCCTCGGAGCACGGCAACGCGCAGGTGATAATAAACGCCACTCCCGTGGGGATGTACCCCGATCAGGACGGCAGACCGGTTGACATTTCGGAATTTCCGGAGCTCTGCGGGGTGCTCGACGCAATATACAATCCGCTGAGGACGAATCTCGTTCTGGATGCGCAGGAAAGGGGCATTGCCGCCGAGGGAGGACTGTATATGCTCTCGGCACAGGCGGTGCACGCCGCGGCTGTATTCCGGAATATTCCGCCTGATGAGGCGCTGGTGAGCAAGGCATTTTTGAGCGTGAGAAACGCCAAGCGCAATATCACCCTTATCGGTATGCCGTCGAGCGGAAAAACCTCGGTGGGCAGGCTTCTGAGCCAAATGACCGGCCGCGAGCTCTGCGATACGGATGAATATATCATAGAAAGGATAGGCATGCCCATAGCCGAGTTCTTTGCAAGGTACGGCGAGGCGGAGTTCAGAAAAATAGAAAAAGAGACCATAGCCGAGCTCACCGCAGTCGGAGGCAGGATAATCGCAACGGGCGGCGGCGCGGTGCTCGACAAGGACAATATAAGGGCGCTAAAGCGCAGCGGAGTTACCGTTTTCCTCGACAGGGCGCTCGAAAACCTCGTTGCAAGTGACGACCGGCCGCTTGCGTCCAAGCGGAGTGCGCTCGAGAGGCTCTACGCGCAGCGCTATGAGATATACAAGGCGGCGGCGGAAATAACCATCGACGCGAACAAGACCCTCGCCGAGGAGGCACGCGAGGTGCTGAAGGAGGCGGAAAAATGAAAATTCTTGTCCTGAACGGACCGAATATAAATATGCTGGGCATCAGAGAGCCGGAGATATACGGCTCGAGGAGCTATAAGGATCTGCTTGAGCTCATCGCCGGACATGCGCAGACAAGGGACGCTGCGGTCGAGTTTTACCAGTCCAATCACGAGGGAGACCTTGTGGACGAAATACAGAAGGCGTACTTCTCCGGCGTTGACGGGATCGTGTTCAACCCTGCTGCGTATACACATACCTCCGTTGCAATAGCGGACGCCGTAAAGGGCACCGGCATACCCACGGTGGAGGTACACATTTCCGAGGTGTCCGAGCGAGAGGATTTCCGTCAGGTGAGCTATGTCAGGTCAGCCTGCGTAAAGACCATATGCGGACACGGCTTCGCGGGGTACACCGAGGCGATAGACTACCTTATTCGGTATATCGGAGAGAAAAATGAAGGTTAAGATAAGCCCGTCGCGGCTTTGCGGCGAGGTGACCGCACCGCCGTCGAAAAGCTTTGCCCACCGCATGCTGATATGCGCGGCTCTTGCCAAAGGTGAAAGCATTATAAAAGGAATCTCCGACAGCGAGGATATGCTCGCAACGCTCGACTGCATCGAGGCTCTCGGTGCGGGGTACGAAAGGTGCGGCGACACGGTGACAATAACCGGCAGAGCCGGAGCCGTGCCGGACAATGCCGTTTTCGGATGCCGCGAGAGCGGGAGTACACTGCGGTTTATGATACCGCCTGCACTCACCGGCGCAAGGGTACGGTTTGAGGGAACGCCCAGACTCCTCGAACGCGGTGTCGGGATATATGAGCGGCTTCTAGGCGGCAAAGGGATAGAGATCGAAAAGGACCCCGGCGGCATAACGATGAAGGGTGCTCTCAAAAGCGGGGAATATACCCTGCGCGGGGATGTCAGCAGTCAGTTCGTTACGGGACTTCTGTTCGCCCTGCCGCTGCTGTCCGGCGACAGCGTCATAACGGTGCTCCCGCCGGTGGAGAGCAGGGCTTATATAGACCTGAGCTGTGCGGTGCTCAGGGGCTTCGGCATAAAAATAAGCGAAAACGGGCCGAACCGCTTTTTCGTGCCCGGCGGGCAGGAATACAGGGCGCAGACGGCTGCGATCGAGGGCGACTGGTCAAATGCCGCGGCACTGTATGCGTTCAATTCCTTCGGCGGCAGCGTGAAGGTAAGAGGACTCAATTCCGAGAGCGTTCAGGGTGACAGGATATGCCTTGAGTATCTCAGAGCACTCGAAGCGCCCGGAGCGGTGCTCGATATATCAGACTGCCCGGATCTCGGACCGGTGCTTTTCGCGGCAGCGGCCGCAAAGGGATATGGGGCGATGTTCATAGGAACGCACAGGCTGAGTATAAAGGAAAGCGATCGCGCCGCCGTGATGGCGGACTGCCTTTCGCACTTCGGCATTGAAACGGTGACGGAGGAAAACAGCGTGCGTATACTGCCCGGAGCGCTTCACGCACCGGAGACTGCGCTTTCTTCTCACAACGATCACCGCATAGTAATGGCGCTTGCACTGCTGATGAGCATAACGGGCGGCACCATCGAAAACGCTCAGGCGGTGAGCAAAAGCTATCCGGACTTTTTCGGGGCGCTCGGATCAATCGGATTGGAGACTGAATATGAAGCTTACTAAGGATAAAAAAATACTTATAGCAGGTCTCGGACTCATGGGCGGCAGCTATGCCGAGGCGCTGACGGCGCGCGGCTTTGAGGTCGGCGCGGTCGCAAGACGACAGGAGACGGTAGATTATGCGCTGCAGCGGGGGATAATAAAGCATGGCAGAAGCGTTATAGATCCCGAGTACATCGGGCAGTTTGACATCGTGATATTTGCCATGTATCCTCATGCGTTTGTCGATTGGATCGAGAGCAATCAGCGGTATATAAAGCCCGGAGCGGTAATAAGCGATGTCACCGGCGTTAAATGCAGTATTATCTATAAGATACAGGCCATGCTCAGACCGGAGCTTGAGTATATCGGCGCACACCCCATGGCGGGGCGCGAGTGCAGCGGCGTTGAGAACGCGCGTATGGAGATATTCTCCGGAGCAAACTACATAGTGACTCCGACGGATAAGAATACGCCCGAGGCCATAGAGCTGTGCAGGGAGCTCGGACGCGTGATGGGCTTCAGGATGATAACGGAGCTGACGCCGGAGAAGCATGACGAGATGATAGGCTTCCTCTCACAGCTTGCGCACTGTATAGCGGTATCGCTCATGGTGTGTAAGGACTCGCATTATCTTGTCGACTACACGGGCGATTCGTTCCGCGACCTGACTCGCATTGCAAAGATAAACGACGAGATGTGGAGCGAGCTGTTTTTATTAAACCGCGAGGTGCTCGTCGAGCAGATGGATCTCTTCTCGGAAAAGTTCGGGCTTCTGCGTGACAGCATCGCAGCCGGTGACCGCGAGACGATACGCAAAATGATGCGCCTTTCCACCGAGCGCAGGAAATACTTTGATGTTAAGCAAGAGGATAATGAGCCATGAACATGGAATTTAAGAGAAAAATGCCGACTCCGCAGGCAATAAAGGATATGTATCCAATAACCGAGGAGCTGACAGCATATAAAAAGAAGACCGATCTTGCACTTAAAAAAATATTCACCGGCGAGGATGACAGGCTGATGCTTGTAATAGGACCGTGCTCGGCAGACCGTGAGGACTCGGTGCTCGATTACATTTCACGCCTGAGAACGGTACAGGACAGGGTGGAGGATAAGATACTCATCGTGCCTCGCGTTTACACGAATAAGCCCCGTACCACCGGCGACGGATACAAGGGGATGCTCCACCAGCCGGATCCCAATAGCTCGCCGGATATGCTGCGCGGTCTCATAGCAATACGGAAAATGCACATGAAGGTGCTCGCCGAGACCGGCTTTTCCTGTGCCGACGAGATGCTGTATCCGGAAAACCACCACTACCTGTCGGATGTGCTGTCATATGTCGCCATCGGTGCGCGCTCGGTCGAAAATCAGCTCCACCGCCTTACGGCAAGCGGGCTTGATATTCCGGTCGGAATGAAAAACCCGACCGGCGGTGACCTTTCGGTAATGATGAATTCCATAACCGCCGCTCAGCATCCTCATACATTCGTTTACTCAAGCTGGGAGGTAAACAGCAAGGGCAATCCGCTTGCGCACGCTATTCTGCGCGGCAGTGCCAATAAATACGGCAGAACGATACCGAATTACCATTACGAGGACATAAAATTCCTGTGTGAGCTGTATAACAAGTCGGGACTTAAAAATCCAGCGGTCGTTATAGATACAAATCACTCAAACTCCGGAAAGCAGTGGGACGAGCAGCCGCGCATAGCAAAGGAGATACTCCACAGCACGCGTCACTCGGATGATATACTGCACATGGTGAAGGGGCTGATGATAGAATCATACATCGAGGACGGAAACCAGAAACCCGACGGCGGCGTTTACGGAAAAAGCATAACGGATGCCTGCCTCGGCTGGAATAAAACCGAGCGGCTCATATATGAGCTTGCCGAACTGAGATAAGGAGGAAGCCATGATAGCAGAAAAAATGCTCGCCCTCGGCAAAAGCGAGAACGAGATACGAGCCATCGCAGCCTATGCGGAAAAGCGCAGCAGGGAGATAGGCAGCGAGAAAATTTTCAATTTCAGCATAGGAAACCCCAATACTCCCGCACCCGAAAAGATAAAAAGCACTCTCATAGAGCTCCTTGAGAGCAGCGACAGCCTTACGCTGCACGGCTATACCGCAGCGCCCGGAGCGATGAATGCCCGCATTGCCGCCGCCGGTCAGGAGAGCGAAAGAGCCGGATACGAGATACCGGCAGAGAGCATATATCTGACCTCGGGCGCGTCCTCGTCGCTGTCGATAAGCATGTCGGCACTTGTCTGCAAGGGCGAGAAGGTCGTGCTGCTCGCCCCGTTTTTCTCGGAGTACAGGGTCTTTGCCGAAAATGCCGGAGCGGAGGTTATTATCGTTCCTCCCGCGGGCAACGATATGCAGCCGTTCATGGCCGCGTTTGAGGCTGCCGTCGGGCAGAAGGATGTAGCGGCAGTGGTCATAAATTCGCCGAACAACCCATCGGGCGCTATTCTGAGCGAGCAGACGCTCAGAGTTATGGCGAAGATTCTAAAGACAGCGCAGGAGGAGCGGGGCAGGAGTATATATCTCATATCCGATGAGCCCTACCGCGAGCTCGTATACGGAGGGGTCAAGGTGCCGTTTGTCCCGAGCTTCTATGAGAATACGATAGTTTGCTATTCCTACTCAAAGTCGTTTTCACTGCCCGGTGAGCGCCTCGGATATATCATGGTGCCGCCGTGCGTGAAGGACAGCGCCGATGTTTTTGCCGCCGTCTGCGGTGCGGGCAGAGCGCTGGGCTATATCTGCGCGCCTAGCCTCATGCAGCACATGCTGGCTGCCTGTGCCGATGTCCGGCCGGATCTCGGCACATACGGGAAAAACCGCGAGCTCATCTACGGAGAGCTCAGCGCCATGGGCTTTGAATGCGTAAAGCCGGACGGGGCGTTTTATCTGTTTATAAAAGTGCCAAATGGTGACAGTGCGGCCGAGTTCTGCGAAAAGGCAAAGCGGTTCGAGATAATACTCGTTCCGTCGGACAGTTTCGGCGTAGAGGGCTATGCCCGTCTCGCCTACTGTGTGTCCGAGGAGACCGTGAAAAATTCGCTCCCTGCATTTAAAAAGCTGTCCGAGCTCTACGGACTGTAAAAGAAAAGCAAAAAGCTCCGTATGCAAAATGCGGAGCTTTTTTCATGCTCACATCACAGATGCAGGAGCATCTCACTGCCCTTTTTAAAGAGCCATCTGAGCTCCAGTGCGGAGATAAGGGCAAAGAGTGCGCAGAAAATCCATGCAGACGCTGCCGTACCGAGCTTAGCGGACAGCAGGTAGAAACCGTAGCCGGCGAGTGACGCGGCGATATAGCCGGCGAAAATTACAACGAGGACATTTACGCTCTGCTTTACGACGGCAGTCTCGCTCTGCCAGTTGAGGTTCGGCTTTTCCAGCCCGAGCATGAGACCGAGAGCGGCGGTAAAGAGAGTGAAGGCTGCCGGCAGCACGATGCAGGCGGCGGAGGTCGGAGCATCGGGACGGAAAACGATGCAGATACAGACGGAGCAGTACAGCGCCGGAGCTGCGGTAAGCAGCAGATGCAGACCAAGCTTTGCACGCAGCAGCTCCTGCGGCCGCACGGGCAGAGACTGTGCTATCCACAGACTCCTGCCCTCAAGCGACACCGAGGGCGCGGTCAGGTCGTTCGTTGCGCATAAAAGGCACACGGCAAAGCACAGCAGCACAGCACATAATCCGGGCGGAAGGGAGAGAGCGGCGGCAGCGGACAGAAGATACTGCCCTTTTATCAGCAGCAGCGTGCCGGCTATCACCATCACCGGAGTACCGAAGGCGCAGTTGAGCATATATGTGGGGCTTGCCAGCAGCCGTGCGCTCTCCTTAAAAAGAAGCGCCGAGAGTACGCCGCGCATCCTCGCCGTGCGCGAGCGGTATTCGCGCTTTGAGGTCTTGTCGGAGGCCGTCGCTATCCTTAGAAAGCTGCGTGACAGGACGATGCAGGTGACGATAAACAGCGCAGATACGGCAAGAGTGACATACAGCATCGAAAGAAAGTCGCCCTCGCCGCAGCGTCCGACAATGTACAGGACATAGGCCGAGCTGCGGAGCTTTTCTCCTACCGTAACGGCGTTCAGGATGAGTACATTCAAATACTCGGAGAGATTAAAGAAGAAAAAGTAGTAGAGCCCGAAGAACACCAGCGAGAGCAGGACAACTGCGAGCGAGCGGTTTTTAAGATGAACGCTTACGCGCGCGACAACCCAGCCGAGGATGCACGAGAGCGTAAATACGAATACGCTCACGAGTACCGTCAGCAGCAGGCAGCCGAAAACGCCCGCAAAGGTGGGTTTTGCGACAATGAAATAGACTATGATCGCCGGCAGCATTACAACTGCACTGAACATGAGCCCCATGAGATACACGCCGGTAAGACGCGAAATGAGAATATACCGCGTCGGAACCGGCAGCGACAGCATGAGATCGTTGTCCTTGGCCTTGTACAGGCTCGAATAGGTGTTGAACGCGCCGCCGAACACGCCCAGCAGCAGCGCCGTGAGCGTCATTATATCAAAATACAGCCAGTCGAGTCCAAGTGCGGTAAAGGGTCTGCACAGGGAAAGCGACAGCGCCGCGAACATGCCGCCTATGACGCCTATCATCAGAAACGCATACAGAACGATCAGCAGTATGCTCGACGACCTCGGACGGGCCGTGCCCTTTTTGCGGTCATAGAAAAAGCTGCTGTTGAGCTCGTACAGCTGCTTGCGGATGAGTATTTTCAGCATGACTCGTCCTCCAGCTCAAGGAATACCTCCTCCAGACTGTCATCGCCCTTGACCTCCGCCATGGTGCCGGAGCGTATGAGTCTGCCGCCCTTTATGATGGCGACCTGATCGCAGAGCTTTTCGGCGACCTCGAGAACATGGGTAGAAAAGAAGATGGCGCCGCCTTCATCGCAGAGCTCGCGCATCATGTCCTTGAGTATGTGTGCGGCCTTCGGGTCGAGACCGACGAAGGGCTCGTCCATGACGATGAGCCTCGGAGAATGCACCCATGCCGAGATGATGGCGAGCTTTTGCTTCATGCCGTGGGAATACGCGGATATGGGCTGGGCAAGATCACCGGTGAGCTCAAAGAGCGCGGCGTATTTTTCAATGCGCTCGCGCCTGACCTCGGGGCTTACGCCGAAAATATCGGCAATGAAATTGAGATGTTTTATGCCCGTCATAAATTCGTACAGGTCGGGATTGTCGGGAATATAGGCAAGCACTCTTTTGCAGGCAATGGGGTCTGCCTTTATCGAAACGCCGTCTATGCGTATTTCTCCCTCGTCGAAGCCGAGGATGCCGACGACGGACCTGAGCGTCGTGGTCTTGCCGGCGCCGTTGTGACCTATAAAGCCGCAGATAGTGCCGGGCGCTATGTGCAGGCTGAGATCGTCCACGGCGGTTTTTCCCCCATAGCGCTTGGTCAGCCCTTGAATATTCAGCATATGCAGTCGCCTCCCTGATGTCTGGTCACACTGAGCATATAGTAATCAAAGCGCCGAGTCAAGGCGGTTATGATAAATTTTCGACATAGATATGTAATTACAATGTAAAAAACGGTATGCATGTTTAAAATGCATACCGTTTGAAGATTTAAAAGCTTATTTAGCCGCCGAATACGGACAGCAGGAAGCCCGCCGCTATAGCCGAGCCTATAACGCCGGCAACATTGGGACCCATTGCGTGCATGAGCAGGAAGTTCGTCTTGTTGTACTTTCTGCCGACATCCTGGGAAACGCGCGCCGCCATGGGGACTGCGGAAACGCCGGCCGAACCGATGAGCGGGTTTATCTTCTTGCCGGAGGTGTAGTACATTACGACGCCGCCGAGCAGACCGCCGATGGTGGAAACGGCGAAGGCACACAGACCGAGAATAATGATCTTTATTGTGTCAGCGCTCAGGAAGTTCTGAGCTACCATTGTGGCACCGACGGAGGTGGCAAGAAAGA
>CAVGWF010000051.1:0-2338 GCA_963632825.1 Escherichia coli | reverse complement strand
TCGTGAAGAAATTCCCGATGCTTTTTTGTTTTCCGGTGTTTTGAAATACAAAAAGAGAGGAGGGAACTATCACCTTGTTACTACAGGAGGAGCAGTATGTGGTCAAGTGGCTGACACAGTACGGTGCACTATCCAAAACACAAATCATACGATTGCTTCAAAAGCCACGCAGCACTGCTGAAAAGATTCTCCGGAACTTAAGACGGCAAATGCAGATCTCAGATATCAGCGGCGGATACTACATCGGAACCGATCCGATGTGCAAGCCGGATCAGCGGACAATGATCGCTGTTTGGGTATTGCTGAAATTCATTGATCAGGTAGACCCGATGGCGCACTATCCGGCAAGTTATCCTTCGCAGCTGTTTTTTCTCAAGGAAAATATGGGTTATGAAATCGTGGTGCTTTATGAGGGCGAGGAAAGCTTACTCAGACTTCTGCAACCGGATGAAGACCTTAAATATATTATCGTACTACCGCATATTTCAATGGCAGACGGATTGAAGCTGCCACACGCCCCCTGCCTTTTCGCCACGGTGGATTTCCATGGTGAGGAAGAGCCGGAGGTTACTTTTTATTCGGAGGAAAAAATAAATGGAATCCCGTAATACATTCAAAAGTCAGTTCGAGCGATTGCGGAATAAAGAAAAGACGCTTCGTGCCCGTATTGCCGCAATGGAGTATTACCTCGATGAAGAGGACAGAGAAAGTTACTTTCAGCAAGCCCTTCTGATAGAGGAGTGTGCGGAACAGCTTACGCTGGCGGCACGTACTCTTCCGTCATATATCGGTCATCCTGATGCCGAGGCACAGGTGGAAGCCATTCTGAAACAGGAGATTCCGGTGGAGATCGGATATACAAGGGAAGGGTGGTTTTCGGTACGGATTCCGATGCTTCTTCCGAAAAAGAGTAAGGGCTCCACCGATTATATCCGTTCTTTTCTTTATCCCGCTATGCGGGATTTTTTTGTTGAAAAGCCTCCCGTGCGATATCGGGAGGCTGTGCTGATCTATCGTCATGTCTACGACCGAAGACGGCCGGAACGACAGATGCGGGATCATGATAACATTGAAATCAATATGGTTTCCGATATCGTGGCGATGTATGTCATGCCGGACGACGGTCCCGCCGTATGTGCGCATTACTATTGCAGCGCAGCGGCAGAACAGGAGCGGACGGAGGTCTATGTGGTTCCCAAGGGCGACTTCCCGACATGGCTTTCAGGGGAAGCTGCCATGCCCGACGGAGGGGTAGAGCTGTATGAAATTAAAGAATAATCACCCTAAAAAGATATATCAAAAACGGCCAATCAGCGTCTGTAAAAATGATATATCCTCAAAGGCACCGAAAAGACGGGTTTCTACATATAATGTCAGGCACCGCCGGATGGGGAATTCCGCCAAAGAGAGCAGGCATCATGGCGTAAAACGCAGAGAGGAGGAAAGTGAGTAGAATGCTGCACTTCACCCCGGGCAGTCATGCCCACAGGCTGATCACCTTGCTTTCGGTGGTCGGAGAATATCCTATGAATTCGGTCTGTCTTCTCGGCGGAGTGCAGGTATATAAGACGCTGATCCGTAAGATGTGCGAAAAGCAGGTGGTACGCTTTGATGATACCGGCGAGGAGCTTGAGACCAAACTTTTGAATGTATCCGGCAAGGGTCAATCCAAGACCATTAGGCTCTATAAAGGAGCACTCCCGATTTTGGACCGTATGGGTGCAGGTGAGTATTACAGAGCCGCCTTTGACAATCACAAATTCCGTGGGGACCTGACACACCGTGAACGGAATCACCGGGTAGCGGAAGCCATTGCGATGAGTATGAGAGCTGGCTTTGAGGTAAGACCGTATAAGCTGGCGCCTCTTCAAAACAGAGAGATGCTTCGGGTATTGTCAGACTCACCTGTCGTCTATCCCGCAAAGCAGCTGAAAGATATCGGCGTTGGCGAGCGGAATAAAACGCAGTTTACCAGACTGGTTGGGGCGTTATTCTCCGGCGGAGAGTGTTATGCACTATATAATACCCGCAACGCTGTTATGCGGTGGGGCGGAGAAGGAGAATTCAAGGCAAGGCAGGCACTGATCGAAGCTGCTCGCCTCAATGCGGGCATTCGCACCGTGGACACGGCGATTCTTTTCGGGAAATCTTATGAGATTGCACTACGGACCATTATGGAATCCGACCGGTGCAGCAAAAACGGTTTTCGGTTTGACCGCATATATCCGCATATCATTTTTATTCCTCAGACTGATTCGGGAATTCGTCGGTTATCTTTGATGGCAATACCGGATTGGCGTGAGCGGCTTTTGAATATAGTGTTCGATCGCGATTGCCG
>CAVGWF010000050.1:0-2400 GCA_963632825.1 Escherichia coli | reverse complement strand
TCACCTCATCAGTCGGCTTCGCCGACAGCTTCCCCTCAAAGGGGAAGCCGACGATCCCTCAGTCAGCTTCGCTGACAGCTCCCTTTACGCAAGGGAGCCAATGCCGCACCGATTCAGCGCGGCAACACACCGGTTTCGTCGGCACTCACCGGTCGGGACGCTGCAATAACCGTATCGGCAGGTGCGGAAAAGCACCTCTGAAAAAGCCTTGCGGAGGGGAGGTGTATCAGGTATAATGATTTATCATTTGTTTGGGAGTGACGGAAATGAAAGCAATCGTTACGGTCGTGGGCAAGGATCAGGTTGGCATAATCGCCGGCGTGTGCAATACGCTGGCGGAGTACAATGTGAATGTTCTTGATATAAGTCAGACCATCATGGAGGGCTACTTCACGATGATGATGGTAGTCGACCTTGCCGCGTGCGGTGAATCCTTTGCGCGCCTTAGCGAGGTCCTGCGCGCCTACGGCGAGGGGCGCGGGCTGTCGATACGCATCCAGCGCGAGGATATATTCGACGCGATGCACAAGCTGTGAGGTACCGCGATGCTCAGTCTTAATAACATTTTCGATACCATTGACATGATCGACAAGCAGCATCTGGACATACGCACCATAACCATGGGCATATCTCTTCTCGACTGCGTGAGCGAGGATCCCGAGCGCTGCCGTGCCAGGATTTACGACAAGATCTGCCGCCGCGCCGAAAACCTCGTGCGCACCGGCGAGGATATAGAAAGCGAATTTGGCATACCCATTGTGAATAAGCGCATCTCGGTAACGCCCATAGCGCTCGTCGCGGGCGGCTGCGATACGAGCGACTATGTACCGTTTGCACGCGCGCTCGATAAAGCGGCAAAGCAGTGCGGCGTTAATTTCATCGGCGGCTACTCCGCGCTCGTTCACAAGGGCTTTGCCAAGAGCGATGAGCTGCTGCTGCGCGCAATACCGCAGGCGCTTGCCGAGACCGAGCTCGTGTGCTCAAGCGTAAATGTCGGCTCAACGAAGGCCGGCATAAACATGGACGCGGTCGCCCGCATGGGCCGGATCATAAAGCACACCGCGCAGTTAACGCGCAATGCCGACGGTCTGGGCTGCGCAAAGCTGGTCGTTTTCTGCAATGCGGTCGAGGATAACCCGTTCATGGCCGGCGCGTTCCACGGTGTCGGCGAGTCGGACAGCGTTATAAATGTCGGCGTCTCCGGTCCGGGCGTTGTGCATCATGCACTGAAAAAGTGCAAAGGCGCCTCGTTCGACGAGGTTGCCGAAACGATCAAAAAGACCGCGTTCAGAATAACCCGTATGGGTCAGATGGTCGCGGCGGAGGCATCGAAAAGACTCGATACCCCCTTCGGCATAGTTGACCTCTCCCTTGCTCCGACCCCCGCCGTGGGCGACAGTGTTGCCCGCATACTGGAGGAAATGGGACTTGAGACCTGCGGAACCCACGGCACGACCGCGGCGCTGGCACTGCTCAACGACGCCGTGAAAAAGGGAGGCGTTATGGCATCGAGCCATGTCGGCGGTCTGTCCGGCGCATTCATTCCGGTATCGGAGGACGAGGGCATGATAGCCGCCGCCGAGTGCGGTATGCTCACGATAGACAAGCTCGAGGCAATGACCTGCGTGTGCTCGGTCGGACTTGACATGATAGCGGTCCCGGGCGATACGAGCGCCGAGACAATAGCCGCTGTCATCGCCGACGAGGCCGCAATAGGCATGGTCAACAGCAAGACCACCGCCGTGCGCATAATTCCGGTCGAAGGCAAGGGTGTCGGAGACGTCGTCGAAATGGGCGGACTGCTGGGCTCGGCTCCGGTCATGCCGGTGCACGGAGCGTCAAGCGCGGATTTCATCGCCCGCGGCGGGCGCATTCCCGCACCGCTCCAGAGCCTCAAGAACTGAGAGCATTCAAAAAATCCATGTATAGCAGTCGGTAATGTCATTTGACTTTACCGCATATCTGTATTATATTTCGTATATCGCCACTTACCGACGCTTTTGGTAGGTTGGTGTGCCGCTCGCTGCGGCGGACAATGCGCCACCAATATTGGCAGTTTTCTTGACTGCACCATTGCCTCCCTTGTGCAAAGGGAGGTGGGTCGGCGTAAGCCGAGCCGGAGGGATTGTCCACTCGCCGCGGCGGGCAATGCGCCACCGGCAATGGCAGTTGTTTTAACTGCGCCGTCACGGTAACGCACTGCGGAGAAAGCTTTTTTCCTTGCCTTCCCCTTGGAGGGGAAGGTGGGTCGGAGCGCAGCGGAGAGCCGGATGAGGTGAAATTAAATTCGGCGTAAGCCGCACAGCTTTTTAAGCATTGTTGCCTGCGGCACGATTTGATCACACCTCATCAGTCGGCTTCGCCGACAGCTTCCCCTCCGAGGGGAAGCCAAGGGTGCAC
>CAVGWF010000049.1:0-4040 GCA_963632825.1 Escherichia coli | reverse complement strand
GATCGTCGGCTTCCCCTTTGAGGGGAAGCTGTCGGCGAAGCCGACTGATGAGGTGGAAATAAATTTCGGCGCAAGCCGATACAATATTGCTGCCTTCGGCGCGATTTGACACACCTCCGGTTTGCTGCGCGGCAGCAAGCCACCTCCCTTTGCACAAGGGAGGCAGAATGCAAGCCTCTACCGCAGTCAAAAGAAAAAGCAAGTACCAAGTACAAAAAAATATAAAGGATAAGGATGCAGCTATGAAAAAATTTATCGCAGAATTTAAAGAGTTCATCATGCGCGGCAATGTGATGGACATGGCGGTCGGCGTTATCGTTGCGACCGCATTCGGCAAAATAACCACATCGCTTGTAAACGACCTGTTCATGCCGTTTATAAGCTGGCTGTTCGGCACCCGCGATATGAGCGCACTCAACCTCATCGCGCGCCCGGAGATCGTTGAAAACGGCACGGTCGTGCAGGAGGCCATCGTCATCGGCTTCGGCAATTTCATTGCGGTCGTCATTGACTTTCTGCTCATGTCGCTTGTCGTCTTCGTCATTCTCAAGCTGTTTAACAAGGCACGCAGCCTGACCGAGAAAAAGGAAGAGGAGCAGGAGGAGGAGAAGGAGCCCGCCCCCACCACCGAGGAGCTTCTCGCAGACATCCTTGAGGAACTCAAAAAGAAAAACGGTAAATAAGAGAAAGATAACGACAAGAGCCGGCATCCGCTTTATGGATGCCGGCTCTTGTCATTCTGATTATCAGCTTCATCAATAGAATGTGGCGACGGGATTTTCGGGCGCCTCGCAGGGCTCATCGGAAACGAAGGTTAGCACAGGCCCCTTTTTGCCGTAGGCGCGGCTGAACTTGAAGTTTATGCGTGCGGTGAGCACATGCCACGAATCGCCCTCGATGCTGTCGGAGTTGTCCCACTGGCAGATGAGACCGGCAAACTGGATGTCCTCGACGCAGCAGGTCATGACATGGCGGCCGACGATGAAGTGACCGGCGGGAACCTTTTTGCGCTTCAGATAGCGGCACTTGAAGCGCACGACCTTGTTTTCGTACTTCTTCGGTTCCTCGGACATATCGCGGTACCACACCGCGTAGTCATCGTCGCCGATCTCGACGACGGGAGCGCTGAGGTCAAACGGCAGGGGGTCGACTATCTCGTCGTACTTGACGGTGCCGTCGGCGTACTCGTACGCAATATCACTGCGGCGCGACGCCGCGCGCACGAGCTTGTGCAGCTCCATCTGATCCATGGAATCGTCATAGCGGTTGAACACCACCAGCTCCGCGCTTTTGAGCTTATCGTACACGAGATTGCGCATATTCGCATTGTAGCTCAAAATGCTGCGCGCATCGGCGAAGAAAAACTCCTGATACACCATCCACAGCTCCGGCAAGGCCTGATACAGCTCGTCGAGCATCCACATTCCGTTATACTCGATAACGCACCGCTCGCAGTCATACTGCTCTATCCATCGGCGCAGATTCTCACGCTTAAGCTGGGACGGCTCCTCAATGCTGACCATAAAAACATTCGGCGCGGAGAATTTGTCGGGAGCGTATTCCTCCTCGCCCTCCTCGCAAACGAGCAGCAGGGTTCTCTCGCCGCTGTTGAAACGCTTGTCCTCGAGCGTTTCCTGAATAAATTTCGTCTTTCCGCTTTCAAGAAAGCCGGTGAACAGAAAAACCGGAACCTCTTTGACCTTACTCAATGCCGAACAACTCCTTGATAGCCTTTTCGTTGAGCTTCGAGCCTATGACGCATATGCGCCCCGTAACGGCGGGAGAGCCGCGGCGGATGTCGCCCTCGCCGGGAACATAGTCAAAGTATATCCATTCGCCGTCGGAGGCATCGACAAAGCCCTTTGCGCGCAGGATCGTGCCGCAGCCCTCGTCGGCTGCAAGGCGGTCGAGAATGTCCTGAAGCTGAGCCTGAGTAAACTTTTTGGGAGTTTCAACGCCCCATGAGGTGAATACCTCGTCGGCATGGTGATGGTCATGGTCGTGATGTTCGTGACCGCAGCCGCAGTGCTCGTCGTGGTCGTGATGATGCTCGTGTTCATGGTCGTGGTCATGGTCATGATGATCGTGGCCGCAGCCGCAGTGCTCGTCATGGTCATGACGATGCTCGTGGTGGTCATGATGCTCCATTTCCTGCATGGTGGTTGAAAGAGAATCTATGCGCTCCATGACATCGACTATCTGCTTGCCGTCGAGCTCGGACCACGGCGTTGTGATAACGGTGGCATTGGGATTGAGCTGACTGAGCATGGCGGTGGCGGTGACCACCTTGCCGTCGGCAGCGGAGTCGGTGCGGCTGAGAACTATAACATCGGCGTTGTGTACCTGATCGTTGAAAAATTCGCCGAAGTTGCGGATATACATGCGGCAGCGTCCGGCATCAACGACGGTGACCTTTGCGCCGATCTCGCAGCCCTCCACTCCCGCGACTGCCTTTGCGACATCCGAGAGCTTGCCAACGCCGCTCGGCTCGATGAGGATGCGGTCGGGGTGGTACTGCTCGATGACCTTTTTGAGCGCCTCGGTGAAGTCGCCCACGAGGGTGCAGCAGATGCAGCCGGAGTTCATTTCGGTTATTTCAACGCCCGCGTCCCTGAGAAAGCCGCCGTCAACGGCGATCTCGCCGAACTCGTTTTCGATGAGAACGAGCTTTTCGTTTTTGTAGCCCTCCGCGATGAGCTTGCGGATGAGCGTGGTTTTGCCTGCTCCGAGAAATCCGGAGAAAATGTCTATTTTAGTCAAGGTTATTGCCTCCTATGATGATATACAAATCCAAATAACCATTATACCACGGTTTTGCGAATTTGCAAACTTGTGTTGATGCTGCAATTCATATATAATTGAAAAAAACATGCGAGTCCGCTGCCCCTTGGCTCCCCTGCGCAAAGGGAGCCGGGCAGCCGTAAGGCTGACTGAGGGATCGGTTTCCCGCAGCGCGTTATGACGGCACGGCGACATATAATGCACAGAATAAGGAGATAAAATGAAGATAGACCTCACACTGAAAATAACGCCCGCGTCGGCGGCAGACGCACAGGGCAACGAGAAAAAAGCGCTGACCGGTCATTTGGGCACGCATTTTGATGTCATGGACAAGGAGTTCCCGCTTGAGTACACCGAGCGGGAGGGCGTCGTTTTCGACTGCCGCGGCATAAGAGACAGGGACATTGACATTGCCGATGTCGATGTCTCGCGCATCAAAAAGGGTATGTTCGCCGCGTTCTGCACGGGGTTTATCGAGGCTGAGGGCTACGGCACAAAGCGGTATTTTGCCGAGCATCCGCAGCTTTCAAATGCGCTTATAGACCTGCTTCTTGAAAAGCGGGTGTCGATCATCGGCGTTGACTTTGCCGGTGTAAGGCGCGGCAGAGAGCATCCGCCGATGGATATGCGCTGCGCCGCGCACGGCGTGTTCGTCGTCGAGAACCTGTGCGGTCTCGGCAATGTGCTGGCGGTCGGGAGCAGCTTTCGGGCGCACACATATCCCGTGAGCTTTGCCGGAATGACGGGTCTGCCGTGCAGAGTCGTTGCGGATGTATAGCGGTTTTATTTCCGAAGCCGATAAATACAAATTAAGTGCGGTGCATCTCCTTGCACCGCACTTTCAATTCAATATTGTATCGGCTTGCGCCGAAGATATAATTTCACCTCATCAGTCGGCGCACTGTTGTAGTGCGGCAATACACCGGTTTTGCCGGTACCCACCGGTCGGGAAACCGCAATAGCCGTATCCGCAGGTGCAGACAACCGCCATTGAAAAAACGATCCCTCAGTCAGCTAACGCTGACAGCTCCCTTTACGCAAGGGAGCCAATGGGCGGTGCCATTTCATTAGGCAGACTTACGGGATGCGCTGCCTCCCTTGTGCAAAGGGAGGTGGATCGGCGTAAGCCGAGCCGGAGGGATTGTCCGCTCGCCGCGGCGGGCAATGCGCCGCCAATATTGGCAGTTGTTTTAACTGCGCCGTCACGGTAACGCACTGCGGAGAAAGCTTTTTTCCTTGCCTTCCCCTTGGAGGGGAAG
>CAVGWF010000048.1:0-6919 GCA_963632825.1 Escherichia coli | reverse complement strand
CCGAGTGGCTGAAGCCGCTGAACTATATTGAAATGCTGCGCGAGGTGGGCGGCTGTTTCAGCGTGAACAATATGCTCCGCGCCCGCTGCTATGAGCAGCGCATGGAGCGTGGGTTGAGCTTTTTGGAGTTCAACTACATGATCATGCAGAGCTATGACTTCTACTACATGTTCCAGCATTACGGCTGCAACATGCAGTTCGGCGGCAATGACCAGTGGAGCAATATGCTCGGCGGCACCGAGCTCATCCGCCGCAAGCTCGGCAAGGATGCCCACGCCATGACCATCACCCTGCTGCTCAATTCCGAGGGCAAGAAAATGGGCAAGACTGCCGCAGGCGCTGTTTGGCTCGACCCGAACAAAACCTCACCCTACGAGTTTTACCAGTACTGGCGCAATGTTGATGATGCTGATGTTCTCAAATGCCTGCGCATGCTGACCTTCCTGCCGATAGAACAGATAGAGGAAATGTCGGAGTGGGAAGGCTCACAGCTCAATAAGGCTAAGGAGATACTCGCTTATGAGCTCACCGCACTTGTTCACGGTGAAGATGAGGCGAAGAAAGCTGAAGCATCCGCTAAGGCCCTGTTCGGCGGCGGTGCAGGCGGCGACATGCCCACGACCGAGCTCAGCGAAGCCGACCTTACTGACGGCGCTGTAGATATAATGACAGCTCTCGTTCTAACCGGTCTGTGCGCCTCGAAGTCCGAGGCTCGCCGCAATATCCAGCAGGGCGGCGTTTCCGTAAACGACGAGAAGGTAACGGATATCGGCAAGAGCTTTTCTGCACAGGAGCTCAGGGACGGCGTTGTAATAAAACGCGGTAAGAAGAATTTCAACAAGATAATACTCAAGTGATAAAAAGGTGATAATTTATGTCTATTGAAAAAGGCAGAGCATACTTCAGGCAGTTTGGCATGGAGGACAGAGTGCGTGAATTTGATGTATCGAGCGCAACTGTCGAGCTGGCGGCACTCGCCCTCGGTGTTGAAGGCGCGCGGATAGCAAAAACACTGTCATTTAAAAAGGATGACAGCTGCATTCTCATCCTTGCGGCCGGTGATGCCCGCATAGACAATCATAAGTTCAAGGGCAAGTTCCACATGAAGGCAAAAATGCTTGCTCCCGACGAGGTCCTCACGCTTGTAGGGCATCCCGTTGGCGGCGTGTGCCCGTTCGGAATTAACGACGGCATTGATGTTTATCTCGATGAAAGCCTCAAGCGTTTTGAGACCGTTTTTCCGGCAGTCGGAAGTGGAAACAGCGCCATTGAGCTTGATCTTGACGAGCTTTACAAGTATTCAAACGCCATTGAGTGGATCGATGTATGTAAGCTCCCCGAAGCGGCAGAATAAAAAATAAACGGACAGCAATTGCTTTCCGTTTATTTTTTATTTGTTACCAGAAGTAGTAGAAGCTCCACTCGTAGACTGCTTCATAATTTTCATAGTGGTCCGTGCGTTCATCCCAGTTGTATGCATTGGAATATGTAGCGATCATTTTCCCGTCGTCATATGCAAACTTCATCTCATACCATACGCTGTCATCACCATCATAGCGTATATCTTTGAGGCTTATCAGTCTGCCGAATATGTCATATTCGTATTTGGCTTCATATGAAATGCTGCCGTCATCGTCAATACATTGAATCACTTCTCTGTGCTTGTCGTATACTTCGGTGTCCAATAAATTACCGTTGCTGCCGTACACATCATAATGCCAGAGCCCGTCTTTTTTATAAGATTTTATATCATATTCGTATTCGTCTGTTTCTTCGACCTTGCCGAATTCGTCATAAGACACAGTCTCGATAGTGAAGCCGGTCCTATTATGCTTTCCGTCGTACTCATAGGTGCTGATCCTTTTGAAAGTCACATCTTTGCCGTCATAATAATACTGTGTCTGCACGGTCATGTCGCCATTGCCGTCAAACTCTCTTTCGATCTTGACAGAGAGCTCGCCATCATTATATACGCTGATTTCCGTAGACTGTATAACATGATTTCCGAAAATATTCGTAACGAAGAACAGCACCGCCAAAATCACAAGAACGGCAGCAGCGGCAAGTGCAATTATCAGCGCTCTTTTAGATCCTTTTGTTTTGTCGGACGCTTGGATAAATTCCGGCGGAGTCTGATATGCATACGAGCTATTCACCGGTGCCGCATCGAATGTCGGGAATCTGTATCCGCAGCCGGAGCAGAACGGGTGAGCATCATCGACCTGCTTGCCGCAGTTCGGGCAATATTTCATTTTTTCTCTCTCTTTCTCCAATATAGCATAGTATGGTAACAGTGCAATGATAGCATGTACCGCTTACGGATGTCAATAAGAAGGCTAATGCACCGTCATGATCATCGCTTTATTAACTATTGCACAAAAAGGCGTTGTGTAGTATAATTACTACATGTGTGCAGACAGGGGCGCCATATACAGCGCCCCTTATATAAAAGCGGCAGTGCGCACAGTGCCGCTGTGGTATTCTATGCCGTATGCTTAATTGAGGTTATTGTTATGATAAAGATCGCTCCGTCCATACTCTCTGCGGATTTCACAAAGCTTGGTGAGGAAATTGATGATATTCGCGCAGGCGGTGCCGATTATGTGCATTTTGATGTCATGGACGGTTTTTTCGTTCCGAACATTTCGATAGGTATACCCGTACTCAAATCCGTGCGAAAAATGACAGATATGTTTTTGGATGTCCACCTCATGATAGATAAGCCCGTAAGATATGCCGAAGCCTTCTGCAATGCTGGCGCTGATCTTGTCATGCTCCATGTAGAAGCGGACTCGTATCAGAATATATCGGATGCTATAGACATTGTTAAGGCAAACGGAAAGAAGGTGGGTCTTTCCGTAAAGCCCAGAACTCCCGCAAGCGTTCTTTATCCGTTCATAGATAAGCTTGACATGGTTCTCGTTATGACCGTCGAGCCTGGCTTCGGAGGTCAGAGCTTTATGCATGACCAGCTTCCCAAAATTGCCGAGCTGAGTTCCGAGATTGACAGACGCGGGCTTAATTGCGAGCTTGAGGTCGACGGAGGCGTTGATCCCGTCACTGCAAGGCTTGTTAAGGATGCCGGTGCTACCGTGCTTGTCGCCGGAAGTGCCGTTTTTGGAAAGTCTGATAGAAAAGCCCAAATAGACGCAATAAGAAATGCTTAAATTGGAGATAATATAAATGCCTTTTTTCCCTGCTTCACTTGAAAATCTGATAGATAAGTTTGCATCACTGCCCGGAATAGGGCGCAAAAGTGCTCAGCGGCTTGCTTTCCATGTGCTTTCGCTGCCCGATGGCGAGGGAGAGAGCTTTGCTGCAGCTATCCTTGAAGCGAGAAAAAATGTCTGCTGCTGCAAGATATGCCAGAACCTTACCGAGGGAGATGTCTGCGCTGTTTGTGCAAGTGATAAGCGCGATAAAGGCACCGTTTGCGTAGTTTCCGAGCCCCGTGATGTCCTGTCGATCGAACGCAGCCACGAGTATAACGGTGTGTATCATGTCCTGCACGGAGTTTTATCTCCCATAAGCCATGTTGGACCGGACGATATCCGCATCAGCGAGCTTATACACCGTGTTGCTGCCGATGACAGCAAAATTTCCGAGATCATCATGGCAACAAATCCCGACACCGAGGGTGAAGCCACCGCCATGTACATCTCCCGGCTTCTCAAGCCGTTTGATGTTAAGGTAACCAGACTTGCATATGGCATCCCGGTCGGCTCAAATCTTGAGTTTGCCGACGATGCAACGCTCCTGCGCGCTCTTGAGGGCAGGATAGAAATGTAACTAACGGTACGGAATACCGAAAATTATAATTTACATACCGAAAAAGAGGGGGAAAGCTTCGCTGCACACCACGCTTTCAGGGTGGTTGTATCGAGGTTCCCTTTGCTTGTCGTTTTCGGAAAATCACTCATTAGGAGGTCAATATATGACTCATAAGCTAAAAATAATACCACTGGGCGGTCTCGGCGAGATAGGCAAAAATATGACGGCCATCGAATTTGGAACTGATATAATCGTTATAGACTGCGGCCTCGGCTTTCCGGACGAGGATATGTACGGAATAGACATCGTCATACCTGATATATCATATTTGAAGGCAAATGCCGACCGCGTCAGGGGCATAATCATCACTCACGGTCATGAAGACCACATCGGCGCAGTTCCCTATGTCATTCATGAGCTTAATGTTCCCATTTATGCCACTGCGCTCACCGCGGCTCTTATTGAGCTGAAGCTTGAGGAGCATGATCTGCTTTACAATACGCAGATATTCACAAAAAAGGCGGGCGACATTTTCCGACTTGGCTGCTTCAGTATAGAGTTTATAACCGTGAACCACTCAATTGCCGATGCCGTTGCGCTTGCAATAAAAACGCCTGTCGGCACAGTTGTGCACACCGGCGATTTTAAGATAGACCTCACGCCCGTACAGGGTAAGGTCATTGACCTGCCGCGCTTCGGTCAGCTTGGCAATGAAGGCGTGCTTGCGCTTCTGAGCGACTCGACCAATGTTGAAAAGCCGGGGCATTCGGCCTCGGAGCGTAAGGTAGGGGAAACATTTGATATGCTGTTTAAAAACTGCGACCAGCGTATCATAATCACCACATTTGCGTCTAATGTCCACCGTTTACAGCAGATAATGGATGTTGCCGCAAAGTACAAGCGAAAGGTCGCAATAACCGGCCGCAGCATGGAAAATATTCTTCGCGTTGCAACGGTTCTCGGCTACCTCAATGTTCCGGAAAATGTGCTCGTTGATATTGCCCAGATAAATAAGCTGCCCAAGGATAAGGTTGTTATCATATCCACCGGCAGCCAGGGCGAAACAATGTCCGCGCTTTACAGAATGGCGTTTTCAGAGCACCGGCAGATAAATATTGCCGCAGGTGACCGTGTTATAATATCCGCTTCAGCAATTCCGGGCAATGAAAACATGATAAGTAAGGTTATTGACGAGTTGTTCCATAAGGGGGCTGAGGTCATTTATGACCGAAACACCGCCTTGCATGTCTCCGGTCACGCCTCTCAGGAGGAGCAGAAGATGATGCTGGCACTTGTACGCCCGAAATTCTTCATTCCCGTACATGGCGAATACCGTATGCTCGTTAAGCACGCCGAGCTTGGAAAGCTCATGGGAATTGAGCCTAAAAATGTCGTAATAGCCGAAAACGGCAAAGTCATTGAACTCACAAAAAAGAGCATAAAGCTCAACGGCGCCGTATCGTCCGGTGCTGTCATGGTCGACGGAATGGGCGTTGGCGATGTCGGCAGCGTTGTCATGCGCGACAGGCACAGGCTCGCTGAGGACGGCATGGTCGTCATTGTGGTCACACTGTCGTCATGGGACAACGCTTTGCTGTCAGACCCCGAAATACTGACACGCGGCTTTGTATATGTCAAAGAGGCTGAGGAAATGCTCGATGAGCTTAAGAAAGTAACAAAGGAAACCGTCATTGCCTGTGAAGAAAGCGGTGTCAAGGATTGGTCGGCGATAAAAAGCCGTATAAAGAGCAATGTCTCCAGCTACCTCTATAAAACCACCAAGCGCAGCCCGATGATACTGCCGCTCATATCAGAAGTGTGATGAGTATCCCTATCTTTGACTGCCACTGCGATACATCGGTTCACGCCCATGAGCACGGTCGTGAATTGCGCAGAAACGATATGCAGCTTGATATTGAGCGCCTTTCCGTGTATTCTCCCGCCGGTCAGGTATTTGCGGTTTGCGCGGTAGATGAGCCGGATCCCATAGGCTTTGCCGAGAAGGAAATACGCTTTTTTAAAGAGCAGATAGGCAAAAATACCGACGCCGTAAGGCTCTGCCTCAGCATTTCCGATATACGGGAGGCTGCACAGCAGGGGCTCATAGCTGCCATGCTATCCATTGAGGGTGCCGAGCAGATATCGGATATCGATGCGGCATATGCCGATGGCGTCAGGATCGTGCACCTCACTTGGAACCACGATAACGCCCTTTGCGGCGCAGCGATGGCAAGCGGCAGCGGACTTACAGAAAAGGGAGAAGCATTTGTGCTGCGTTGTCAGGAGCTCGGCATTATGCTCGATATGTCGCATATATCCGAGTGCGGCTTCTGGGATGTGCTCGAGGTGAGCAAAAAACCCGTTATTGCCGGTCATTCCAACTCCAAGGCGCTGTGTGCTGTGCCGCGTAATCTGAGCGATGAGCAGTTTACGGCTCTTGTGCGTCAGGGAGGAGGAGCCGGAATTAACCTGTATCCCGAATTTCTAGGCATGGGCTGCGATCTTGACGCGGTTTTCGCACATATCGAGCATTTCATGTCGCTTGGCGGTGAGAAAAGCGTTTTTCTCGGCTGTGACCTTGACGGTATAGAAAAAATGCCGCGAGGTATAAACGGTGTTGAGGATCTCGGCAAGATATATGAGCTTATGCTGCGGCACAACTATCCTGAATCCCTCGTTCGGGACATATTTAGGAATAATATAATCAGCGTACTGGAGAGAGCATTGTGAACATACAGATATTCGGAAGAAGCAAATGCTTTGACACAAGGAAGGCCGAGCGTTTCTTTAAAGAACGCCGGATCAAATATCAGCTTGTCGATATAAATAAATTCGGTATGAGCAGGGGAGAGCTTAACTCCGTGAAGAATGCGGTAGGACTTGACGCCATGCTCAACAAGGATGATGTCGATTATCCTCTCGTGCAGTATCTTGCGTCAAATGATGCGAAGCTCGAGAAGCTTTTTGAGTGCCCGTGGCTCATAAAAACTCCGATAGTACGCAACGGTAAGCAGGCAACAGTCGGTTATCAGCCGGATATATGGACAAAATGGGAATAGAAAAAACCGCCTGACGGCGGTTTTTTCTATAATGGAGCGAGTCTGTAAGCCGGGTTCTGTCTTAAACGACCATCTATCTAATCCTGCCG
>CAVGWF010000047.1:0-23620 GCA_963632825.1 Escherichia coli | reverse complement strand
TGTATGCGGTGTACTTGAGTGCGGAATTGATGCCGAGGTATTCGGGAGATTCCGGAGTGATCTTGTCCTTGCCGAGAAGGACGGTGGCACGGTCGGTGATCTCCTTGCCAAGCTTGGCGATCTTCTGGTCTTTTGTCATTAAATTTCAGCCCCTTGATATGTTTTTGATGCGTGATTCTGATTTGCTTGTGAATTAAATAGCGATGCTTGAAGCTATCTTACTTTTATTGTTGAAAATAGTCAATAATCATGCCTTGAATTTGACAAATCTCACAAAAAACCTGTAAAATAATTGAGAACAGTTTCGGGCGTAAGTTGACATTTGCGGACAAAACGCTTAAAATGTTTTAAAAATAAGAACAGCCTTGCAGGAGGTGTATTCTGTGCAGGATTCTACAGCCAGGCTCAGGGAGGATATTGCAAAATGCGCAATAAGCCTGTTTAAGAGCGAAGGCTATGGCAGTGTCAGCGTAAACGAGATATGTCAGGCCGCTCATGTCTCACGCACGGTTTTCTACACCGTGTTCAAGGGTAAGCGCAGCATACTCGACTATGTGGTCGCAAAGCCGCAGCAGAATGATGAGGAGAGCTTCAGGCGCTTTGCAGATGCCGATAATGATTTTGAGCGCATCTGGCAGCTTTTCGACCGCTTCATAGCCATTGCGCTCGACTTCGGTCCGAAGCTCACGAGCACTCTGTTTATCATGCAGTTCGAATCACCTGATGGCATACGCGACGCGGTGCACGCGCTGGACGACCTGTTTGCAACGCTTGCGAAAAATTGTGCAAAAAACGGAATAATCGAGACCGAGGAGCCGCCCGAGCTTCTCTCGCGCATAGCAACCGATCTAATTATTCACGAGCTTTATGTCTGGTGCAGCCAGAACGGCAACTTCTCTCTGCGTGAGCGCGCAAGGCAGTACGCCGAGGTCGCCTACCATGTAAATCCAAAATACCGTATGAGTCCCGAACAGCGCGCCGCGCTGTGATACAAACAAAAAAGTAACGCCGAAGGCCAATCAATGATATAGTCCCCTTATTGCAGTCTCGAAATTTTTGCTTTTTCGAGTGTCTACTCTAAGGGGACTATATCACACTACGAGGCTTTCGGCGTTTTTTGGCACCCCCGGCGAGACTCGAACTCACTACCTTGCGCTTAGGAGGCGCACGCTCTATCCAGGTGAGCTACGGAGGCACAACATGGTCATTTTAACTCACGGCAGCAAAATTGTCAACACCGGAAGATTTCGGAATCTGTTTCTTAACTTTCTGTTACATCTATTGACTTTAAAGCAAAAAAAGCCGATAATTGCTTTATTATGCGTTAATTTTAGGAGACACGCCTCATGCTCAAATTAAAAGGTATTACAAAGGATTACGCCGTTGGCGACGATACCGTTCACGCGCTGAAGGGGATCGACCTTGAATTCCGTAAAAGCGAGTTTGTCGCCATTCTCGGTCACTCCGGCTGCGGCAAGACCACATTGCTGAACATAATCGGCGGGCTTGACCAGTACACGGAGGGCGACCTCATAATCAACGGCCGCTCCACAAAGGAATACTCCGACCGTGATTGGGACACCTACCGCAACCACTCCATCGGCTTTGTTTTTCAGTCGTATAACCTCATTCCGCATCAGACGGTGCTTGCAAATGTTGAGCTTGCACTTACTCTCTCCGGCGTCAGCAAGGCCGACCGGCGCAGGAGAGCCGTAAATGCGCTTGAACAGGTCGGGCTCGGCGATCAGCTCGGCAAAAAGCCGAATCAGATGTCCGGCGGTCAGATGCAGCGCGTTGCGATAGCCCGTGCGCTGGTAAACGACCCCGACATTCTCCTTGCCGACGAGCCTACGGGTGCGCTCGACTCTGAAACGAGCGTGCAGATCATGGAGATACTGAAGCAGATATCCAAGGATAAGCTCATCATCATGGTAACGCACAATCCCGAGCTTGCCGACAGCTATGCCTCGCGCATCATTCGCCTGCGCGACGGTCTCATAACCGGCGATACAATGCCGTACACAGCTCCCGATGACGCGGTTTCCGAGCCAGTGCAGCGGAAAACCGCCATGAGCTACCTCACGGCACTTTCGCTTTCGCTCAATAACCTAATGACCAAAAAAGGGCGCACAATACTGACGGCTTTTGCCGGAAGCATTGGCATTATAGGCATTGCGCTGATCCTCTCGATCTCCACGGGCGTTAATAACTACATCGACAAGGTTCAGGAGGACACGCTTTCTTCCTACCCGATAAGCATCCAGGCGGAAACGGTCGATATGTCGGCTCTTGTCACGAGTCTTATGGGCATAAATGCCGAGAACTCCGAAAATAAGCATGATAATGATGCCGTATACGGCAACACCATTATGTACGAAATGATGAACACCATGACAAACGCCGAGGTGCAGAGCAATAACCTCAAGGCATTGAAGGTTTTCCTCGACGAGCAGATGTCAAAGGACACGGTGCTCAGCCAAAACGCGACAAGCATTCAGTACACCTACAATCTGCCGATGAACCTCTACACCAAGGATGCCGACGGGAAGATCGTGAAGTCTGATGTCATGTCGCTCATGAGCAAGATGCGTGCCGGTGTTATCGGAGATGATGCCGAGCAGTCTGTGAGCCAGTCGATGAACGACATGTTCTCCTCCTCCGGCATGAGCAGCACGCAGAGCCAGTTTGTCGTCTGGCAGGAGATGCTGCCGGGCGATAACGGGCTCATAAGCCCGGTGCTGCAGCAGCAGTACGATGTTTTGTACGGCAGCTGGCCGCAGAGCTATGATGAGGTCGTTCTGATAGTTGACGAAAATAACGAGGTCTCGGATATGGTGCTGTACGCTCTCGGGCTCAAATCCTCAAGCGAGATGGTCGCGGCCATGACCGGCTATATGAGCGGAGATGAGGTCGACACCTCAAAGGTCGAGAGCTGGAGCTATGCCGATGTGTGCAAAAAGACCTTCAGCCTCATCCTCCCTGCCGACTGCTGGCAGTATGACCCGGAGACCGGCGCCTACAAGGACATAAGCGCGGATCCTCTCGGACTCAAGACTCTGTACAGCAACGGCATTGAGCTCAGGATAGTCGGCATCGTGCGTCAGAGTGCGGATGCGGTGTCCGGAATGATGACCGGCGCTATCGGATATACGAACGCCCTGACAAAGTATGTCGTCGAGCAGACCGCTCAGAGCGAGCTTGTAAAAAAGCAGCTTGAGGATCCCAAGCACGATGTATTCACAGGTCTGCCGTTTAAGGATACCGACAAGGTGCTCACTGCCGATGAGATAAAGCAGACCGTTATAGATTACTGCGCAGGCATAGACGATGCAAAGAAGGCGGAGATATACATTGGTTATATGTCAACGGCACCCGATGCGTATGTAAATTCCGTAATAGACGAGCAGCTCAGCGGATTTACAAGGAGCGATATTGAGCAAAAGGTGCTCGAAAGCTATCCCGAATACGCCGATATGCTCGCGGCGATGGATGATGACACGCTGTTCGGCTATATGCGTGAGATGCTGAGTGAGCAGATAAAGCAGACTTATGCCGAGCAGGTAAAGCAGCAGCTTGGTCAGCTTTCCACAGCTGCGTTAGCCTCCGCATTCGACAGCTGCTATCTAACCGATGAGGGCTACAAGCTCATATATGATGAGTATATGCCCGAAACCTTCTCAAGCTCGAGCTATGAGCAAAACCTGCGTACTCTCGGCTATGTCGACCTCGATTCCCCTGCCGGAGTCAACATTTATGTTGCGACCTTCGCCGCTAAGGATGCCGTTTCTGCGGTGATAGAGGACTATAATAACAGCGTAGAGCCCTCAGACCAGATAAGCTACACCGACTATGTGGCGCTTATCATGAGCTCGGTAACGACGATAATCAATGTGATATCCTATGTCCTTATCGCATTTGTCGCCATAAGTCTTATAGTTTCAAGCATCATGATCGGCATAATCACCTATATAAGTGTTCTTGAGCGCACTAAGGAGATTGGTATTCTCCGCGCCATCGGCGCTTCGAAAAAGGATATTTCGAGCGTATTTAACGCCGAGACCGTCATAGTCGGCTTCAGTGCCGGACTTATCGGCATTCTTGTAACGATGCTGCTGTGCATCCCGATAAACGCCGTCGTCCACCATCTTACCGGCATTTATTCGATAAACGCCGTTCTGCCGCCGGCTGCTGCGCTTGTGCTTATAGCGATAAGCATGCTGCTGACCGTTATTGCGGGTCTTATACCGTCTAAGGTCGCAGCGAACAAGGACCCCGTGGTTGCATTGAGAACCGAATAAAAAAATGAACACCGCCCTCCGGCGGTGTTCGGCACATGAAAGCTCCCGTCCTCTCGGCTCGTCTGAGAGAACGGGAGCTTTTTGTTGACATATTACTTATGGACAAAGCTATAGGCCTTTTCCCTCGCTATGGCTCGCTGGAGTGAAAGCTCCGCTCGCTTCAGGTCGATGTCACTGTTTTTGTGGTCGATACGCGCTCTTGCTCTCTTTTCGGATGCCTGAGCACGGGCGAGGTCTATCGTTTCGGCCTTTTCTGCGGTACGGGCAAGCAGTATCAGTTCATTATCCGCAATGCTGACAACTCCCCCGCTGACCGCGGCATAGTGCTCCTCACCCTCGGTAACATACTTTACGACACCCTCTCGGAGTGCACCAATCATGGCAGCGTGACCCGCCATGATGCCGGCATCACCGTCGGTAAGCGGAACAAGCACATAGCTCGCCATCGCGTCGCAGACAAGTCCGTCTGCCGTTGCTATCTGAAAATTTATCTTATCCGCCATAGCAGCTATCCTTTCCGAATATTAAGACGCAGCTCACTTGAACTGCTCGCGTTTTGCGAGCACCTCGTCTATCGTTCCGCACATAAGGAATGCCTGCTCCGGCAGATCGTCGCAGTCGCCGCCAAGTATCGCCTGGAAGCCGCGTATTGTGTCCTCCAGCTTGACATATGCGCCCTTGACGCCGGTGAAGTTCTCCGCGACATGGAACGGCTGAGACAGGAATCTCTGTATTTTTCGTGCGCGGCTGACTGTCGCCTTATCCTCAACGCTGAGCTCATCCATACCAAGAACCGCAATGATGTCCTGCAGCTCCTTATACTTCTGGAGCACGGCCTGAACGGCGCGCGCCGTATCATAATGCTCTCTGCCGAGGATATTGGGATCGAGTATTCTCGATGTAGACTCCAACGGATCGACCGCAGGATAAATGCCGAGCTCTGATATGCTTCGTGACAGAACGGTCGTTGCATCAAGGTGGGCAAACGCCGTTGCGGGTGCAGGGTCCGTAAGGTCGTCGGCAGGGACATAGATAGCCTGGACCGATGTTACCGAGCCGTTGCAGGTTGAGGTTATACGCTCCTGCAAAGAACCCATCTCGGTCGCCAGTGTCGGCTGATAGCCGACCGCGGAGGGCATACGGCCAAGCAGTGCCGAAACCTCTGAGCCCGCCTGTGTAAATCTGAATATGTTGTCGATAAACAGCAGGACATCCTGACCTGACTCGTCGCGGAAGTTTTCGGCGATAGTAAGACCGGACAGAGGAACGCGCAGACGCGCTCCGGGCGGCTCGTTCATCTGACCGAACACCAGCGCAGTCTTGTTTATGACTCCGGACTCGGTCATCTCATGCCAGAGGTCATTGCCCTCACGGCTTCTTTCACCGACGCCGGCGAAAACCGAGTAGCCGCCGTGCTCATAGGCGACATTGCGGATAAGCTCCATAATAAGAACCGTTTTGCCGACACCTGCGCCGCCGAACAGGCCTATCTTGCCGCCCTTGGAATAAGGCGCAAGCAGGTCAACGACCTTGATACCGGTTTCCAGTATCTCTGTGGACGGCGCAATATCCGTAAATGCGGGAGCCTGTCTGTGTATCGGCATATACTCCTCGGCATTGACCGGTCCCTTATCGTCTATAGGCTCGCCGATGACATTGAACATTCTGCCAAGGGTAGCTTCGCCGACAGGCATTTTTATGGGCGCGCCGGTATCGACCGCAGCGCAGCCGCGGGAAAGACCATCGGTGGAAAAAAGCGATACGCACCTGACGCTGTTGTCGCCTATGTGCTGAACCGCCTCCATGACGATCTTGCGGTCAGGGAGCTTTACCTCGATCGCATTGTATATATCCGGCATTTTGCCGGAGGGAAACTGGACATCTACGACAGGTCCAATGACCCTTCTGACAATTCCGTTTTCCATTAACCTACCTCCTAAAGGGGTTTACTTCTTCTTTTTAAGCGCAGATGCACCGCCGACTATCTCCGTGATCTCGGTCGTTATCGCTGCCTGACGCGCACGGTTGAGCCTGAGGTCGAGCTCCGCGATGAGTTTCTTTGTGCTGTCCGCAGCCGCCGTCATCGCAGTCATTCGTGCCGAATGCTCACCGCATTTGGCATCCAGCAGTGTGCTCATGATCTTATTGTTAAGATAAAGCTGCATAACGCCCTCGAGCACGCTTCCGGTGTCGGGCTCAAATATGAACACTCTCGTCTGATCCTCATTATCACTTTTTTCCGGCTTTGCGGGCAGGAACTGAGCATCCGTCGGCTCCTGACGCAGAGCGGTTACATAGTGCTGGTATATAAGGTGGACCTCGTCGTACCCGCCGTCAAGGTAAAGCTCCTTGAGATAATCGGATATCTCAAGTGCTTCGTCGACCGTCGGCGTGTCGCTGAGCTCGGAAAATGTGTGTATCACATTGAGCTTGCTGTTTGCAAGCACATCCTTGCCCCAGCGTCCGCACACGACAAGACCGTAGTCCTTGCCGGAGCGCTTTATTACGGAATTTGCGTAGTGCAAAACCGCACTGTTATAAGCTCCGCACAGTCCTCTATTGCCCAAAAACAGGACATAGCAGATCTTTTTTACCTCTTTATGCGGGGTTATGAACCGATTTTGCAGTCCGGACGAGCCAGAAAGCAGCGTGTCCATGACCTCTTGGCTTTTTTCGGCGAAGGGGCGCATAGCCTGCATACTGTTCTGCGTTCTGCGCAGCTTTGACACCGCGACCATTTTCATGGCTTTGGTTATCTGCTCGGTATTCTTAACGCTCTTTATTCGAGTGCGTATAGCACGCATATTAGCCATCTATGCCCCTCCTCTCATTTATATTTTCGCTCAAAAAGTCTTCTTGAAGTTCACTATGCATTCTTTAAGCTTTGCCTGCTGCTCTGCATTGAGCTTTTTACCGCTGAGCACCTCGCCGCTGAATTCAGGATATGTGCGGTTTACATAATCTATGAGCTCCGACTCGAAGCGAGCCATATCTTCAAGCTCCAGATCATCGGTATAACCCTCGGACACGGCAAATATGGCAATGACCTGATCGGCCGCGCTCATGGGTGCATACTGCCCCTGCTTGAGCGTTTCCGTCATGCGCGCACCGCGGTGCAGCGTGTCGCGGGTCGATTTATCAAGGTCGGAGCCGAACTGTGCAAACGACGCAAGCTCGCGATACTGCGCAAGATCGACGCGCAGGCGGCCGGCTACCTGTTTCATGGCGCCGAGCTGAGCCGCGCCGCCGACACGGGATACCGACAGACCGACATTTATTGCCGGACGAACGCCCGAGTGGAACAGATCGCTCTCAAGGAATATCTGACCGTCGGTTATGGAGATGACATTGGTCGGGATATAAGCCGAAATGTCTCCCGCCTGAGTCTCAATTATAGGCAGAGCGGTCATGCTGCCGCCGCCGGACTCCTCGTTAAGGCGCGCCGCCCTTTCAAGCAGTCTGGAGTGCAGATAGAATACATCGCCGGGGTACGCCTCGCGTCCGGGCGGTCTCTGGAGCAGCAGGGAAATCTCGCGGTAAGCGGTAGCCTGCTTACTCAGATCGTCATAGATGATGAGGACATCCTTGCCCTTGTACATAAAGTACTCGCCCATTGCGGCGCCCGCATAGGGTGCGATGTACAGCATGGGTGCCGGCTCGGATGCGGTTGCGGCTACAACGATGGTGTAATCCATGGCGCCGTGGCTGCGCAGCTTTTCAACAACGCCGGCAACGGTCGATTCCTTCTGACCGATGGCGACATAGATGCAGATAACATCCTTGCCCTTCTGATTTATGATGGCATCGAGAGCTATTGCGGTCTTACCGGTCTGACGGTCGCCGATGATCAGCTCACGCTGACCTCTGCCGATAGGCACAAGTGCGTCGATAGCCTTGAGTCCGGTCTGGAGAGGCACGGAAACGGGCTTTCTGGACAGAACGCTCGGAGCCGGACTCTCAACGGGGCGGAAGCCCTCGTTTTTGATCGGGCCCTTGCCGTCTATCGGCGTACCCATAGCGTCTACTACACGGCCGACAAGGCTCTCTCCGACGGGCACCTCGATTATTCTGCCGGTACGGCGGACGCTGTCACCCTCCTGGAGGTGACCGAACGGTCCAAGCAGTACGACACCGACATTATCCTTCTCAAGGTCCTGTACCATGCCCTTGAGTCCGCCCTTGAACTCAAGCATCTCGCCTGCCATAACATCGGCAAGACCGGATACGCGGCAGATACCGTCTCCAAGAGTGACGACCTCGCCGGTCTGGAAAACATCAATGTCGCCGTTGACCTTTTCAAGCTGCTTCTTGATGCCCTCGGCAATGGACTTCATCTGCTCATCGCTCTGGCGTGTGTTGCTCTCGACATCCTGGCTGAGTCTGTCAAGAGTGTGCGCGAGGGTACCGTCGTACACCGTGTCGCCGACCTGCATACGCACACCGCCTATAACATCGGTGTCAACCTCGTTGTGGCACGAGATAAAGGTCTCGCAGATTATCTGAGTGAGCTTCTGCATTTCCTCGTCACTCAGCGGCTGCGCGCTCTTTATTGAAATGTCAAGTTTTTTCAGTTCATTCATATTCAAAATGTCACTCGGCATTGCCGATACCAATTCTTTTATTTGTTCGATAAACTTCTCATTGAGCGCCTGCTTGGAGCTTTCAAAGCTGCCGCGGCTCAGAACGCTTGCGGTTATCTGTGCAACGCGCTGCACCGTTTGCGAAGAAACTCTGTTCTTCATCTGCTCCATGAGCTGCTCTTCACTTTTTTCGGCATTGGCAAGAAGGTCCTTTGCCTCCTCCTCACCGGATACCGCTATGGCAGCGCTGTCCGCCTTTGCCTGCTGCTCGGCATCCTGCAAAAGCTGCTGCTTGCGCTCTTCATTCGCCTGCTTTGCCTTCTCTATATCCGCGCCAAGCTCAAGAGCCTGCGTTTTCGCATTCTCGGCATCCTCTATCCGGCGGCTTATATCGCGCCTGCGGCTGCCGAATATCTTATCGAGCAGGTTCATCTTATGGCAGATAAAAGCGAGAGCTCCGATCAGGATAATGAAGTTTATGATCTTATACACAAGTTCCACCTGAGAACTATCCCTCCTTCCCCGTAATTCCTGTTATGAGGTTCACTGTGCATTGGTTTTTATGCACTCGGCGATGAGCTCCTTATCGTTTGCCGCCTCGCTGCCGAGGAGTCTGTCCGAAAGGATGGCAACAAGCTCGGGCATACTGCCGTCGATCTCGCTCTCTGCGGCCTTCTCCTGAGCCTTCACACGCTCGCGGACGCCCTTATGGAGCTTCTCCGCCTGCGCATGGGCTGCATCGAGGACCTCGCCCTTTGCCTTTTCAGCCTCGCTTCGGGCGCTGTTTATAACACCGCGCGCATCCGCGCCGGTCTGCACCAGCTCCTGAGCAAGCTGAGCCTCATTTTCCTTCAGGGCGGCGCGGGCCTGCTTGCCCTTTTCAAGGTCGGCATCTATGCGCGCCTTACGCTCGTCCATCAGCTTTAAAACAGGCTTAAACAGGATCTTGTTAAGCAGGAACATAAACAGGAAGAAGCTTACGATTGTCCACAGAAAATCAGCCGTGCATATCTCCAGGCCAAATATGTCTAACAATCAGATCTCCTCCTTTCAGAAAATCGGCTGCCTATCAGATTTTTGCTATAAGCATGAATGCGATTACCAGACCATAGATAGCAAGTGCTTCCATAAAGCCCATCGCAAGGATCATAACGGACTGGAGCTGACCCTTCATCTCGGGCTGCCTTGCCATACCTTCAAGTGCCTTTGCCGCAGCAAGACCCTGACCAATACCAACGCCGATGGTGCTCAGACCGATCGCCAGCGCAACACCTATTGCGATAAGACCCTGTGCTATTGTCATTTTTATTTCCTCCTATATGTTTTACCTTTTTATTCTTCATCCTCGGTCGCTTCATTTATAAATACCGCAAGCAGCATGGTGAAAACCATCGCCTGAATGAAGCAGAAAAGGAGACTGAGTACGTTCATAACGAGCGGCAGTCCTATGGGGAACAAGCCGAAAAGCGTTTCAGTTGCAAGCTCCTCGCCGTGGATATTGCCGTAAAGTCGCAGTGCCATGGAAAGCGGCCGTGTAAACTGCTCGAGTATAAGGATCGGAAACAGGAACGCGAACGGCTTAAAGAATGTCAGCAGGTACTTGCCGAATCCGTGCTTTTTGATGCCCGCACTCTGAACGGTCACAAACGATATGACCGCCATTGCCGCGGTTACCGCAAGCACCGAGGTAGGTACCGTGAACAGTGCCTCGTCGCCCTCACCCGCTCCGGGGAGCAGCCCCGTATAGTTGCACACGATTATCAGAATGAAAAACGAGGCAAGCATCGGAAAATAGTGCCGCACCTTCTTTTCGCCCAGCACTCCGGCAAAGAAATTCAGAAGCGACGATACTATCAGCTCCGCAACATTCTGAAGCACGCCGGGTTTATCCTTCATATTGCGGGTGGCTATAAAGCAGAACAGCAATATGACCGCCATTATGACCCACATCGTATACATCGTCTTTGTAGGTGCAATGTACTCTCTTATAAATTCGCTCAATATCATTCACCTCCATCCGCCGTGTCATCGCGCGGTTGAATTTTTTTGAGCATAGCCCGAAGGAAGACAATTCCGCCGACCGACAGGCCGACCGCAGTTGCCAGCAGCGCCGCGATCGTCGGTGCATTCAGGGCCCTGCTGATGAAATACGCCGCCGCAAGCGCCGCAGCATCCAGCAGGAGTCTGAGCATATTGCCGCCCATTATTCCCGCAACGCTGTCAGCCTTCAGCTTTGACCTTGTTATCAGCATATTCAAATATGCCACCGCAACGCCAAATACCGCACCGGCAAGCGCAGTTAAAATATACGCACATTCCATAGGTTATCCTCATAAAGAAATAGACACTTCACCAAAGTGCACCTTATTATTTAACATCAACTTAATTTGAAATGCAACGAATTTTTTTCGCTTTTTGTGCATTTTTTTAAAATTGTATAATTTTCTTACGCTTTTAAAAAACATTCATTGTATTTTTTGCTCATATATCATCAGTCCGCCTTCGTTTCTCCGGCAAGCCGGTCCCACGCAGCTGAGCGGTTCAGAGTCCCAGAACGGATATGAGGATGGGCACCGTTATGACGGAGAGAACGGAGCCGATAAAAACGGCCTCAGAGCCCTCCACTCCGTCGCGCCCGTAGTCCATGCCAAGTATGGGGCAGACTATCGCAGGCGGGCATGCTGCCAGAAGGACAACGGTTCCGAGCATGACCGGATCGTCTATCACGAATCTCAGGATTCCCCATGTCACGAGCGGCACGATGAGCAGCTTCACAATATTCACAACATACAACCTCGGCTGAGTGAGTGCATCCTTTATAGAAACATTGCCCAGCGAAAGACCCACGCTCATCATGGAAAGCGGCACGCACGCCGCGCCGACGGTGGATGCGGTGTCCTCAACGATCAGCGGCATCGGTATCTCAAAGATAAATATGACCGTTGCCGTCAGCGTTGCTATTATCGGCACATTCAGGGCCTTTTTCAGTTGGAATTTCTTATTCTCCCCGACATTTTGAAGCTGCATCACGCCGACGGTATACAGCAGCAGATTGAACGGTATGTTGACAAGGGACGCAAAAAACACTACCTCCTCGCCGTACACCGCCGAGACTATCGGCAGACCGACAAATCCGACATTGCCGAACGCCGCAAGTATACGGTACATACCGGTATCACCGCCCTTAAAGCGGAAAACCGACGGCATTATAATTCCTATCCCAAGGCTTATGAGGCTCATAAGCACCAGCATGCCAATTCCGAAGGCGACATCGCTTCCGGACATGTTGAGCTGCTTATTTATGACCGACGAGAGTATCATGCCGACGAGAAACACATTTATTACGAGCTTGCTGAGCCCTTTATTGAACTCCGGTCCTACAAGCCTGAGCTTTATGCACATATATCCGATTGCCAGCATGATGGTAAGCAGCGCCATTTTTTCTATTATTACAAGCATATATCTATGTATCCCCCCGTGATATTGCCGCAGCTCAGAAGCTTATTAAGAGCTTTGCGATCTCAAAGTATATAAGCAGCGACACGGCATCCGTTATGGTCGAAATGAGTGGATTTGCCATGACCGCCGGATCAACTCCGAGCTTTTCCGCGGCGATGGGCAAAACGCTGCCAACGACCTTTGCAAATATGACAATTAAAACTATTGAGGAGCTGACCACGGCGGAAACGGTGAGCGTTACGGCATCGTTTCCGAGCAGCATTCTGTCGACGAGCAGCATCTTGACAAAGTTTACGGCGGCAAGCGTTATGCCGCACAGCACCGCTACGCGAAACTCCTTCCAGATGACGCGCCCGACATCCTCAGGCTCGGTATCACCGAGAGAAATGCTTCGTATAACGGCGGTAGACGCCTGAGCACCGGAGTTGCCGCCGGTTCCCATGAGCATCGGGATAAAGCCGATGAGCACAGCCTGCACCGCAAGTGCATCCTCAAAGGAGTTTATTATCAGGCTCGTAAATGTCGCCGACAGCATGAGAAACATCAGCCACGGGACTCGCCTTTTCCACATATCCCATGCACTGGTGCGCGAGTAGGGCTTATCCGACGGCGTCATTGCCGCCATGATCTCAAAGTCCTCGGTTGCCTCGGCTTCCATAACGTCGATAACGTCGTCAACGGTGACTATGCCGACGAGTCTGCCCTCTTTATCGACAACGGGCAGCGCCATGAGGTCGTAGTCCGAGATTTTCTCGGCCGCTTCCTCCTGATCGTCGTGAGTCATGCAGAAAACGATATTCGTATCCATTATATCCTCGATGACGGTCTCATCGTCGGACAAAAGCAGGTCCTTGACCGAGAGAACGCCCTCGAGCTTGCGGTCGGCAGAGGTGACAAAGCAGGTGTAAATGGTCTCCTTATCCTCGCCTATCCTGCGTATGCGCGCTATGGACTCGCGCACATTCATGTATTTTTTAAGGTCAACGAACTCCGCCGTCATTATGCTTCCGGCCGAGTTCTCCGGATAATTGAGGTACTGATTTATGAGTCTGCGCGTTTCCGGTGTCGCCGTTCGCATTACGCGCTTTACAACATTTGCAGGCAGCTCCTCCATCATATCGACGGCATCGTCGACATACAGCTCTTCGATTATTGCGGACAGCTCGGAGTCGGTTATCGAGTTTATTATCCGCTCCTGCTCGGGAGCATCGAAATTTGCGAAAACATCCGCCGCCGTCTGCTTTGACAGCAATCTGAACACCATCGGCATGCGGTTATCGCCTATCTCGGTAAGAAATTCGGCGACATCGAATTCGTTCATATCCTCAAGGCGCAGCTGGAGCTCCTTCATTCTTCTCTCATCGAGAAGCTGCATGAGCTCGTCAGCCTGCTTGTCGCGCATCGCCTCAAAGTCCATATTCTCCATGTTTTCCATTTAAAGAGCCTCTCCGATTTGTTATTTGCCGAGGTACTCCGCCTGAGCACGGCTGAGGGAGTCGATCCCGACGCCCATGGCGCGCAGCTTGCAGCGTGCGACCTCCTCGTCGATCTCGCGCGGGACGGATATGACGCCGGGCCTTATGCTTTCGCGGTTATCGGCAAGGTATTTTGCCGACAGCGCCTGAATGGCAAAGCTCATGTCCATGATCTCCGCCGGGTGACCGTCCGCCGCGGCAAGGTTTACGAGCCTGCCCTCGGCGATGGTGAACAGCGTTTTTCCGTCGGGCATGACATAGCCCTGAATATTGTGGCGCGCCTCGTATTTCCTCACCGCAAGCTTTTCAAGGGAGTCCATATCTACCTCGACATTGAAATGTCCCGCATTGCTGAGGATAGCCCCGTCCTTCATGAGCGGGAAGTGCTCGGCTGTGATTATATCCCTGCCGCCGGTGACGGTGCAGAATATATCGCCGATTTTTGCTGCCTCGCGCATGGGCATGACCTCATATCCGTCCATAACGGCTTCGAGCGCGCGGATAGGATCGGTCTCGGTAACGATTACCTTTGCGCCGAGCCCCTTGGCTCTGAGAGATACGCCCTTGCCGCACCAGCCGTAGCCGGATATGACGACATATTTTCCCGCTACGATGAGGTTTGTCGTCCTGCATATGCCGTCCCAGACGCTCTGACCCGTACCGTAGCGGTTATCAAACATATGCTTGCAGTCGGCATCGTTTACCATGACCATCGGGAAGCGCAGCTTGCCCGCGGCAGCCATTTTGCGCAGGCGGTTTATACCGGTGGTTGTCTCCTCGCAGCCGCCGATGACATCCGGAATAAGCTCCGGATACTCCTCATGCATAAGGTGTACAAGGTCGCCGCCGTCATCTATGATGATATTCGGTCCGATCTTCAGGACCTCGCGCAGGCAGTCCTCATACCGCCGCTCCGAGCAGCCGTATTCGGCAAAGACATTCATGCCGCCGCGAACGAGCGCCGCGGCTACATCGTCCTGAGTCGAAAGAGGATTAGAGCCCGTGACATACATCTGCGCTCCGCCCATTTCAAGCACGCGGCACAGATACGCCGTTTTTGCCTCAAGATGCACCGAAAGCGCGACCTTCAGTCCGTTAAACGGCTTTTCCCGGGAAAATGCCTCGGATATGCCGCGCAGAACCGGCATATTGCGCTCAACCCAGTTTATCTTCATTTCACCGGATGGTGCCAGATTTATGTCCTTTATTATACTCATACCGTCATCCCCTTGGTTATTTACTCGTTTTTTCAAACACTTCATTTTAACACTGCAATTTAATATTCGCAAGTGTTGAAAGGCTAATTCCGGCATGATATAATCTACGCAATAATGTCTGCATACAATTTTGGTATATAAAATAAACACATAAGACAAACATTTTGAAAGGGGTTTCGTGATATGGGACTTATCAGAGCGGGCATCGGTGCGCTCGGCGGCACCTTTGCCGACCAGTGGAAGGAGTTTTTCTACTGTGACGCCATAGACAAGGACACGCTCGTTGTAAAGGGCGTAAAGCGCGTGAGCTCGCGCTCGTCAAATACCAAGGGGAGTGACAATATCATCTCCAACGGCTCCGGCATCGCCGTCGCCGACGGTCAGTGCATGATAATCGTTGAGCAGGGCAAGGTCGTAGAGGTGTGCGCAGAGCCCGGTCAGTTTACATACGACACCTCCACCGAGCCGAGCATATTCTCCGGCTCCCTCGGTCGGGCTATACTCGACACCTTCAGAACCATAGGCAAGCGCTTTACCTATGGCGGCGACACAGGCAAGGATCAGCGCGTTTACTATTTCAATACCAAGGAGATAGTCGACAACAAATTCGGCACCGCTACGCCCATCCCCTTCCGGGTCGTTGACAGCCGCATAGGGCTCGACCTTGACACCGGCATAAGGTGCAACGGCGTGTACTCCTATAAGATCACCAATCCGCTGCTCTTCTATGCCAATGTATGCGGCAATATCGAGTACGATTATGAGCGCAGTGAGATAGACTCCCAGCTCAAAACCGAATTTGTAAGCGCACTCCAGCCGGCATTTGCGAGGCTCTCCGAGATGGAGATGCGTCCGAATCAGATCCCCGCTCACACGATGCAGCTGTGCGACCTGATGAACGAGACCCTGACCCGCAAATGGTCTGAGGCGCGCGGTCTGAGCGTTGTTTCCATCGCCATGAACCCCGTCAGCATTCCCGACGAGGACGCCGATTCCATCAAGAGGCTCCAGCGCGCTGCGGCACTGTCCAACCCGAATCTTGCGGCTGGCACGGTCGTGGAGGCTCAGGCAGACGCCATGCGTACGGCTGCCGGAAATAAAAACGGCGCAATGGCAGGCTTCATGGGCATGGGCATGGCAATGAATGCGGGCGGCGCCAATCCTCAGGCGCTCTACGGTATGGCTCAGCAGCAGCGGCCTGCTGCCGCTCCGGCGGCAGCTAAGCCGGTCGGAAGCTGGACCTGCTCCTGCGGCGCAACCGCAACGGGTAATTTCTGCACCGAATGCGGGAAGCCCAAGCCTGCCGCCGATAGCTGGACCTGCTCCTGCGGTGCGGTCAACAAGGGCAAATTCTGCTCAAACTGCGGCGCAAAAAAACCGGAGAGCGCACCTCGCTACCGCTGCGGCAAATGCGGCTGGGAGCCCGTGGATCCCGCTCACCCGCCGAAGTTCTGCCCCGAGTGCGGCGACAGATTTGACGACAATGACAAGGTATGATCCATGAGTACTGACACTATGCTCCAATACAAATGCCCCTGCTGCGGCGGATATATAACCTATAACAGCACTCAGGGCAGGATGAAGTGCCCCTACTGCGATACCGAATTTGACCTTGAAGCTCTCAAGGCATACGATGAGGGTCTCAGGCAGGACGGCTCGGACCACATGGATTGGAGCGGCTCCGATTCCGATGAGGCTCGCTTTGATGCCGAAACGGGCATGTATGTATATGTCTGCTCCTCATGCGGGGGCGAGATCATCGCCGATGAGACAACGGCGGCTTCAAGCTGCCCGTTCTGCGGAAACCCCGTTATATTCAAGGCTCAGCTTGCAGGCGAGCTGAGACCGGACTGCGTTATACCGTTCAAGCTCGATAAAGGTGCCGCAAAGGAGGCTCTGAAAAAGCATATCTCGGGCAAAAAGCTGCTGCCGAAGGTGTTCAAGAGCGAAAACCACATCGACGAGATAAAGGGCATTTATGTCCCGTTCTGGCTGTTTGACACGGATGCCGAGGCGCGAGTGCGCTACCGCGCAACGAAAACGCGCTTCTGGTCCGACAGAGATTTCAACTACACCGAGACGAGCTTTTACGATCTTCTGCGCAGCGGCGGCATGGGCTTTGAGCACATTCCGGTCGATGGCTCGCGCAAAATGCCGGATGCTCTGATGGAATCGCTGGAGCCGTTTGATTTCTCCGAAGCCGTTGACTTTCAGACGGCGTATCTGTCCGGCTATCTTGCCGACAAATACGATGTCACTGCCGACGAGTGCATAGGCAGGGCAAACGAGCGCGTTAAAAGCAGCGCCGAGCAAATGCTTGCATCCACCGTTTCGGCGGCCTACGATTCCGTGACGCCCGAAAGCTCCTCCGTCAGCTTCTCCGGCGGAAAAAAGAAATACGCCCTCTACCCTGTCTGGATACTGAACACCACATGGAACGGGAACAGATATACCTTTGCCATGAACGGTCAGACCGGCAAGTTCGTGGGCGATCTGCCTGTTGACAAGGGCACCTACTGGAAGTACTTCAGTGTGATATGCGGCGCCGTTTCGGTAATATCCTACTTCCTGCTGTGGGCGCTTATGGGCTGAGGAGGTGCGGTATGAAAAGGAAAGCTTTATCCCTTATCATCGCGCTCATGTTCGTTATTGTGCTCTGTCCGGCAGTGCTTGCCGACAATTCCATGAGCCGCGTATACGATAACGAGGGTCTGTTTGACAATTTTGATACAGACCTTCTCAACGAAAAGCTTGCAGAGGTGAGCTCGACCTACAAGGTCGATGTCGCCATAGTAACGACAGCCTCGCTCGACGGCAGGAGTGCCGAGGAGTATGCCGACGATTTCTATGACGAGACCGGCATCGGTCAGGGCGAGAACAAGGACGGCATAATTCTGCTTTTAAGCTCAAATGAGCGAAAATACGCCGTTTCGACCTCGGGATATGCGATATTTGCCTTTCCCGATGCGTATATTGACGCTATGTGCGACGAGTTCGTGCCATATATGTCCGACGGCGACTGGTACGGAGCCTGCATGAGCTTTATTGAAAACTGCGGCGTTTACCTTGTCAATGCCTATGACGACCCGAGCGGCACGACTCCCGACAATTTCGACCCCGATGATTTTAACGGCGTCTATAACGATGACTATGAGCCCGTAACCGATCCGGACGGTTATGACGGTTCCGGACACTCCACTCTGTATTTCAGCCCCGTCTGGCTCGCTGCCGCCCTGTTTATCGGTATCATTGCCGCGCTGATAGTCCTTGCGTCGATGAAAAGCGGCATGAAGACCGTTAAAATGCAGCCGGCAGCCTCCGACTATGTCCGTCCGGGCAGCTTTGCCCTGACCGAGAGCCGGGACACATATCTGTATATGACCGTAACGCGCACCGCAAAGCCCAAGGACGACGACGGCAGCGGCGGCTCACACCACGGCGGTTTCGGCTCCGGCGGCAATTTCAGCAGCACTCACACATCAGGCAGCGGCTCGATGCACGGCGGCCGCAGCGGTTCATTTTGACAGATCATGCAATGTGACAAAACGGAGCTGTTCAGGACGGCTCCGTTTTTCGTTTTTTGAGAGTCTCAAATATGCAATTTTTTTAACATTTATCTTGACCTGTAGAATTTGCGACACTTTTTCGCGCATACAGCGTCTATAATATATACAAAGGAAAAATGAGAAAAGGAGACTCAGTATGGAACTTTACAACTCTCTTATAGAAAGCACAAATCAGCTTCTGTCAGGGTCCAAGCCCAAGGTATGGGAGTACAGGTCCGGCAGGGCATGGCCCGACCTCGGCTCGGCAGAGCTTGTTTTGCAGTCGGATGCCGCATATGAGCTGGGTGCGCTCGGTCTCGGCTCGGCAAACTACATCTGCACCACCACGAGCGCCGATCTCGTAAACAAGGATGAGGTTCTGCTCTACGGTCCGGATCTGAAGGCCATCAAAAAGGATGTTCCATTCGCACGCATCGTTCTGCTGCGCGTCGGCGTTCTTGAGGGCGAGGACGAGGAGGTATACCGTGCGCTCAAGGATATCGAGTTCTGCAAATACCATGTATATCCCGAGGGCTACATGGTCCGTATGTCCCCCGAAAGCCACCGTGAGCAGGTCCGTGTTTCCAAAAAGGCGCTCAGACGCGGCATAAACTTCGAGCAGGTCGGCTACCGTTATATCGAGGCATACAAGAAGGATTCCAATGTTCTCAATGTCAAGGTCATTTTCATCACCGATCCCTCTCTTGACTTTGCCGCAATGCTTGACAATGCCAAGAAGGTCGATGCCATAACCAGTACCCTGACCCACATCATGGAGGGTCTGCCCACCGACTGCTCCGTTTGCCAGCTCAAGGACATCTGCGACGAGGTCGAGGGCATGAAGGAGCTCCACTTCGGCGTCGGCGATAAGGGCACAAACAGCCACCACTGATACGGCTCAAAAAAATTCCTACAGCCATGAGACTGTAGGAATTTTTTATTTTTCTTATCTTCCCGCTCCTATAAAGAACAGCGAGAGCATTCCCGGGCCGACATGAACGCCGGTATACGGCTCATGAGTCGCTATGATAAGCTCCTTGGGCTTTGCCGTCTCGTTTACCAGCTCTGCCAGCGCTTCGGCATCCTCGATGCAGTCGCCGTGGCTGATGGCAACTCTCTGTGTCTCGGGTGAAACGGCTTTATCCGCATACTCCTTTGCAATGGCCTCTATCGCTTTCTTTCTGCCGCGCAGCTTTGAGAACACAACGATCTTACCCTCCTCATCGCCCCGCAGCAGCGGCTTTATATTCAAAACGGTACCCATCATTGCGGCAATGCCGGACAGCCGTCCGCCGCGGCGCAGATGCATAAGATCATCCACGGTGAAATACTCGCACAGTCCGCTGCGGTCCGACGCGAGGCGCTCAAGCAGGGCGTTCATTCCGAGTCCCTCCTGCCTGTAGTCGGCAGCCTTCATTGCCAGAAGCCCTATTCCAAGTCCCGCGCCCATAGAGTCAAACACCTCGATGCGGCGCTCCGGGTACTTTTCACGCAGCTCCTCGGCGGCAAGGCGGGCGGCATTGAATGTGCCGCTTATGCCGGAGGATATACTTATATACAGGACATCGCTTTCCTTTGAAAGCGCCGTTTCAAACTGCTCGGCTATATCGTGGGTGTTCGTCATGCTCGTGCGGACCTCGGTCTTTGCGCGGAGCATATCATAAAACTCCTTGCCGTCAAACTCCTCCGGTACACGCGGGCACTTTATTATCTTTCCGCCAACCTCGTAGCTGCACGGGATCACATTGATGTTAAGCTCTTCAAGTTTCGCCGCAGGAATATTCGCCGCGGAATCCGTGAAAATCTCAAAAGCCATAGTACTGCCTCCACAGATATCTAATATGTCGTATTATTTTAACGCATTTTTCTTATTAAGTAAATAGCTATATGTTAAATAATAATGAATATTATATCATCTTGTCAGCTATACATTTTGATGCTATAATGTATCGGAAACTACACTGGGAGGTATGACTTATATATAACACCAAATTTATAGCGGCTAAGCTCAGGCGTTGGGACAGATATATAACGCGCTTCTGTCTGCCGACATGGGACGAGCTCCCCGATTTTGAGCTCTATATGGATCAGGTCATCTCTCTTGTTGCCAAATTTCTCGACCTTTTCCCCCATGACGCCAACAGCGACCCTATCATCACCCCCAGCACGATAAACAACTATGTGCGCATGAAGATAATGCCCGCTCCGGTGAGAAAAAAATACACCCGCATACATTTGGCGTACCTTATTATGATATGCACGCTCAAGCAGAGCCTCAGCATATCCGTAGTAAGCAAGATCATACCCATGAGCATACCGGAGGAAGATGTCAAGGCAATATACGACGACTTTGTGATGCGCCACCGCAGTATAGCAAAGCTTGTCACTGAGCAGGTACAGCAGGCGGCAGTGGGTGTATTTGCCCCCGAGAGCACTGACGACGGTGTTGTTAAAGGGCTCGTGGTCGATTCCGCGATATATTCGCATCTGTACAAGCTGCTGACCGAAAAAATAGTAGCGCTGAATGTCGAGCCGAGGTCTGAGGCGACATCAGACCAATAAATGCCGGCCATCCCAAATCATAAATATTGCAAAGCCCGTCACTTGTGAAGGTGACGGGCTTTATCTGTTTGATATCCTATCAGGCAATCTATCAGGTAAAATTTGATGCAAAAAAACTATGAAAGCATTGTTTTTCGCTATAATTGCCTATTGCTGCGCTTCACTTTGCGACAGGACAAAGCGCTTAAACTCCTCCGCTGCCGGAGACAGAGTCACCGTCGGATCGGTCACAAGATAGAACATGCGGTTCGGAACCGGATGCGATATCTGCAATATCTTCACATTCAGGCGCAGCAGCATTTCCATGTACGGCACTATCGAAACGCCGAAGCCCTGCGCAACAAGTCCGGCGATGACCTGATCCTCCTGTATCTCATACGCCACCTTTGGCGAGGCGTTTATCTGCGCGAACATATCGTTTATGACATGCCTCAGCCCCGATCCGTGTGCATACTGGATAAACGGCTCGTCAAGGACCTGTGCAAGCTCCGCCGTATGCTGTGCGGCAAGGCGGTGGTTTGGCGGAACGATGAGGACAAGATCCTGTTTTTTTACGGGGACAGAATCAAATTTAAACACCTCAGGAGCCTTGGAGCTGAGCACAATATCCAATTCATGCTGCTGAAGTTTGTACATAATGTCCGAAGTTACACCGGTGAAAAATGTGAAGTCGATATTTTTGCCGACATTCTGCCGCTTGAAGCTTGCAGCAAGCGTAGGGACATATTCAATACCGAGAGTGCGCAGCAGGCCGAGCCGAACGACACCGTTTCCGGCAGCGATATGGTGCAGATAATCAACGCTTTCGTCGAGTATCTCCAGCGACTGGCGCACCTGCTCAAGAAACTCCTCACCGTATTGAGTCAGTGCCACATTGCGCCCGTTTTTTTCAAACAGCGGCACGCCGAGCTCGTGCTCGAGCTGACTTATCGCGTGGCTCAGACTGGGCTGAGATATGTAAAGCTGCTCGGCAGCCTTGGTATAGTGCCGTGTCTCCGCCAAACGGACAAAGTATCTAAGGTGAGATAAATTCACCTCGCTTCGCCTCCTCTCCGTGAGTATATTATGACATAAACGATAGAAAAAATCTATCGTTTTATTAATTTTATTTATTTGTTAAATAAAACACAGCGTGGTATGGTTTGACTAACGAATCCGGACGCGGCAATTCAAAGAGTTGGAAAGGAGAAAAATATGAGCCAAAAACGCTACTACCCGACAGCCCTTGCGCTGTACATAACATATTTCGGGCTCGGCATAGCTTCATCGGTCATGGGGCACTACAAGCAGGAGTTTGCGGCACTCTGGGGAACCGTCCCGGGAGCGGACGGAGTATATGACATATCCGCCGTCGTCGCCGTCATTGCCGCCATCGGTCTTGGGCGGCTGATAGCCTTCCCCGTCGCAGGACCGCTCTCGGACAGACTCGGCAGAAAGCTCTCGGCGCTCATCGGCTGCGCACTTTATTCGGTATTCTTCATCGGCATCACTTTTACGACAAGCGTGTATTGGGGCTACGCCTTAGCGATCATAAGCGGCATGGGCAACTCCTTCCTCGACACAAGCATCACGCCGTCCTGCATGGAGATATTTAAAGAAAAAGGGACGATAGCGAATGTCTTTACGAAGCTTGCAATATCTCTGTCTCAGTTTCTTCTGCCCTTTGCCATACTCGCAGTAGACCGGAACGGTCTGCCGTTTAACACCATATTCCTTGCCGCGGCAGCCATCATTGTAATAGACGGCATCGCTATTATATTCCTGCCGTTTCCCAAGCGTGAGGCAGCGGCAAAAAAAGAGAACGGAGAAAAGGAAAAAATGCACTTCACTCCGTCGGCAGTCATCCTCGTTGCACTCGGCTTTACGACCTCCACCACCTTCATGCTCTGGATGAACTGCAATCAGGAGCTCGGCGCACTCTACGGGCTGGCAAACCCAAGCATGATACAGACCTGGTACTCCCTCGGCATCGTTGCCGCGCTTTTCGTAAATGCCGCACTTCTGAATAAGGGCATCAAGCCCGCGCGGATACTTATCATCTTCCCGTGCTGTGCGTTTGCAACGCTCGCCGCGGTCTACCTCGTGCAGATCCCGACCGTTTGTTTAATAGGCGGCTTCTTCATCGGCTTCTTTGCTGCCGGCGGTGTTCTCCAGCTCGTGACCTCGGTCGCAAACGAAATGTTTCCCAAAAACCGCGGCGTTATCACCTCGATAGTCATGATATCCTCGTCCGTTGCAAACTATGCGGTACTGAACGCCGCAAGCCTCATCACCCGGGTCTCCGGTGTGAACGGTCCGCGCTATGTGCTGTTGTTCAACATGGCCGTGACTCTTATAGGCATAATCCTCGCAGTAGCTTTAAACAAGCGTATAGATATCGACACGGCGGCACGGGTACAGCCGGCCGCAGAATAAAAAAGGAGGAAAATAAAATGAGTAAACAGCATCCCATTACAGTCAGTTCATGGACACTCGGCGATCAGT
>CAVGWF010000046.1:0-21368 GCA_963632825.1 Escherichia coli | reverse complement strand
TTTATGAGAACACGCGGGATCTGCTGCTCTTCAACCGGCGGCGCAGCGCCGAAAAAGCCGTGCAGCAGGCAAAAAAGCAGCGGACCGTGGGCATGGAGCACTGAACATTGGGCGGAAGGGAACAACTCCTTCCGCCCTTTTTCTTTTTTACCCTTGCAAAAAGCGAAAACGTCATGTACAATATTATCTAAAATAAGACTCACGCAAATAGATATACGTGACACACTTGCCTGTAAGAAACAAGGGAAATGAATGAAAGAGATTGGAAACAATGGAATCCAGCTATTGAAGACCAGAAAATCCGAATGGCTTGGGACGCTGAATGAGAAGACGGAGGAGAATGCAAATGGAAAATGAAATGATGGAACGCAGCGAAATTCTGCTCTACAGCGATGAAAACGGAAAAGAGTTTGTCAGCGTCGTGTTCAAGAACGAGACATTCTGGCTGACGCAAAAAGCGATGGCGGAATTGTTCGATGTCCAAACACCTGCTATCAGCAAGCATTTGAAAAACATATTTGCAGATGGTGAGTTGGAGGAAAACATGGTTGTTTCCAAAATGGAAACAACCACTCGACATGGAGCGATTCAGGGCAAGACACAGACAAACGACACAAAGTTTTATAATCTTGACGCCATCATTGCTGTCGGCTATCGCGTGAACTCCAAGAAGGCCACGCGGTTCCGTCAATGGGCGACGAAGACGCTCAAAGAGTACATCCAGAAGGGCTTTGTTCTCAACGATGAAATGATGAAGAATGGCCGTCCGTTCGGCAAGGATTACTTTGACGAGCTGCTGGAGCGCATCCGGGAGATTCGCGCCAGCGAACGCAGAGCTTATCAGAAAATTGCAGACGTGTTTGAGCAGTGCAGCTATGACTATGACAAAAACAGCGACACCACAAAGGCGTTTTACGCGTTCGTGCAGAACAAACTGCATTATGCCGTTACCGGCAAGACTGCCGCGGAACTGATTTCCGAACGGGCGACCTTGGACAGCCCTACGATGGGTCTTACCACATGGAAGGGCGCACCGGATGGGAAGATTCTCAAAAGTGACACGCTGGTGGCGAAGAACTACCTGAATGAAAAGGAGCTGTCCCGCCTGAACCGGCTGGTGACCATGTTCATCGACTATGCCGAGCTGATGGCGGAGGATGAACAGCTGATGAGTATGCAGGACTGGCTAAACGAAACTGACCGCTTTCTGACCAACAACCGCCGTCAAGTTCTGGACAACAAAGGCCATATCTCGCGGGAAGCGGCAGCAAAAAAAGTCGGCGCGATTTATGAGGAGTTCCGCAAAAAGCAGGACGCCGCGTACATCTCCGAGTTTGACCGCCAGACAGAAAAGTATCTCAAAGGTGACTGACCATGATTGAAACATTTGACATCGCGGGCTATGCCCGCATTTCCGTGGATGATGAGCAGGATCAGAAGAACATCTCGATTGAGAACCAGAAGGCCATCATCGAGGACTATGTAAAGACCCATTTCCCTGGCAGTACGCTGACGTTTTTTGAAGACCGAGACCGCTCCGGCTACACGTTTGAGCAGCGCGAGGGCTATCAGGAGATGCGCCGGGGGCTGATGCAGCACAAGTATGACATCCTCATCATCAAGGACTTTTCCCGTTTCTCCCGCCGTAACTCGCGCGGTCTTGTGGAGCTGGAAGACCTGCGCGACGCGGGCGTCCGGATCGTCTCCATCGGTGACGGCGTGGACTTTCCCAACGACAACGACTGGCTGAAAATCCAGTTCCAGTTTCTTGTGAACGAAATGCCCGTCACGGACACTTCCCGCAAGGTGCGCAATGTCATCAAGCGGCGGCAGAACGACGGCGAGTGGATCTGCGCCGCACCCTACGGCTATCTTGTGACCGAGGACAAGCAGTTTGAGATCATCCCCACGGAGGCCGAGACCGTCCGCAAGATTTTTGACCTCTACAGCAACGCCGGTTGGGGCTACAAGAAAATCGCCAACTATCTCACCGATCAGGGCGTTCCCACGCCGCGCATGTCCGAGCGGATGCGCAAGGAGGCGGCGGGCAAGAAGACCAAGCGAGAGGCCAAGAACGCATGGGCCATCGCCACCGTACAGGGCATTCTGGACAACGATTTCTATATCGGCACGCTTCGGCAGGGCAAATACACCCGCGCCAAGATCAACGGCAAGGAGATCAAGCGCAACGACGACGAGCACATCGTCATTGAGAACCACCATCAGGCCATCATCGACTACCGCACCTTCGCCATCACCAGCGCCCTGCGGGAAAAGCGCAGCCGCAGCAACTACCGCGGCGTGAAGATCAACGACAATGTGTACTCCGGCTTCTTGCAGTGCGGCGACTGCGGCAGTCCGCTGTTCGCCATGAGCCGGAGTGATTTAGCGCCCGCCTACACCTGCGGAACGTATCACCGGCGCGGTCTCAAGGGCTGCACCAGCCACCATATCCGGGTTGACCGGCTGGACGAGCTGCTGAAAAGCTATGTGCGGAAGCTGGCGGACAACTCTGCCGCCATGCTGGAACAGCTCAACGAGGAGCTAAAGCGCGAGAACGATCAGGTGGCGGAAACGGAGCAGTCCGCCGACAATCTGGCGGCGGTGCTGGCCGATCTAACCGAGGAGCTGAAGGTGACGAAACGCCAGCGCATCCGGGAGATCATGAAAAAGCCGGATCAGGAAGCCTCCATCGAGGCGCTGTATGACGAAATGGAAGCCGACCTGCAAAAGAAGATCGACGGCATCAACCACCAGATCGACCTGCTGTCCGACAAGCGCAACACCATCATTCAGGTCAACCGCGTGGCAAAGACCGCCATCGATGTCTTCCGCGACATTCTGGAAAAGGACAAGTTGGAACGGAATGACCTGGAGCTGCTGATTGACAAGATTCTCGTCTATGAAGATCATCTGGAAATCAAGCTCCAAGCCGACATCGACACGCTGCTGCGCTGCGGGACCCTCCCCACGGAAACGGAGGACGCCGCAAATTTTAAGCAAGGCACGGAAAATATCGAAAACACGCTGATCCAGTCCTCCAAAAACCACGAGGACAAGGTTTTCCGTGTCAGTGTTATCAGCAACGGCGACCCGCTGGAGATATTCACGGACCGCGACGGCGAGGTCATTTTCAAAAAGTATTCACCTATCGGCGAGCTGAGTGATTTTGCCGCACAGATATGTGACAGCCTGCATAAATCCGCCGACTCCATTGCGGCCGTATGCGACCGCGACAGCGTTATCGCGGTGTCCGGTGCGGCGAAGCGCGATTTCGTGGACAGGAGGGTATCACCGGGACTTGAACGCATAATGGAAGCGCGCAGCAGCGTCCGCTTTGAAGGGGGCTCACCGATACCGGTGCTCGACGGCGACGAGCGGTATTTCGTCTCGACGGCGGCGCCGATAATAAGCGAGGGCGATATCATGGGCTGTGTGCTTTTCGTATCACAGGGCACCGCATCGCCGAGCGATGTTGAATTCAAACTTGCGCAGACGGTTGCGAGCTTCCTCGGCAAGCAGATGGAAGGATGAGCTCAGGACGGACATGAAATGTGTCCGCCCTTTTTTGATGTTTTGCTGCGAATGGTTTGACTTGCCGCGCCTGCCGTGATATTATGTAAACGATATATTTTGCACGGGAGGTGCAGCATGGCTGAAAATACCGTTTTTGATCCGCAGAAGCTCTTGGGGAGCGACCTTGCTGACTGTGAGACCGAACAGATACTCGAGCTTGTGAAGAAGCTGTGCAGGATAGCCGTGCGCGAATGCGGCGAGGACGGCTATCGCGGCGGATTTCGCCCGGGGAACATATATGTGACCGCTGACGGCAGAGTCGCGGTCGGAAAGCCGCTCAAAGCCGATGACGAGGGCTGGACAAAGCTTGAGCTTGAATTTATGGCGCCGGAGCAGTTCTGGAATGGTGAAAAGAGCCCGGCTGCGGATGTATATTCCATAGCGCTTATAATGTATGCCGGACTTAACAAAGGAAGACTTCCGTTTATAGAGGAAAAGGACGCTGCCGCCGAGCAGCGTGCGAATGCGCTCAGACGGCGCATGAGCGGCGACACCATGGTGATGCCGGACGGCATTGACGAGCCCCTCGCAAAGATATTGACTAAGGCACTGGAGTTTGCTCCGGAGAAGCGCTATACCAATGCCGCCGAACTTTTGACGGCAATCTGGGACTATTGCGGAGACGCGCCGGAACCGCTGAATACTGCCGAGCCCGGATCCGCCGAGAATGCGCCCGAGCCCGAGAGTGAAAAACAGGAGCCCGCCGAAGCGAAAACGGAGCCGGAGCCGGAGAAGAAACCGGTTCCCGAAAAGAAACCCGAACCGGAGAAAAAACCGGCGGCAGAAAAGAAGCCTGTAACCGAAAAGAAACCGACTGCGAGGAAGGTGCAGGAAACGCACAAGGAAGACATACATACACGCCGGTCCGCACGCAGATCAATAATAGTCCTCGCCGGCATTGCACTGCTGCTCGCGGCGGTCGCGGTCGTACGGGGCATGGAGACAAATACTCGGGGGCCTGCCATATCCGCAGCACCTGACCCCACCGCAGTACAGACTGCCGAGCCCACAGCTGAGCCCACCACGGAGCCCACCGCCGCACCTGCCGAGGTGCAATATATGCTCTATTCCGAAGACCTTAGCTGGGATGCCGCAGAGCAGAGGTGTGCGGAGCTCGGTGGGCATCTTGCCACCATAAGAAACGCCGACGACTATGCGCGCATATGCAAGCTGCTTGAGGGCACGAGCGCACAGTATGTCTGGGTAGGCGGTGTGCGCGATGCCGACGGAACAATAAAATGGCGCGACGGTGCAAGCTATGATTACTATGCATGGGCAGCCGGCGAGCCGTCGCTGAAGGATGCATATGACGGAGCTGCGGAGGACTATATCATGCTCGTAAAGCAGCCCGACGGAACATGGCTGTATAACGACAGCAGAAACGATCCAATGGCAGACTATGCCCGCTTCTACAGCGGAAGGATAGCCTACATATGCCAGATAGGATAAGAAAATCCCGCCCGAGCAGGGCGGGATTTCGTTTTCTGCATTAAGTATCAGGCGTTTCCTGAGGCGGCAAGGGAATACAGATAATCGCAGCTTGTGATGTCAACATCGGCAAAGTTGTCGTTGAATCCGAAAATCATCTCGCCGGAGCTGAAGCTCTGTGAAAGCTCGGTGGGGATATGCGCGAATATGAGTATCGTAACGGTGTCCAGCGGATCTATATATGAGCAGGGAGTGCCGTCGGCACTGATGATATCGACGCTTATGTCATATTTATAGCCGTCCAATGTTGCGGTGCCGCCGATCGCGGGGCGCAGCTGCTCCTTGCCGGTGTTTTTGAGCGTGCCCTTGAGATAGAAGAACTCCTTACCGTCCTCGGGGGAGGGACCGCTCGTTATGCGTATGCCGGAGCTTGTGCTCGTAACACGTATATCATCGGCAAAGCCGCTTTCGGTGAATACCATTTCTATGCCATCGGCAGTGATGCTTTCACCGACGGTATACTCGGCTGCATCCTCGGCTTTTGCACCGCCGCTTTCTTCTCCGTCCAGAGGTATCTCATAATCGACATCGCCCACTCGAACATATACATGCTCGCCGTTTACAAGCTTGTACTCATTTCCGTCGACCTTCATTTCGAAAGTCGTAGTGCCGTCGAATATAAAATTGCCGTCCTTTACCTCCCAGGTCGCGGAAACGGTAGACAGCGATTTGGATGTTGAGCTTGTTGTGATGCCGTTTACCGTGCGGGTGGATTTGTTTACAAGGACAAATTCCTGCGTCATTTCGCCGCCGCTCTGGATCCTCAAGTAGATATCATCGTCGGTTGCCTTCCATACTCCGACTATGGGGAAATCGTCTCCGGCCTTGGACCCGTTGGAATCGGATGAGCATCCCGCGATGCCGACGAGCAAAAGCGCAGCCATTATAAGACTCAGTACTTTTTTCATTTTTCTTCTCCTTTGTGTTCAGTATCACTGTGCCGGTATCAAAAGGTATACTTTTTGACAGGGCAAAACAGCAGCCGCAGAAAAGTAACATATAGACACAAAAAATACGAAAAACGCGAAAAAATGCTTGTTATTTGGCAATTGCCGATATATAATATCCACTAAGAAGCCGACTATCAAAAAGTATACCTTTTGATAGTCGAAGCGTGCAAAAAAGTCGCAGACCTTTTTGCACGCTGAAAATAATTTTTACGGTAAATCTCGCTGCGGCTCGGTCACGGCGCGGTATTCGTTCCTCAGCGGCATAGGCTTTTGAAGACCGGAGCACCCAAAGGGTGCTTTTTTTATATCCCGGAGAGCGTATCAGAAGCTGTCCGGATAAAGCGCCTTTGCGATTGTCTCGACCGTGTCGGCACAGCGGATGGATGGGAAGGCGTTCTCAAGAGACAGGCGGATGAAGCTCTCGTTCTGCACGGCACTGAGTTGGCTGAGGATGGGATCTTCCTTGAGCGCCGCTACCTTGCTGTCGTAATCCGAGCCGGAGTAGTCGTGGATGATGATATACTCGGGATCTGCCTCGACGAGAGCGGAGATCTCGACCGCATCCCAGGCCTTGTCAAGGTCTGAGAACACATTCGCGCCGCCAGCTGTTCTTATATACACGGACTCTATATTCGTGCCGCCCGCGGTGTAAAGCATATCGCCGATGAAACTGTCGAGAACAAAAACCTTTTTAGGCTCGGTAATGTCGCCGGCTATTTTGCCGCTGACAGCGTCGATGCGCTCGTTGAGCCCGCTTATAAGCTCCTCGGCGCTGTCAACAAGGAATATCTTTGCAATATCGCGCAGCTCGTTATATATGCCGTCCAAGTCGGTCGCCTCGCTGACATAAACGGTTATGCCGGCCTTTTCGAGCTGGGCTATCGTGAGGTCGTCGTCGAATATCCAGCTGTTTGCATAAATGAAATCACAGCCGGAGTCGATAATCTGCTGCGCGGTGGGGTAGCCCACGCTGAGCGTGGGTATTGCATCGACCGCATCCTTGTATTCCTCCGGTGCGCCGAGTGAGTGATTTTCCATACACTTGCCTATGACGAGCCCGCTGAGTCCCAGCGCGCAGAATGCCTCCGTACAGTTGGGCCCTGCGGTTATCACCTTTTCCGGCAGCGAAGAAACGGTCGTTTTCTTGCCGTTGTTGGTGAAGGTCACCGGCGTATAGGTGTCAGTCGGCTCGGCGGTAGGCTGCGGCTCGGCATCGCCGCAGGCGCACAGCCCGAGCAGCATACACAGACACAGAATAAATGCCGTTATTTTTCTCATTATACTTTATCTCCTTTTTCGGCGGTGTTTTTCCGCAGCAACGGATACGGTCACTGCGATGCTCCGGCCGGTAGGTGCGGACAAAACCATAAAACCGCCGCCTGACAATACAGCACCTGCTGCCAGCTTAGAATATCACGCCTCCATAGTTAATTCAAGGCAGTTATGTTAACAAAATAATCATTGAGCATATAACGAATATGTGCTATGATATGTATTTGTCGAAAAGTACCTAATTAAGGAGCATGACAAATGGACGAAACTACCGTTCTGGACGAAATGCCTGCGGAGGAAGCATTAGAGGAAGACAAACCCGCTAAAAAAGGCAGGCGTTCCGGGCCCGATAAGAAGAAAAACGGAAATAAAGGCAAAAAGGGAATAATTATAGCCGCATGCGTCATTCTGGTGATTGCGGTGCTGATGACGGTTGTCGTGTTCGTCGTATACGGCGGCAGGCACCTGTATCTGTGTGCCGAGCTCGGCGACGGCGCGCCGGATGCGGAAGAGTTTATGAAAAACGGTGCCGAAGCAAGCTACGCATCCGAGCCCAATGTCAGCCTTACCGCGGAGGGTACCTACATCGTCAAGGTTGAAAACGACGGTAAGGTGCGTCCGGAGCTTCTCATAGTCCGAGATACCGAAGCGCCGGAGGCCGAGCTCATAGACGCCAAGATAACAATAGACGATGAGTCCATGGAGCCGGAGGATGCCCTCGGAGAAATAAAGGATGCGTCCGAGTACACGGTGAAGTGGGTAAAGCAGCCGGAATACGGAGAAGCCGGAGTGTACGACTGCCAGATAGAGCTCAAGGACTCGCACGATAACAGCCGCACCGTTGACCTCAAGGTGAAGGTGCTGGGGCTTGTTGATGTGCTCGAATACGAGGCCGGTCAGCCGCACCCGCAGCTCAAGGACTTCATGGCGGTAGAGCGCGACGACGCGGAGCTCCTGACCGATTTGAACGGGATAACATGGAATGAGCTCGGCGATTACGAGATAAAGGCGCAGTTCGGCGGCAAGACATATACCTCGACTCTGCGCATAGTAGATACCACCGCGCCCGACCCGGATATCGTGCCGGCTGCGGTGCTGCCCGACGGCGATATAAAGGCAGAGGATCTCGTGCTCGGCAGCGGCGATGCGACAAAGGTGAGCTATGAGTTTACCTCGGAGCCAAAGCTGTCGCAGGTCGGAACGGTCGAGTGCAGGATAAAGGCGACCGACGCGGGCGGCAACAGCGTTGAAAAAACCGGAAAGGTGCTCGTCTGCGATGCGCTGGTCGAGCTTGAGGCTTCGACGGAAACGCTCACCGAGAGCATGCTCATAAGCGCACTCGGCGAGGATTATGCGGGATATAAAATGCAGGATGAGGGCTTTGAGCTCACGAGCCTCGGAGCTCACGCAGTTACCGTGACAAAGGGTGATGCGCGAGCCGTTATCGGCGTTACGGTCAGGGACACCACCGCACCCGCTGCCGAGGGCATCGCCTGCGATTGCAGCACCGGCTACTACTGCGAGCCGATAAAATTCGTGACCAACATCGTCGATATGTCGCGCGTGACGGCAAGGTTCGTAAGTGAGCCCGACTGGAGCGTCGAGGGTGAGCAGGATGTCAGGATAATCCTCACCGACCGCGCCGGAAACGAGACGACGGTCGACGCCAAGGCAGTTATATCGCCCGACACGGCGCCTCCGGTAATATACGCTGCCCGCGACAGATACTGCTATGTCGGCGAAGCCGTAGCATACTTCAAGGAGGTATTTGCAGAGGATAATGCCGACCCCGAGCCGACCATTGAGGTCGATAAGAGCAAGGTCGATGCAAAGACCGCCGGCACATACGATGTCACCTACACCGCAGCCGACCACGAGGGCAATAAGAGCAGCGTTACGGTGAAATACACATTTATCGAAAAAAAGATAAGCGACGAGGAGCTTGAAAAGAAGATCGAGGAGGTGCTCGGGGAGATACTCACCGACGATATGACTGTGCCCGAGCAGGCATATGCGATATTCGAATACTGCTACAACAACATAATCTATTCCGGCACCTCGGACAAGACCGACTGGAAAAGCGAGGCTTACCGCGGAATGACCGAGGGAGTGGGCGACTGCTTTACATTCTACGCAACGAGCTATGCTCTGCTGCAGAAGATAGACTGCCAGGTGCTCAGTGTTGAGCGCTTAAACGGCAAGACCCAGCATTTCTGGTGCCTTGTGAACCTCGGAACGGGCTGGTATCATTTTGACACCTGCAATGTGGGTCCGGAGCACCTGAAATGCTTTATGAAGACAAGTGAGGAGCTTGTAAAATACAGCATCCAGTACTGGCGCTTTGACACGACCCTTTACCCCGCGCTTGAAACAACTCCGTATTCAATGGGCTGACGATATGAAAAGCATACTTGAGTTTCTTGAAAAAACGGCTCCGCGCTATGGGGACAAGACCGCTTTTTCCGACGGCGGGAGCAGCCTGAGCTTTGATGAGCTGCTGCAGCTTGCCAAAGCGGGAGGCAGCTTCATTGCCTCAAGGGGACTTCGCCGTGAACCGGTGGCGGTGTTTATGGAAAAATCGCCCGAGACGATAGGCGCGTTTCTCGCGGTTATGTATGCCGGATGCTGCTATGTGCCGCTGTCGGCATCCATGCCGCTGTACAGACTGAAAATGATACTCGGCAGGCTGAATGTGCGCATGGTCATATGCGGCAGAGACAATGAGGAGCTCGCCGGGCAGCTCGTGCCGGAGGAGTGCATCGTGCCGGCAGACGAGCTGTTCTCGGCAGCCGTTGACGAGGATGCCCTCGGCGCGGTTCGCGCAGAAAGCATCGACACGGATCCGGCGTACATCGTATTTACCTCCGGCAGCACGGGCATACCAAAGGGCGTTACCGGCTGCCACCGCGCACTTATAGATTACGCAAATGCGCTTTGCCCGGTGATAGGTGCGGATGAGAACAGCGTTTTTGCCATGCAGGTGCCGCTGTATGTGGATGCCTGCATGAAGGAGATACTCTCCGTTATAAAATGCGGCTCGACCGCATACCTCATGCCGCAGAGCCTTTTCGTCTCGCCGCTCAGAGCGGTGGAATATTTAAACGAGCACAAGGTGAACACCCTGTGCTGGGTGGCATCCGCGCTGACCATTGTTTCCGGTCTGGGAGCGTTTGAGGACATTCGTCCCGAATACATAAGCACCGTCTGCTTCGGAAGCGAGGTTTTCCCCGTAAAGCAGCTCAGACTGTGGCAGGCTGCATGCAGGGGCGCAAGATTTATAAATCTCTACGGTCCGACGGAGGCAACGGGAATGTCATTTTACTATGTGGTCGACCGTGAGCTTTCCGACGCCGAGCCCATCCCCGTAGGCAGACCCTTTGACAACACGGGCTTTATTCTGCTGCGCGAGGATAACACCGAAGCGCCTCACGGCGAGACGGGGGAGATCTGCATAAGGGGCACGGCGCTCACTCTCGGGTACTACGACGATCCCGAGCGCACCGCCGCCGCGTTTACGCAAAACCCTCTGAACCCGCACTATCCTGAGCTTATATACCGCACGGGCGATCTCGGCAGACTTAATGCCGACGGCGACCTTGTTTTCGTGTCGCGCAAGGATCATCAGATAAAAAATATGGGTCATCGCGTCGAGCTCGGAGAGATAGAAGCCTGCGCCGACGGCTGTGCGGGGGTGGTGTCCGCCTGCTGCCTGTTCAATAAGGACGAGGGTAAGCTGTATATGTTTTACATGGGCGCGGCTGACGAAAAAGCGCTCCGGAGGTACCTGCGGTCACAGCTGCCGAGGTATATGCTGCCCGCGAAAATTCGCAGGCTTGATGCGCTGCCGCTCCTGCCGAACGGAAAGATAGACCGAAATTCATTAAAAGATATGGAGATATGACCATGGAAGAAATACTCGACATTTTAAACGGACTCGGACTGGACGTTGATTTTGAAAACTGCACGACTCTCATTGACGACGGCATACTCGAAAGCCTTGATATAGTCACCGTCATTGCCGAGCTGTCAGATGCTTTTGACATTACCATTCCCGCGCGCGATATAGTGCCGGAGAACTTCAACTCCGCCGAAGCGATGCTTAACATGGTAAACCGCCTGCTCGACGAGTAAGCCGTGCTGTTCACATCCTATGGCTTCATAGCCTTTCTTGCGGTGCTTTTTGCGCTGTATTATCTCATTCCCAAGCGCCTTCAGTGGCTTTTGCTGCTCGCGGCGGATGTCGTTTTCTATGCCTGCGCCGGATGGCAGGGGCTGCTCTTCATGGCGGCAACGGTCACGGTATCGTGGGCATCGACAAACCTCATGGGTACAAGCCTCAGAAAGCAGAAGGCTTATCTGGCCTCGCCGGAGGGCAAGGAACTTGAGCGGGATGAGCGCCGGGCGTTTAAAAAGCGCAGCGAAAAGCACCGCAGGCGGATATTCATACTGGCGCTGGTCATTGATCTTGGGATTCTCGCGGCGCTGAAGTACACAAATTTTATAATCTCGAATGTAAACTCCGTATTCGGAGCATCGGTCGGCGCCGTGGACTGGGTCCTGCCGCTGGGCATTTCGTTCTACACATTCCAGACCGTCAGCTATGTCATAGATGTGTATTGGGAAAAGGTCGAGCCGGAGAGAAGCATACTGCGTGTCGCGCTGTTCACATCGTTCTTCCCGCTGCTCATTCAGGGACCTATTTCACGCTTCGGCGACCTGAAGAACACACTTTTTGCCGAGCATAGTGCCGACTTCAAGCAGATATCGTTCGGCCTTCAGCGCATACTCTGGGGCTATTTCAAAAAGCTCGTCATTGCCGACAGGCTCCTTGTTGCGGTAACGGCGCTGTGCAGCGATCCGGGCACCTACACGGGTGCGTATGTTTTCATCGGAGCCGTGCTGTACGCGGAGGAGCTTTATGCCGATTTCACCGGCGGTATTGATATCACCATAGGTATTGCACAGGTGCTCGGCGTAAGTGTTCGGGAAAACTTTATCCGCCCGTATTTTTCGCGCAATATTGCCGAATACTGGCGCAGATGGCACATCTCCATGGGTACATGGTTCAAGGATTATATCTTCTATCCGCTGTCCGTCGCCCCGTGGCTTTTAAGGCTGAGCAAAAATGCGCGCAAAAAGATCTCCGACGGCTTCGGCAGAAAACTCTCGGTTTATATCTCAACGATAGTTACATGGTTCCTCACCGGACTTTGGCACGGTGCGGCATGGAATTTCGTCGTATGGGGACTGTTAAACGCCTTTTTCATCCTGCTTGCCGAGGAGTTCAAGCCCGTATCCCACCGCTTCCGCGAAAAACACGCTGCACTCGCCGGCAGCTCCGGCTACCGCATTTTTGAAACGCTGCGCACATTCCTTCTGATGTGCTCGCTGCGCATTCTCGACTGCTACCGCGATGTTGCGGTGTCGTTCCGCGCATTCGGCTCGATATTCACTGACCTCAACTGGGGCGAGGCGTTCTCGGGAACGCTTCTGCAGCTCGGACTTTCCGGTGCAGACTACATTGTCGCCGGGCTCGGTACTGCGGTCATGTTCACCATATCCTGCATACAGGAAAGGCACGGCAGCGTGCGCGAGGCGCTGTGGGAAAAGCCGGTGCTGTCCTATGCCGTGTTTTTCGTTCTTGCCGTTGCCGTGCTCACACTCGGAGCCTACGGCGTGGGCTACGATGCGTCGCAGTTTATCTATAATCAGTTCTGAGGCCTGAAATGAGCAAAAAACATAATAAAAAACTGCATATCATATGTTTTGCGGCGTTTTTCGTGCTGCTGTGCGCCGCCGTTTGGCTGCTCGGCAGGATAATGCAGCCGAAGTATACCTCCGGTGTTCTGGAGGGTGCGATGACGCAGGAATATTACGATGAAAAATACTCCCACGATGTTGTTTTTGTCGGCGACTGCGAGGTTTACGAGAATTTTTCCCCCGTAACGATGTGGGAGGAGAAGGGTATAACGAGCTATATAAGAGGCTCGGCTCAGCAGCTCATATGGCAGTCGTATTACCTGCTGGAGGAGGTTTTCGAGCGCGAAAGCCCCAAGGTCGTTGTTTACAATGTCCAGTCGATGAAGTATTCCGAGCCGCAGAGCGAGGCATATAACCGCATGACACTCGACGGTATGCCGCTGTCAAAGCATAAGATAGACGCGATAAATGCCTCCATGACCGAGGATGAGGACATGATAAGCTATCTTATCCCGTTTCTCCGGTATCATTCGCGCTGGTCGGAGCTTACGGGCGACGATTTTCGCTATGCTTTTTCGCACGAGAAGGTCACCGTCGCAGGCTATCTCATGCGTGCGGATGTGAAGCCCATGACCAAGCTGCCGACCGCTCCGGTGCTTGAGGATTACGAGATAGGCGAGCGGTGCTGGGAATACCTTGACAAAATGCGCGAGCTGTGCGATGCTAACGGAGCAACGCTGGTGCTCATAAAATCACCGAGCCTCTGGCCGCACTGGTATGAGCAGTGGGACGGGCAGATAAGCGCCTATGCCGAGAAATATGGGCTGAGATATATAAATCTGCTCAACGCCTCGGATGAGATAGGGCTTGATATGCAGACCGACACCTACGACGGCGGACTGCATCTGAACATATACGGTGCCGAGAAGCTCTCAAAATACTTTGCGGGCATACTCAGTGATGAGCTCGGCGTACCGGACCGCTCTGCGGATAAGGACATTGCCGCCGACTGGCAGGCAAAAAGCGAGGCATATTATGCGCTGTATGATGCGCAGCTTGCCGAGCTCAGGGAATACGGCTATCTCAAAAGCTGGACATTGGGAGAGGAAAAATGAAAAAACTGACTGCACTTATTCTTGCGGCGCTCACGGCTTTCATGCTGTGCGCCTGCTCAGACGGCAATGGCGATACCGCCGAGACTGCCGACTATACGCCCGACTACGGCGAGCTGTACTACGCCTCGGGAGATGTGAAATTCGGCATTATGGATCCTGCCGACAGCGTTCTTTCCGCACTCGGCGATCCCGTCAGCACATTCGAGTCCAACAGCTGCGCCTATCAGGGCAAGGATAAGTTTTATTATTACGACGGATTTGAGCTGCTCGTCAACGATGTTGACGGCACCGAGCGCATTACCGGCATAACCGTTGCCGATGACACCGTTCAGACCCCGCAGGGCGTTAAGATCGGCATGAGCACCGACGATACCCTCGCGCTCATGGACGGCATAGAGTACACTCAGGCGGGCGATACCTATAGGTTTAGCGTCGGCTCTACTCTGCTGCGGCTTCAGGTAGGTGAGGACAACACCGTAATAGCCATAGAGTACTCGGCAGCATCCAACAACGAGTGAGGTGCATCATGAGCGAGTATAAAAAGATGAGCCTTGACGAGGTTTTTGCCGATATAGAGGCAATAATGCGCGCCGGACTTACCGATGCCGAAAAGAGCGTCAGGCTGCGCACAAAGGCGTCAATGGCATATGATTCCGAGGACGACGGCGCTGCTGCCGCGTATTACGACGAGGCGATAGCACTCGGCGGCATCGAGACGGAGACTCTGGGCGAGGTGCTGTTCCGCTGCGGCGTGAGCTTTGCGGGGCTTGACGATAAAAAATCGTTTGAGATGCTGAAGCGTGCCGCCGACATGGGGCATGTCAAGGCCATGCTGAACCTTGCCGTGTGCTATCAGAAGGGCATCGGTACGGCGAAGAACGAAAAGGAGTGCTATAAATGGGCGCTTCTTGCCGCCGAAAGCGGCGATGTCGAGGCGATGTATATCTGTGCGCTCTGCTCCGAGCAGGGCTTCGGAACAAAAAAGGATCCTGCCGAGGCGTTTGCCCGCTTTAAGCGCGCCGCCGAGGCAGGAATAGTGGACGCTATGTATAAGACTGCGCTCAACCACGACCGTGGCGAGGGCACCTTCCGCAATCCGCAGGCGGCGTTCGAGTGGTTCAAAAGCGCAGCCGAGATGGGGCACCCCGGCGCTCAGCACGATCTTGCCGTGTGCTACGCAAACGGCGAGGGCACGGCGACAGATCCCGCCGAGGCCTTCCGCTGGATGAAGCTCTCGGCTGAAAACGGCAATGTCGATGCAATGCGGCTTGTCGGCGGCTGCTATTATAACGGCTTTGGCGTTAAGGAAAACCCGAAAAAGGCGTTTGCGTGGTTTGAAAAAGCAGCCGGGCTTGGCGATGTTGACTGCATGCGTATGGCCGGCGACTGCTATGCCCTCGGCTCCGGCGTTAAGGCAGACCGCAGTAAGGCAATGCACTGGTACCGGCTCGCTGCCGAAAACGGCGATATGGACTCGCGCGAAATGATGGAGGAATACTGAGCTTATTGCCTGTTTTAACGGGGCGGCCATTACGGGCTGCCCCGTCATTTTTTTTGCCATTTGTCTGCACCTGCCGAGCTCACCGCTCTTTTTCCAAACGAATTTTGAGCAGACGGCGGTAAAAGGTCGCCTCGCTCAGATCCTCGCATTGGCTGAGCAGCTGCGTCAGGGTGATGTGCTTGCGCTCCCACTCGCACACGAGCTGCGGAAAATTATCCGGCATCTGCTTCTCCGGTCTGCCGAAGCGCACACCGCGCGCCCTTGCGGCGGCAATGCCCTCGGACTGCCGCTTTTTAATGCTCTCGCGCTCGGACTGCGCGACAAAGGACAGGATCTGCAAAACAAGATCGGCAATGAATGTGCCCATCAGATCCTTACCCTGACGCGTGTCGAGCAGCGGCATATCCAGGACCACTATGTCGATGCCTATTTCCTTGGTGAGATAGCGCCACTGCTCCTGTATATCCTCGTAATTCCGCCCGAGCCGGTCTATGCTGAGAATATACAGCACATCGCCCTGCCGCAGCCTTCGGGTGAGCGCACGGTAGTGGGGGCGAAGAAAGTCCTTGCCCGACTGCTTGTCTTTGTAGATATTTTCGCTGGGTATGCATTTTTCACTGAGTGCAAGCATCTGCCTGTCCTCATTCTGATCGGTGCTTGAAACGCGCACATATCCGTAAGCCTTCATATTATCACTCCGTATATAAAAATATCAGGTGCGTTGCCGCACCTGATATTTTACTTGGTATTATCACCGACGGCATTATCGTCGATGGATTTTTTGCTTTTTGCAATAAGCTTCTGCAAAAACGCCGGAATGGGAGCACCCATGGCAGCGGCGTTTTCCACTATGCTGCCGAGCTCGGTGAAGATATACCAAGCCGTTACCAGCGGCGTTATGATGCAGTGCTGACCGGTAAACGGCAGAGCTATACCGAGGTTGTCGCCCAGAACGCTCAGAGCGATATCGCACATCGCGGCAACAAGCACCGCAAATATGCTGCCGAGCTTGTGCCACAGCCCGCTGCGGGCTGCCGCGCTGCTCCAGCACCTGTTGTAGATGGCGGCGAATGTTCCGGTGAGGTAATCCAGTGTCATTGCGGTGAGCCACAGCACCACCATCCAACCGACCCACCCGAACAGAGAGGTGCCGAAGGCTATTGCCGCCGCTGCCGCAGCCTTTATCTCGACGGCTTTATCCGGTGTATCCATCCTCCTACGCCTCCCCTTCAAAGTACCGGCGCATGATCTCCATAACGCGGAGCATATCCTCCGTCAGGTCGATCTCACCGCTGCCCTTGCCGCGCAGTGCGCCAGCGTCGATATAGCGCTGCGCCATCTCGCGGTAAACGCCGGGCACATCATCAATTTTATTCCATCTTACCATTTCGTCGTCGCTTCCTTTTTCAATATATTTTTTGCCGGCCGCCCGGCAGATGCCGCGGCAGATAGCCTCGCCGAGCGCGCCCGTATTTTCGGTTATCCAGCGCGCAAGCTCGGGGCTGTCATGAAATTCGCACTCGCAGTACAGACATATGCCGGTCGTGTTGCGTATTTCGTAAAACTGCTTTTCGCGGATACCGTATGCCGAACGGTAGGGCGTTATGGCATCTATTTCGTCAAACACCGGCCGTGCATAGCCGAGCTGCCTTTCTGCACCTTTGGAAACAAACACGACGCAGCCCTTGCCGCCTCCGGCATTTGTGTGGATGCAGATGTGCAGATCGGCGCCCCATGCGTTTGATTCGTTTACGCGCTCGTACATCGCGTTTGTGCCGTCGGCAAAGTTCGTCCTTACCTCGAAGCCGTTTCGCTCAAGCGCCGCTTTGCACGCCGATGCGATCCTGCGGCACTGCGCAGCCTCATTTGTTCCGCCATAGGCATACAGGTTCCTGACCTGATCGGAAGGTGACAGATAAATTTTCAAATCGGGACCTCCTTTTTACATTCTATGCCGCCATGCCCCACGCCGCCCTGTGTGCTTTGCACAAGGCAGGCAGCGGCGCAGACAAAATTCGCTGCGCATGGCAGCCCTCTCACTAATAGCGCCCCACATACCGCAGCTTGTATTTTTTGATGCAAGAAAAATGAAAAACAACAGCTTATTTACAAATTATTCACTTTTGTGTTGACATTTTTAACAAAGCGGAGTATTATCGACATACCACTTTAAATGAAAAAAGCAACAGCACAGGAGAGAAAGCAATGGAAAACAAAATGGAAAAGAGATATGGACTGCCTACTGCGATATCCATGGTCATTGGAATCGTTATAGGCTCCGGCGTATTCATAAAAGGCGGCAAGGTCCTGTCGCTGACAGGCGGCAACCTCCTGCAGGGCATTGCGGTCGTCGGAGTCGTGGGTCTGATATGCATTATCTGCTCGCTGGTCTTTGCGACTCTCGGCAGCAAGTACGAGAAGGTCAACGGCGTTGTTGACTATGCCGAGCTCGCTCTCGGACCCAAATATGCCTACTATGTCGGCTGGTTTATGACGACGATATACACGCCGGCGCTTGCGTCCATGCTGGCTTTCTTCTCGGCAATGATGTTTTTGCAGCTTTTCGGCATTTCCGCCATTGATTTTGCAAACGGTCAGGTAAACGCAACGGCAATCGGCGTCGGTGCGGGCTTCCTGATGATAGGCTACGGTGTCAACGCTCTCAGTCCGAAGCTTGCGGGCAAGCTCCAGGTCGGCATGACAGTTATAAAGCTCATCCCCCTGCTGCTCATGGGCATAGTCGGAACCATAGCCGGTCTTGTAAACGGCACCACTCTCGAGGTGCTCGACTATGTCAATTCCACCGACTATGTCGCGGTCGGCGGCGACGGCTTTTTTAAGGCGGTAGTAGGCTTTGCGTTTGCTTACGAGGGCTGGATACTCGCAACGAGCATCAACGCCGAGCTTAAAAACTCAAAGCGCAATCTCCCGCTGGCGCTCATTATAGGCGCACTGGTCACCATTGTTGTTTACGCTCTGTATATCTGGGCGATGAGCTCGGTCGGCGATGTAAACACCATAATCGCAACATGGCCGTTCGGCGAGAGCCTGCCGCGCATCGCGTTCTCCAAGCTCTTCGGCAATGTCATCGGCACCATTGTATATGTGTTCATAACCATCGCCTGCCTCGGTACCATGAACGGTCTTATCATGGCGTCCTGCCGCAGCATGTACTCCGTTTCCGCCCGCGGCATGGGTCCCCGTCCGAGTTTCTTCGGCCATATCGACGAGCAGAACAACTTTGCGATAAAATCCTCCGTCATCGGCATGATGCTCGCCGGCTTCTGGTATGCATGGACCGTTATGATGTGGATGGGCGGTCCCGGACTGTTCGGCTCCGTCCACACGAGCGAGTGGTTCGCGTGGGAGCCCGACGAGATCGGCATCATCTGCCTGTACCTCATGTACATACCCATGATGATCGGACTCATGGTAAAGGCGAAGGATCTCAGCCCCGTAAAGCGCTTTGTGCTGCCCGCCCTGGGCGTTCTGTGCTGTCTGTTCTTCTGCTATGCCATCTGGACGGGCTATGGCTGGAAGCAGTGTGTCGGCTTCCTCCTCTTCTTTGCGGTCGTCATGTTCATAGGCTGGCTGTTTGAGCACTGCCGCGTGAAAAACGCCGATCCGAAGAAATAAGTGTGAAATTGACTGCGCCCCCGTACCGTCAAGGTACGGGGGCGTCAGTATTGCACTGCGGGCAAAAAAACTGTATAATGAAAGCAGAAACAAAACGGAGGAATATATGAGATACCCTTGCCTTGTCGTAGATCACGACGACACCGTTGTCAACAGCACCGCCACGGTGCATTATCCGTGCTTCGTCGAGTACACCGGTATATACCATCCGGAGGTGCACTATACGCTGGAGGAGTACATGAAGGATAACTTCGACCCCGGTATCGTCGCGCTGTTTCGGGATATCATCGGCATGACTGACGAGGAGATGGAGCACGAGCAGAGCTATTGGAACGCCTATGTCAAACGCCATGTCCCGCAGGTGTACGACGGGATGCGCGAGCTTTTATGGCGGCATAAAAACGTCGGCGGCGTGCTGTGCGTCGTGTCGCATTCGTATACGGAGAACATTCTGCGGGATTACCGCGAAAACGGGCTGCCCGAGCCGGATGCCGTATTCGGGTGGGAAAGCCCCGCAAACGAGCGCAAGCCAAGCCCCTATCCTCTTGAGCAGATAATGCGCCGCTTCGGGCTTGGCAGGGGAGAGCTTCTGATGCTCGACGATCTCAAGCCCGGCTACGATATGGCGCACGGCTGCGGAATTGACTTTGCTGCGGCGGGTTGGTCGAATGACATACCCGAGATAGAAAGCTTCATGCGTGAAAACTGCGATAAATATTTCAAGACGATTCCCGAGCTCGAAAGATTTCTCTTTGAAGATGAGGAGACAGAAAAATGAGTAAAAAAATCATCCGCATTGTGCTCACCGGCGGTCCCGCAGCGGGAAAAACGACCCTCATAAGCCGCATACTCAAGGAATTCAAGCAGGATGACGGCTGGCGCGTTATAACCATTCCGGAAACGGTCACGGAGCTTATATCCGGCTTCGGCATAAACCCGTTCGGCGTGTGCATGTCAATGCTCAAGTTTCAGGACTTCGTGATCGCCGACCAGGTGCATAAGGAAAAGCTGGCCCTGCATGCCGCCGAGGTCGTACCCGAGGATAAGGTGCTTATAGTTTATGACAGGGCGCTGCTCGACGACAAGGCATATGTCTCCGATGAGGACTTTGCAGAAACGCTCCTGCGCGTTGCCGGAAAAACGGAGGCACAGGTGCTTGAAGGGTATGATGCGGTGCTGTATCTCGTGACCTGCGCCAAGGGCGCGGAGTTTGCATATAATCTCGGCAATGCCGCGCGCAGCGAGTCGATAGAGTATGCCCGCGAGCTTGACGACCGCACTCTGAGAGCGTGGAGCGGCTACCCGAATCTGCGCATTATTGACAACTCCGTCAACTTCGAGGACAAAATAAACCGCGCGATACGGGAGATATACCGCGTTATCGGCGAGCCTGAGCCGATGGCGAAAAAGCGCAAGTACCTCGTGGCAATGCCGGATATACAGGCGCTCAGGGAGCGCTTCGGCGCGATCGGGGTGGATATGGTGCAGACATATCTGTGCATGACGAATCCTGCGATCGAGCGCCGCATACGCTGCCAGAAAAACGGCGGCGAGGAGCTGTATTTCTATACGGAAAAGCACTTCCGCGATGACGGCGAAAAGTGGGACACCGAGCGCCCGATAACAGGGAAGGAGTACAACAAATATCTTCTCGAGGCTGATCCGGCCCTGCAGAGCGTTAGCAAAACAAAGTACCGCTTCGTCCATGACAGCAGCAGATTTGAAATAGACATCTATCCGTTCAGCACAGAGCGCGCCATAATGTTCCACTACTCGGATAACGGCGACCGCGGCACACCGCCCGAGGTCAGGATAATCCGCGAGGTCACCGGTGACCCTGCCTATAAGAACAAGCAGCTCGCAAGGGTTCAGAAATTATAAAAACAAGACCGTAAAAGTAAAAAACGGAGCAGGTTGACCTGCTCCGTTTCAGCGTGCAAAAAAGTCTGTGACTTTTTTGCACGCTGAAAAAACGCCACATTTTTTGTGAAAATAAATTTTCACGAAAAATCTCGCTGCGCTCGTCAAAAAGCCTGATAAATCAGGCGTTTTTGATGGCTATAATCCAATTTGAGGCGGGACCTTGTCCCCCTCACACTCCCCCTGCTGCGTATTGGATTCTACCCATTA
>CAVGWF010000045.1:0-43966 GCA_963632825.1 Escherichia coli | reverse complement strand
GGCTCAAAGCCCGACTTCGAGAAGGATAAGGTGCTCACGCTGTCTACCTGCTACCGGCAGGACCGCTATCAGCGATATCTCGTTCAGGGAAAGCTCGTCGAGGAGATCCCGGCTGCAAGCGCATAATTATAGGTTGATTTTTGCCTATAATTTGTGTATACTGTTAGTGAGGTGATTTATATGACTTTCGATACCGGTATGATCGTAACGGCAACGGAGGCAAACCAGAATTTTTCAAAGGTTGCCCGTATGGCTGAAAGCAAGGGCCGTGTAGTTGTTTTTAAGAACAACCGCCCGAAGCTTCTTGTTATTGATCTGGATACCGAGCCGCAGATAGAGATGAGTGAGGATGAGAAGCTGGAATTCGTAGCCGCGCGTATTCTGAAGGAGCATAAGGCTGCCTTTGAGGAGCTGGCGAAATGATAAGGTTTTCAAAGGAAAAAGTGCTGCTCCTGCACAAAATTCTCGCTGAGGCTACCGGCGGCAGCGTCGGTGTCAGAGATGAGGCGTTACTGGACTCTGCGCTTGAAAGCGCCTTTGCCGGCTTTGGCGAGAAGGAATTTTATCCGACGAAAGAAGAAAAGGGCGCCCGTCTCGGCTTTGCGCTCATCTCCAATCATGCATTTGTGGACGGCAACAAGAGGATCGGCGTGTATGTAATGCTGTCGTTTCTGGAGATGAACGGAATCCGTATAAAATGCACCGACGAAGAAATCGTCGCGATGGGGCTCTCCACTGCAGACGGCAGTATGTCCTATGAAGAGCTCTTGCAGTGGGTCGTTGAGCACAAGGCCTGAGTTTATGCTTTGGCAGAACTTTTGAATGCATATTTAGAAAACTCACCGAGATTGGTCAAATCAGCCCTCTCTCGGTGAGTTTTTGGTTCAGCGGTATATTATCTCGGTATTCACAAGCTCTGTCGCCCGGCTTCTAACGCTGTTCATTCGGCCGACCCAAGACATCATATCGTCGGCTTTCAGCTTTTCGGTAATGCCTTCAGCCTCCGCCATCTGCACTACCAGCCGGGAGAACATTTCACCCGCCTGCCGATCAATGTCTGCGAGATAGCCGTTCAGCTTGCCGCTTGTTAGCAGTTCGGTATAGGCTGCCTTGTGATGCTCCTTCAGATACCGCCTGTGCCGCCGACCCCATACCCCGAACGGCTGCTGTTCTTCCTCCGGCAGTTTCAGACAAGGCAAATAATAATCGCCCTGCAATTCGTACCACAGTCCGTTCTTCTCGTAAAAAATGTACTTATCCATTGATTGCCCTCCTTTTCAATTTCACCGTGATTATATGTGAAAAGGGAAGATAAATCGAATGTGCGGATCGGTCGCATTGATGGCAAGGCTGCCAAATTATCTACCTGAAAACAAGCCCGGTTGGCAGCCTTGAAACGCCAATGAAATTGGCAAAAATGCAGTAATTACAAGTCTTTTCACATTTACCACATACGCAAGGATGCCTGCCATCCGAGTTTGGCAATGTTACCTGCTCATATAGAAAGATACCGAGAATAGCATTTATCTATACTATCCTCGGTATTTTTGCTGCCTTTGCCACGCTTTGATAAGTTTTATTCAATACTTCGTTATCAGTCCGCGGCAATCGAAGCTCTTTTTTCAGCGTGTCAAAAAAGTCTATGACTTTTTTGCACGCTTCAAAAACGCCACATTTTTTGTGAAGCTTGCGCTTCACGAAAAATCTCGCTGCGCTCGTCAAAACGCCTGATAGCTCAGGCTTTTTTGATGGCTATAATCTAACTCGAGGCGGGCCTTGCCCCCTCGAGCTCCCCCGCTGCGCGGATATTTTTCCTCAGCAGCATAGGTTTTTTGACAGTTTCAAAAAAGAGCTTCTATCGAAGCTCTTTTTTATCTTTTCTTTTGAAAGAAATTCTTTAATAATTGTGCCGATTCATCGGCCTTTACACCGCCGTATATTGCCGGCTTGTGCCCGTAGCGTTCCTCAAACAGGTTTATGACGCTGCCGCATGAGCCGGTATTTTCATCCCTTGCCCCGAAAACGACGGTTGGTATGCGAGCGTTTATTATCCCTCCGGCGCACATCGGGCACGGCTCCAGCGTAATATATATGGTGCAGCCGGAAAGCCGCCAGTCACCCACGCTTTGGCAAGCCTCGCGGATAGCCTCCATTTCGGCGTGGTGCGTTGCATCGTGGCTCACCTCACGGCAGTTTCTCCCCCTGCCTATTACCTTGCCCCGCTCATCGGTTATGATGCAGCCGACCGGTATCTCGCCCTCGTCATATGCTCTTTCTGCCAGCTCAAGGGCCATGCTCATGTATTCATCTCTGTCCGTCACCGTTTCCTACCACCTCTCGGGCTATGCGCATAAACTCTGATATCACCGTCCACTGATACGGACGGCTGCGATAACCGAATTTTATCATATACCGTTCGTCTCCGTCAAAGCCGAACACCCGCATTTTACCTGCCTGCTCCTCGCCGAGTGCAAGCCTCAGCATATGCCGCGGCACAAAGCACAGTCCGATGCCGGCGGCAGCCATTGCGATAAGCGTTTCGGCATTGTCCGACTGCGCCCTTATATTCGGCTGAAATCCCGCCTTTTTTATCATTTTCCGGCTTATCCGACCTGCTATATCCTCGGGATTGCCCATAGCGAACGGTCTGTCGGCAAATGCGGCGAGCCGCTCCGAATCCAGAGCATCACCGGCTATGGGCGGGCACATATCCCGCCGTGCCAGCATAACTATCTGCTCGGTGTAAAAATCTTCGGTGACTATCCCCTGCGGAGGGTCGTCGAAGTTTGCTATGGCAAGATCGGTGTCGCCATCCAGCAGGCTTCCGAGCAGCTCGTCGTTCACGCCCTCGGACAGACTGACGCAAATGCTCGGATACTTGCACTGGAACGCGGCTATGATGTCCGGCATGATTGCCCTGCCGCGTGTATACGAAACGCCGACGCGCAGAACGCCGCTCTGGTTTCCGGTTATATCGCCGAACTCCGCCCACATAGCCTGATAGCTCCGGTAAAACTCCGAGGCATAGCGCAGGAACACCTCCCCCGCATATGTAAGCTCAAGCGGATTTCTCCTGACGATGAGCCTGCACCCGAGCTCGCGCTCGACCGACCGGATATGCGCACTGAGGGTCTGCTGCGTTATGTGCAGCTCCTCGGCAGCCTTTGTTATACTCCGTTTGTTCGCAACGGCAGTAAAATATTCCATGCTAAGAAAATTCATATTTCTCGTCTCACAGTATTTTTACTGTATTATATTCCGAAATTATCAGTTTTACAACTGTTATATTTAGTGATACCATGCCCAGAGAGGTGAGAAAAATGCACTTTGTACCGTTTATCCTGTTTGCGGCCGCACTTATCGTGTGCGTTATTATAAACATATCGGTAATATACGCGCTCATCGCCGGGCTTGCCGTGTTTGTCATCTTTGCGCGGAAAATGGGCTTTTCGGTGGCTGATACAGGCAAAATGATGCTCGGCGGCGTTTTGACCGCGAAAAATGTTATTCTCTCCCTCGCACTTATCGGTATTCTGACGGCGCTGTGGCGCGCCTGCGGAACAATACCGGTCATCATCACTTATTCCGCCGGACTTATCCATGCAAAAACGGTTATTATCATGAGCTTTATTTTAAATTGCGGAATTTCGATGCTGACCGGAACGGCGTTCGGCACGGCAGCCACAATGGGCGTTATCAGCATGACCTCCGGTCTGGCTCTAGGCGCAGATCCCGTGATCCTCGGAGGAGCCGTAATATCCGGCGCGTATTTCGGCGACAGGGCGTCGCCCATGTCGACAAGCGCACTGCTCGTAAGCGAGCTTACGCAGACGAATGTTTTTAAAAATATCCGCCTGATGCTGCGCCGCTCGGCGGTCCCGTTTGCCGTATGCTGTGCGGTCTATGCTATTGCGGGAATTTTTCTGCACGACGGCACCTGCATCCCCGACTTTGCCGGCATATTTTCCGGTGAAATGGCCCTGAATTGGCTGTGCATTATTCCCGCAGTTATCGTTATAGCTCTTTCCGTTTTGAAGCTGCGCGTTCAGATAACCATGATTGTGAGCATACTCTCGGCAGCCGTTCTGTGTGCGGCGGTACAGCATATGAGTGTGGAGGATATACTTCGCACCTCTCTGTGCGGCTACAGTGCCGGCGGCGCCGAGCTGTCCGCTCTGCTTAACGGCGGCGGTGTCACCTCAATGCTCAAAAGCATGACCATAATCCTCATTTCGTCCACCTACGCGGGTATATTCGACGGCACCGGCATGCTCGACGCGGTAAAAAGCCGGATACACGCTCTGAGCCGCCGCATAGGCGTTTGCGGTGCGGTCCTCGTATCAGCGGCGGGAACCTCGGTCATAAGCTGCAATCAGACGCTTGCAATAATGCTCACACATGAGCTCACATGTGATACGGAGTGCGGCCGGCAGGATCTTGCGCTGGATATTGAGGACACTGCGGTGGTTCTCGCCCCGCTCGTGCCGTGGTCAATAGCCTGCTCCGTACCGCTGGACTCCATCGGTGCTCCGGCAGTGAGCATACTCGCCGCTTGCTTTTTATATCTGCTCCCGATATGGAGCTTCATAACGGCAAAAAACCGGCTGTCCGTCTGAACAGCCGGTTTTTGATGCGATATGTGAATTACTTGAGTGCTGCGGTGATGATGGACATCTGGTAGACCTCCTCCGCATTGCAGCCGCGGGACAGATCGTTTATGGGAGCGTTAAGACCCTGGAGGATAGGACCGTATGCCGCGAAGCCGCCCAGACGGGCCGCGATCTTATAGCCGATGTTGCCGGACTGGATCTCGGGGAAGATAAAGGTGTTTGCATAGCCTGCAACAGGAGAGCCGGGGAACTTGAGCTGACCGACAACGGGAGAAACGGCAGCGTCAAACTGCATCTCGCCGTCGATCTTGAGCTCGGGAGCGAGCTTCTTTGCCTCCTCGGTCGCATTGCGGACGAGATCGACATTTGCGCCCTTGCCGCTGCCCTTGGTGGAGTAAGACAGCATTGCGACCTTCGGGTCGATGCCGAACACCTTAGCGGTCTCTGCTGTGGCGATTGCGACCTCCGCCAGCTTCTGAGCGGCGGTGAAGGTGACATTGCCTTCCTTGTCAACGGTATCCTGATAGTCGATGTTTATGGCGCAGTCGCCCATTGCGAGGGTCTCGTCGCCGCGGATCATTATAAAGCAGGAGGACACGAGGTGTGCGCCCTTCTTGGTCTTTACAAGCTGCAGCGCCGGACGGACGGTGTCGGCGGTGGAGTAGGTCGCGCCGCCCAGCAGGCAGTCTGCAACACCCATCTTTACGAGCATGGTGCCGAAGTAGTTGCCCTTGGAAAGAGAAGTGCGGCATTCCTCTGCCGACATCTTGCCCTTGCGCAGCGCCACCATCTCGTCGACCATTGCGTCCATGCCCTCGTAGGTCGCGGGATCGAGTATCTCCAGACCTTCAATGTCAAAGCCGCCCTTTGCTGCCGCCGCCTTTACCTCATCGACATTGCCGACGAGTATCGGGGTCAGGAAGCCGTCCTTTTTAAGACGCGCCGCCGATTCGAGGATGCGGGCATCGCTGCCCTCGGTGTAAACTATCTTGCGGGGATCGTTCTTCAGAACTTCAATAAGATTTTCAAACATTGTATTTTCCTCCAACAATACGGCTTTTCGGCCGCAAAAAATTCCGAATACCACTTTATCACTATGTCGAATTTTTTTCAAGTATTTACGCCGATTTCTATTTACAAACTGCAATATGCTATGTATAATATACAGACTGTAATCACTTTGGGAGAGAAATATGATGTACGAATACGATAAAAAGAGCTTCTCGCAGATACTTTCCGAGCTGCGAAGATCCTCGGGACTGAGCCAGCGTAAGGCTGCAAGCGACCTCGGGATAAGTCAGGCGCTGCTGAGCCATTACGAAAACGGTGCGCGTGAGCCGGGTCTTAACTTTGTTTGCCGTGTGTGTGATTACTACAGTGTAACGGCGGACTACCTTCTCGGGCGCTCGCCCAATCCCGACGGTACCGATCGCGGTGCCGATATTGCACGCGTTTTCATCGCTGAGATGCGCAGTCTTGTCAACAAGACCGAGGCTGCTCTGGAGGAACTTACATGATACCGCAGGATCACATCAGAAATTTTTCAATAATCGCTCACATAGACCACGGCAAGAGCACACTGTCCGATAGACTTATAGAGCTGTGCGGTGCGGTTGAGGAGCGCATAATGGAGGATCAGATCCTCGATAATATGGAGCTTGAGCGCGAGCGCGGCATAACCATAAAGGCGCGCGCCGTCGGGCTTAACTACAAGGCCAAGGATGGCGAGACCTATGTGCTCAATCTCATAGACACACCGGGACATGTCGACTTCAACTATGAGGTCAGCCGCTCGCTGGCAGCGTGCGAGGGCGCGGTGCTGGTGGTCGACGCCTCTCAGGGCGTTGAGGCGCAGACGCTCGCCAACACCTATCTCGCTCTTGACGCAAATCTTGAGATACTTCCCGTTATAAACAAGATAGATCTCCCCGCCGCCGATCCCAAGCGCGTAAAGCAGGAAATAGAGGACATCATCGGCATTCTCGCCATGGACGCTCCCGAGATAAGCGCCAAAAACGGTATAAATATCGAGGCGGTGCTCGACGATATAGTCGCAAATGTGCCGGCGCCGAGCGGAGATGTGAATGCGCCTCTCAAGGCGCTCATATTTGACAGTCAGTATGACAGCTACCGCGGCGTTATCGTTTTCATGCGTATTGTGGACGGCCGCATCACCAAGGGCACGGAGGTGCTGCTGCACTCCACGGGCGCAAAATATACCGTGCTTGAGGTCGGTCACATGAGGCCCATCGGGCTTGAGCCGTGTGCCGAGCTCACCGCCGGCGATGTCGGATATTTCACCGCATCCATAAAAAATGTTTCCGACACTCAGGTCGGCGACACCGTGACTACGGCGGCGAATCCCTGCACCGAATCTCTGCCCGGCTACCGTCCCGCCCGTGCGATGGTCTACTGCGGCATTTACACCGAGGACGGCAGCAAGTATCCCGACCTGCGCGATGCGCTCGAAAAGCTCCAGCTCAACGATGCGTCGCTGTCGTTTGAACCGGAAAGCTCGGCGGCTCTTGGCTTTGGCTTCCGCTGCGGCTTTCTCGGCATGCTGCACATGGAGGTCATTCAGGAGCGCCTTGAGCGCGAGTTTGACCTCGACCTCGTAACGACTCTGCCGAGCGTTATATATAAGGTCGTAAAGACCGACGGCGGCGTAGTCATGGTCGATAACCCTCATAACTACCCCGACCCCGGCGTCATCGAGCACGCCGAGGAGCCGTATGTCAAGGTGTCGATAATAACTCCCAACGATTATGTCGGCAATATAATGCCTCTGTGCCAGGACAGGCGCGGCGAATATAAGGATATGCAGTATCTTGACTCTCATCTCGTCGAGCTGCGCTATGAGATGCCGCTAAACGAGATAATATATGACTTTTTCGACACTCTCAAGGCGCGCACGAAGGGCTATGCCTCGCTCGACTATGAGCTGAGCGAATACAAGCCCTCGGAGCTTGTGAAGGTCGATATGCTTCTCAACGGTGATCAGGTCGACGCTCTGAGCTTCATAGCACACAGGGACAAGGCGTATCCCAGAGCGCGCAAGCTCTGCGAAAAGCTCAAGGACAACATCCCTCGCCAGCTTTTCGAGGTACCCATCCAGGCTGCCATCGGCGGCAAGATCATTGCGCGTGAGACCGTTAAGGCAATGCGCAAGGATGTCCTGGCAAAGTGCTACGGCGGCGATATAACACGAAAGAAAAAGCTGCTTGAAAAGCAGAAGGAGGGCAAAAAGAAAATGCGCCAGCTCGGCACGGTGCAGATACCGACCGAGGCCTTTCTTGCCGTCCTCAAGCTCGACGAATGACTGATAGAAACAAAGCTGAAGGTCTCACCGCTCGGTGAGGCTTTCAGCTTTCTTACTTATGAACATTTCATCGTATAACGCTCATTCCTTCTCGGGTATCTCGCCCGAGCGATAGGCGTTCAGCAGACTTTCGAGTGCGTCTATCCTGCGGCGCAGCTTAACGCCGTCATCGCAGTCGGCTATATAGCGGCGGCGCGGGAAGCTCTCGACCTGTATCGCCTCTGACTCGATATCGGCATTTTCGTCTATAGCGGCGGCAACGCCTTCGAACGGCATATGCGATTTTATCTTCAGACCGTGGGAGTTAAATACCAGCGTATATCCTGCAATGCCTGTGGTTTTTTGATATGCCTCGCAGAAGCCGCCGTCGATTATAAACAGCTTGCCCCCGGCTTTTATGGGGCTTTCGCCCTTTTTTGCCTTGACCGGAGTGTGACCGTTTATGATATGCCCGCTCTCCGGATCGAGTCCGAACTCGGACAGGATCATGCCGGCTACCTTCTCATCCTCCCAGAAGCTGAAATACGGATTTTTCGGCTCTTCCCATGTGCTTTCATCGTCAACGACACCGCGCTCGAAGGTGTGAAACACTCTGCCGGAAAACGGGCTGTCGTTTCCGCACCAGAGATACCACATCATGTCCAGCGCCGACTCGTCATGCTTTGCCCATGCATTTTTGACCACCATGTCCGAGTAATCCATGAGGCTCTTGCCGGAGTACCACACGCCGCCGTGACGCACGCGGGCAAACTCGCCGTCCTCGGTCATTGGTATGCAGCCGTGGTACAGGAGGTTGCCGTTGCAGCAGAGGTATGTACTGCCTACACGGTAGATAAAATCCATATGGCGGCGGAGCGCCTGACTGTCTCTGAACAGGGCAACATACTCGTCAACGAGCTTTATCTCGTCCTCATTGAGCGAATACGGAGCGTCTCTGTTTATCGTGGGCCATTTGTCGGTATTGAGCGGATACACCCCGTCGTCAAGTATTACGGTGTTGTTCTCGAAATCGCAGCGGCTGAGCATGAGTCGCGAGTTCATGCCGTAGCCCGGATGACGCCGGATGACCCTGCCCTCAAGCTTGAAGCCGAGTGTGTTGAGCGCATTTTTAACGCTGTCGGGGGAGGTATCCCCATAATACTTGTGTGCAAAAGCGTAGAGCGGCTGGAGCGGTATGCCGTATCTGCGTTCGAGCAGGTTGGCGTTGCCGTAGTCGAGCGATATCCTGAGCACCGTGAATATGCAGGCGGGACTGCCCGCAGCGGCGCCAAGCCACAGGATGTCGTGATTGCCCCACTGGATGTCTATATTCGGGTGCTCCATGAGTGCATCGAGCAGCCGCGCCGGTTCGTGACCGCGGTCGAATATGTCTCCGACGATGTGCAGCTTATCAACGGCAAGCCGCTTTATTATGTCCGAAAGCGCGGTTATCACCTCGTCTGCGGCACCGGTGGAGATGATGGAATCGAGTATCGCATCGTGGTATCTGACCTGATTTGAATACTCGTCGCGCTGCATGTGCAGAAGCTCGTCGAGCACGAAGCTCCACTTCTGCGGCATCTGCTTGCGGACATAGCCGCGGGTGTATTTGCTCGAGAGCGTTTCTGCAAGCGTTCTGAGCATCTTCAGAATGCTCTTGAGCTTTGCGGGGGTGTACTCCCCCGCCTCGCGCATGGCGCTGAGCTTTTCATGCGGATAGTAAATGAGCGTGCACAGGCTGCGGCAGCGCTCCTCGCCTATCTCAGGCTCGAAAAGCCTTGTCACCTTTTCAAGGATAACTCCCGAGCAGTTATTGAGGATATGCCGCACTGCGGCATACTCACCGTGCAGATCGCTTATAAAATGCTCCGTGCCCATCGGCAGGGCGAGGATCGCGCTGAGATTTATTATCTCCGAGCACGCCGAGGCTTCGTTGGGATATTTCTCCGCAAGAAGCTCAAGATATTCACGCGAAAATTCACTCATATGAACACCTCATCACTTTTTCTCCCGTATTATCTTTGATTTTATCATCATTTTTAACATTTTACAACTTGAAACGGTGTAAATTCTTTGTATAATTAGGGCAGATTATATGTAAAGGATGATTCGTTTTGAATAACACGCTCAAATCCAAGCTTGCCGACGGCAAAAAGCCAATCGGCATTTTCTTCGACACCGCCAGCGAGTACCTCATGGAATGCACCGGACGCACCGGCATCGACTTTGTCATCATCGACAACGAGCACTCCCCCATTGAAGCCGAAACGAGCGCAAGACTCATCCGCGCCGCCGAAAATGCCGGTGTGACTCCGCTGTGCCGCGTGCGCGAGATAAGCCGTCCGGCAATACTCAAGCTGCTGGATGTCGGCGCGCAGGGACTCATAATCCCGAATGTTCACACCGTTGAGCAGGTTAAGGATATATTGTCCTATGCAAGATATTACCCCATCGGTCAGCGCGGCTTTTGTCCCTCTCGCAAGGACGGCTGGGGCTTTGACGGACTCGGCAGCGTTCCCGACACGATGGCGCATTTTAACGCCGAAACGCTCATAATCCCCCAGTGTGAGACGGTCGGCGCACTTGAATCCATCGAGGCGATAGCCGCGCTTGAAGGCGTCGACGGTATTTTTGTAGGTCCGTTTGACCTCTCCATTTCCATGGGAATGCCCGGAGATTTCGCAAATCCCGTATTTCAGGCGGCGATAGACCGCATAATAAAAGCCTGCCGCGAGGCAGGCAAACGGTGCATTTTCTTCACCGGCACCGTCGATGGCATCGCCGCGGGCTTTGAGCGCGGCTTCGACGGCATGGCATACAGCCTTGACGCCGCGATATTCATCGAAGCGCTCAGGGAGCGCGTTGAAAGGGCGCGTCAGTTGAGCAGATAAATGCCGTAGTTCAGATATCCCGCAAATGTCACCCAAAGCAGATACGGCAGCATGAGCGCGCCTGCTTTTTTGTCCAACGCCCGAAACTGCATCAGCGCCGCAAGTATCAGTATCCACATTATGCAAAGCCACACAAAGGCGGCAAGATACCTTTCGGCGTTGAAAAACAGTATCGGCCAGCCGAAATTGAATATCAGCGATAGCGCATAGTACGAAAGTGCCGTGCGCCTTCTGCTTTTCGGGGCATCGGATGTGTACACATAGTACGACGCCAGACCCATAAGGATATACAGGAGCGTCCACGCCGCGGGAAACAGCCATGCCGGAGGCGACAGCGGCGGCTTCTGCAGCGCTCCGAACAGCACCATGCTGTCCTTGGTTATCAGGGCGGACAGTCCGCCGACCGCCAGCGGCAGTGCGGCCGCTATACCGAGTTTTTTCCAATCAAGCTTCATAAGATCACCCGAAGGTAATATATGAATCTTTGTCCGCCGTTATGCGAAAGCCGCGAAAGCAAAAGCTTCCGCGGTTATTTTTCGTTTATGCAGTAATCTATAAGCATTTCTATCATGCGCCGGTCGGTATCCGAGAGCTTTCCGAGCTTTTCAGCCATGCAGGAGTTATCACCGCCAGTGCCCATACCGGTGAGTATGTAATCCGTGCTCACCTGCAATATTCCGCTCAGATTTACGAGATTGTCTATGCGGATGGCCTTATTGCCGCGCTCGAGGTTTGACACCATCTGAACGGAAACATCCATCATCTCGGCAAGCTGCTCCTGAGTATAGCCAAGCCGACGCCTTTTGCTTTGGATGCGCTTTCCTATTTCACGAAGCATGGCTTCTGTCATCAAATCACCCCTTGAGCTCGGCTTTCAGGGTAATTATATTAACTTGCAGTTTAAATAATAAACATCTATAGGTTGACTTTATGCATCTATAGGTGTTATAATCTTGTCATCCTGTAAAAAATAATACCAAGGAGAGAGAAAAATGAACCTCAAGAAATTCACAGCACTTCTGCTGGCACTTGTCATGTGCCTGAGTCTGTGCGCCTGCGGCGGCGACAGCGGAGAGCAGAAGGACGAGGAAAGCGGTTCCACGGCAAGCAGTGGAGCCATAAGCGTTGACGGAGTTTATGTAGACGATTCATACCGCGACGCCGAGGGCAGCCCGCTGCGTCTTGTGTACCTTCTCTACACCGTAAATGCCGGAAGCGAAAACCTCCGCAACGCAGCTACCAGCGTGAGCATCATCATAAACGGTGCCAACACCTACACCGGAGATGTACAGAAAACTGCAAGCGTTGCAAAGTACATTAGAAACTATGAATGCTCAAGGTATGTTAAAGACATTTATGTGGGCGAAAGCATGAAATTTGTCGCAATGTATGAAATTCCGGAGGGCGACCTCGCTGCCGGAAATGCAGTTACTTTCAGTGCCTCCGACATAACCGATTGGACGAGCATCACCCTTTCCACCGACGACTTCAAGCACTGTGAAAGCGGAGAGGCTCTGGCAAAGGCGGCAGACCCCGAGGGCTATGCCGCGGCAATGGCAGCGCGCGAGCCTGCCGACGAGCAGACCGCCGCAACCGTAAGGAGCAGCATAAACGGTTACTACTGGAGCTTCTATGTAAACAATATACACTATGCGCTCGAATTTGCCGAGGGCGATGTATTTCAGCTCAGGACCCGTCTCGGCGGATCCGGAACGACCGCCGACGGCACATATACGGTTGCGAAGGAGTACATCATATGCACCTACCCCAACACCGGCTATAAGGTTGAGGTACCCTACGAGTTTAAAGACGGCGAAATCAGCCTCGATACCACCTCGGCATTCAGCGTTTACGAGAACAACTGATAAAAAACAGCCCTCCGTGTGAAGCGGAGGGCTGTCACGGCATGAAAAAAAACATATTTTTGACATGCTGAAAAGACCCGAAAGCGTTAACTTTCGGGTCTTTAATATGTGGTGGAGAATAGCAGACTCGAACTGCTGACCTCTCGCGTGTGAGGCGAGCGCTCTAACCGGCTGAGCTAATTCTCCGCAGCTTTTGTATTATAGCATGAGGCAGCGAATAATTCAAGGAAAAATTTACGCCGCAGTGCAAAAAGGCGCTGCGGCGTAAATTTCGTTTATCAGTCGAATTTCGGCTGCTTTTCGTAATCGGTATACTCGCGGTCGAACTTCTTCTCCTCGGGCAGCAGGTCAAGACCGATGGTGCCGCCGGGGTTCATGTTGTACTTCGGGTCAAAGTAATTCTTGAGCACCTTGAACACACCGTATTCCCTTTCCCCGATGTAGCCCTCAAGCCACGGCGCAAACATCTTGCCTATGCCGTGATGATGGCTTATGGATGCGCCGGAGCGCTGGATGGCATCGAGGATCGTGCTGTGATACGCTTTGAACGCCTTCTCGTCCTGCATCTTGGTCAGGAATATAAAGTAGAGATTTGCGCCCTGCGGGTAGCAGTGGGACATATGAGTGGTTACGACGGTGTTGGGCAGAGCGTGGCAGACCTTGCGCACATCGAGGTGCACCTGCTCCATGTTCGACCAATTGACGGTGCACTCAAGAGTGTCGGTGGTAATGCCGAAGTCCATGAGCGTATCGCGCAGGTAGGGGTCGTTGAAGCGTCCTTTTTCCCAGCTCTTGGTGACATAGCCGGTAAGCGGCAGACCGCCGTGAGCGCGGGCGATCCTTGAAATATTCTTTGCGACATTCTTGGAGTAGCCCTTTTCGCCGTCGGTGAAGCCGAGGAAGAGGCAGCGCTCCATATCCTTATATCCGAGCTTATCGAGCAGCGGATAAAGCGGAGTGTCGTCAACATTGTACAGTCTGAGCATCATGCTCGTCTCCTCCTGATCGGACAGACGGAACACGGAGGAATAGCCGCACTCGTGCTGCATCATCTCGCAGGCAGCCTTCATTGCCTCATCCCATGTCTTGAAGATATATGAAAATCTTCTGCGATTCTCGGGCATCCAGCGGAATATCTTGAGTGTGACCTCGGTGAGGACGCCGAAGGTGCCCTCGGAGCCCATCATTATCTGGTTGAGATCGGGACCGCAGGCCTCGCGGGGATAGTGGCTCGTGGTTATCGTCCCGATAGGGGTCGCGTACTTCTGACTGAGCACTATATCGGCGATGCAGCCGTAGTAGGTGCTGTTCTGACCCGCGCCGCGCGTGACCGTCCAGCCGCCGACGGAGGAATACTCAAAGCTCTGCGGGAAGTGACCGCAGGTGTACCGGCGCTTTGCTCCGAAAAGCTCGGGAGCATTCTGGAGTGTTTTTTCGAGATCGGGGCCTGACATACCCGCCTGAACCGTGATGGTCTGGTCTATCTCGTTAAAGGAGAGCACCTTGTTGAAGCGCTTTCTCATATCGAGCGAGATGCCGCCCTTTATGGGCTCGACGCCGCGGGTCACGGAGCTTCCGCCGCCGTAGACATACAGCGGAATGTCATGCTCGGTGGAATATGCGACTATCTTCTCGACCTGCTCGGTGGTGTCCGGATAGAGAACGACGTCGGGGACCGAGTCGATGATCTTATGGCGCAGGCGGAGAATATCATATGCGGTAAAGCCGTATGCAACGGCAAGGCGGTCGTAGTCGGAAACCGAGAAGCCATCCTCACCGACTATCGCCTTGAGCGCGTCGAGGTGCTCCTGCGCAAGCTTCACGGGGTGATCGGACAGATCGACCTTATCAAAGCCTATATCGTCAGAGTACTCCTTAAAGTCGTCATCCGTGAGCTTAAAGACCTCCTTCATCATCTTGTACAGCGATTCCTTGGGAAACTTGAAAAACTCGGGATCGCCCCAGCGGAAGATGGAGCGGTAGCTGTCCTTCGGAGCGGGGGTATCTACCCATTTGGGCTGGAAGCCCTCGTACTTCTTATGGCTCATCAGATCATATTCCTTTCTTTGAGGTTGTTCATCGTTGCGTACAGTGGTCTTACATTCTTGTATATCTTGCGGTAGACCTTGTTGTACATATTCATGTAAACTTCGTGATTTTTGGGATCGGGCGTGAATACATCCTTCTCATGTACCATGCTCTTTATCGCAGCGTCAAAGCTGTCGAACTCACCCTTTGCGACAAATGCCACTATGGCGGCGCCAAGTGAGCACGCCTCGTGCGTATGGATGCGCTTTACCGGCAGTCCGAAGGTATCGGCAAGAATCTGGCAGGCGAGGTCGCTCTTTGAGCCGCCGCCGCCGACATACAGCTCGGTTATGTGCTTTTTGCCGCGCTTTTCCATGCTCTTCATGGACATATACAGCTCAAGGCAGATTCCCTCTATTATCGCACGGTAGATGTGATACTTGGTGTGGTAGTCGGAAAAGCCGATTATCGCACCGTAGGAATCGGGCTTGAGGACATCGGGAGTCCAGTACGGCTGGAGCATGAGTCCCTGACAGCCGGCAGGTACGGCGGCGGCCTTCTTGTTGAGTATCTCCTCGGGCGATACGCCGAGCCTTTCGGCCTCCTCCCTGTCCTTGTCGCCAAACTCCTTTATAAACCAGCTCAACATCCAGAAGCCGCGGAATACCTGAATTTCGGGGTTCCACGCCTTGTTTATAACTGCGGGGTATGACGGCAGGAACGCCTGCGGCTCGAAATATTTTTCCGTGTACATCTCGATAGTCGAGCTTGTGCCGAACGAGATTGAGGCTTTCTCCGGACTTGCGACCGAAAGCCCCAGAGTCTCGCACGCCTTGTCGGCGCCCGTTGCGATAAGCGGCAGGCCTTCAGGCGCGCCGGTGAGCTCAGACGCCTCCTTTGTTATGCAGCCGAGCACCTCGCCGGAGGGAATGAGCTCATACAGCCGGTCCTGCGGAACATCATAAAAGCAGCGAGTGAGATCGTTTTCCTTCATCCAGCACTTTTTCTTATAGTCCATGGGGATATGCGCTATGGTGTTTGCCGGAGTATCGGCAAGTCTGCCGGTCATGCGGTAGTTGAGGTACGCGGGCAGGCAGACTATCTTCTTCGTGCGCGCCCATACCTTGGGCTGCTTCTGACGCACCCAGTTGACCTTGGAGGTGCGGTAAACTATCTTTGTGCCCTTGCCCATGCCTATAAGCTCGAACAGCGCCTCCTTCCACAGCGGGAACGGATCGTCATACACGCATTTGCGCGCATCGAGCCAGTGTATTATATCGCGCGTGGGCTTGTAGTTTTCATCGAGGAAAACAAGGGTGTCGCGGATAACGGTGACTGCGCAGGCGATAATATCCGGCACCTTGTCGGCGTTTCTTGCCATGAGTGCCTTGCTCGCAGCGCACATGCTGTCAAAGTAGAAGTCGGTTTTCTGCTCCGCCCAGCCCGGACGCTGCCGGAAATAGGGCTCCGCATACTTGACCTGCTCCTTATCAACGATGTTACCCTGCTTATCAACAAGAACGGCTCTCGTGCTTTGGGTACCTACATCATAGGTCAGGATGAGTGGGTTGTTCATTTTGCTCCCTCCGATACGGAATTTATATTCTGTTTTAATATATCGCTTGTTGATATGACATCGACGCCGAGACCAAGCACATTCCCGATAACGACATCTCCCCTGCCGATGCGCTCCGTAAGCGTTACGGCGTTTATCTCGCGCATGACATCTAATATCTTTTCCTTTGGAATATCGTCGGACACTCTGACGGGCAGCACCGGGCAGCCTGGGAACACGGTCTTTACCGTGGAGCACACGGTGCGCTTCGGTGCCGTCATCTCGCTTACGGCAAACGCCCTGCCGCGCGGGCAGTTGTTGCCGGTGACAATATACTCACCGTCCCTTTTCTCGACCGTAAGCCGGCAGCCGCGCGGGCAGCCGATGCACACGAGCTGCTTCATTTTACCACCTCTATCTCAAAACGGACATCGCTGTTTCCGTCAATTCCGAACCTTGTCATATCCAGCGTGAGCTGCTGCATCTCCGGCGGGCGCAGGAACGGATATGTCTTTTTCCATACCTCTTTCCCGTTTACCTTAAGGCGCAGTCTGCTCTTGTCAACGACCTTTTTCGAGCGGAAGCAGAACACGGCCTTGGAGTTATCCGCATTCAGGTTGAGCCGCTGCGGAACGAGGTATAAAAACTCGCCGCCTATATTTATATCTACCATATTTTGCTCCGCTGCGCAATATGCGGCGGCGTTTCTGCCCGCCTCCTCACCGGATTCCGAGACAAAATCGACAAGATCATTTACATGCAGCGCATTGCCGCAGGAGAATATGCCCGGCACCCTTGTCATAAGCTGCGCATCGCATACGGGACCTCCCGTATGGCTGTCAAGCTCAACACCGAGGCTTTGGGCAAGCTCGTTTTCCGGAATCAGTCCGACGGAGACGATAAGCGCATCGCACTCTATTCTCTCCGCGGTCTCCGCTATCGGATTGTAGTCCTCATCGACCGCGCACACCTCCACGGCTTCAAGCCTGTCCCTGCCGAACACGCGCGTTACGGTGTGGCTGAGGCGGAGCGGTATGTCATAATCGGTAAGGCACTGCTGGAGGTTTCGGGTAAGTCCCGAGGGAGTGGGATTTATCTCGTAAACTCCGAGCACCTGCGCGCCTTCAAGCGTTAAGCGGCGCGCCATTATAAGTCCTATATCGCCGCTGCCGAGGATGACGCATCTTTTTGTCGGCATAACGCCGAGACGATTGGTGAAATGCTGCGCGGTTCCGGCGGTGAAAATGCCCGCCGGACGCGTTCCGTGGATAAACACCTGCTTTGCCGTTCTCTCACGGCAGCCGGTGGCAAGCACAAGGCTCCTGCCGGTAACGGTTTTAAGACCGTCGCGCGATACGAGCGTTACGGCAAAGCCATCGTGCGTTTTTTCGGCGCGTGTGACGAATGTCCGGCACTGCACCCGTATATCGGTCTGAGCGATCTTATCCATAAACCGCTCGACATACTCGGGTCCTGCAAGGCGCTCTCCGAAGCGGCGCAGTCCGAACCCGTCGTGAATACACTGCTTGAGCATACCGCCGAGGCGCTCCTCGCGTTCAACAATGAGCACCCTCGCCCCGCTTTCATCCGCCGCTGCGGCAGCGGCAAGTCCGGCGGGTCCGCCGCCGATAACTATTACATCTGCATCAGTCATTTTTCGCGGCTCCCCTTCTTGCTTTCAAATATTATGGGCGACTGCTCGGAGCTCTTTCTGACCTCCGTCAGCTCAACGCCGAGATATTCGGCGATTATCTGCACTACCAGCGGTGAGCAGAACCCGCCCTGACATCTGCCCATGCCCGGACGAACGCGCTTTTTAACGCCGTCGACCGTCGGCACGCACACGCTGCTGTGCAGCGCATCGAGGATCTCGCCGCGGCTTACCTCCTCGCAGCGGCACACGATGACGCCGTAGTCGGGATTTTTCTTTATAAGCTGCGCGCGCTTTTCATCGTCCATCGCGGCAAGGTGAGGCGGCGCATGGCGAATGGGGTCGAAGCGCTCGTTTTTCTCCGCGCCGAGCTTTTGTGCCATATACCTGGCTACATCCTCCGCCACCGCCGGAGCGGTCGTAAGTCCGGGAGACTGTATGCCCGCGACATGGAATATATTCTTCGTTTTTCTGCCGGGCTCGATTATAAAATCCTCCTCGTATGTAGGCGCGCGAACGCCGGTGAAGTAGGTTATTATATCGCGCTCGGACAGGCTCGGCATCGTAATTTTCTGCTTTGCGAAAACACGCTCGATGCTGGCAGGATCAGTTGCCGTATTCTCCCGCTCCGGTGTTTCCACCGCGTCGGGGCCGATGAGCAGGTTATCGTGCGCCGTGTGCAGGATGCCGCCACCCTTCGTGTGCGTATGCCCAGGTGTCCGGGCTCCGACCACGGATGCGATGGTATTGAAGCGGGCACCGGTTTTTTTATCGAGAATTGAGTTTGTTCCGCGGCGGGGATGGATGCTGAAAAATCTGTCCTGCGCCATCTGCGCCACGACATCGGCGTAAACGCCCGCGCAGTTAATGACCTGTCCGGGATACACCGTGCCTCTGTTTGTGTAAACCTCTTTTATCTCACCGTTTTCAACCTTCATACCGGTAACGGCGGTATTTAGCGATATCCTTGCTCCGTTATCAACGGCATTTTCGGCATAGCCGATGACGAGGTTATACGGGCTGACGCTGCCCGAGGAGGGATTCGAGATTGCAAATACCACATCCTTGGATATCTGCGGTTCCCTTTTTCGTATCTCATCGCCCGAAACGATGCGCGTATCCTCAATGCCGTCTGCATTTCTGCGCCACTGTGCGTACAGCCACACAAACGGCAGCCAGCTTCTGCGCGTAAAGCAGGCATACTGACCGGTGCGCACAAACGGAACATCCAGCTCGCGGCATATGTCACCGTACATGTGATTTGCCCTTCTTATGTATTTATGCTTGAGCGTTCCCCTCGAAAGGTCAACGCCGGGGTGCACCTCACCGTCATTCCTGCCGGAGGCTCCGAGGGCGAGATCCGCCTCCTTTTCCAGCACGAGAATGCTCAGCTTATAGCGTGCAAGCTCACGGGCGATAGAGCAGCCCGATATGCCGCCGCCGATTATGAGCACATCGCACTCTTCACCGTCAAGAGCCGTATCCTGCACCGACGGCATATGCATTTTTTCCGGAACGGCGTTTTTCAGTTTGATATCGTTGACGACATGGGTGCTTGAATGCGGTACTGCGGCCGTCATCCCCGCCTCGACTATATCATTCCAGTCCTCCAGCTCGCCGGTGAGGAGTACGCAGCCCTCTCTTAGCTCGGCCCTCACTTTTCCTCCGAACCTTTTGTTCAGCTTTCTGTTTATGTGGTTTATATTCATGAGATTGTCCTCATACACTGTGTATAGTTTCTTCCATTATACCGCATTAAAGCTTTTAGTCAATGATCGTCAAATTATTGACGCTGTTCGGCCGATGTGGTTACACTTTTGTTGTTGAAAATATGCCTGCCGTATTGTATATTAATCTGTACGGTGAAGGGAGGGCTTAATATCAACATTCTTTATTTGATCAACTATGCCGGAAAGGCAGGAACGGAAAAGTATGTGTCAAACCTGATGCGTATTCTTTCCGCGCATGGGGAAAAATGCCACCTTGCATATAATGTTCCCGGGCAGCTTTCCGAAATGATGAGTGAGGAGGGATTTCCCTGCTTTCAGCTTGAAATGAGCACTCGCAAGGCGCTTTCTGCGGCAAAAAAGCTTGCGCGGTACTGCCGCGAGAACGAGATCGGTGTCATCCACGCTCAGTATCCCATGGAAAATGTCATCGCCGTGCTTTCAAAGCTCTTTTACAAAAATGTCAAGGTAGTTTACACTAACCACCTTACAATATATCAAAGCGCCAAATGGAAGATACTCAACCGCATATTCACTCCGTTTGACCACAGGGTAATAGCGGTATGCCGTCAGGGTGCCGACATAATGGCTGCAAACGGGGTCAAGAAAAGCCGCATTAGAGTGGTGTATAACGGCGTTGAGCCTGCCGGTCAGAGAGTGTACGACCGCAGCTTTGCCCGCAGCTTCAACATTTCGGACGACACCTTCGTCATGTCCGTCATGGCGCGCTATGCTCCCGAAAAGGGACTGCCGTTCCTGCTGGCGTCGCTCGCAAAGCTCAGGCGAAAAACGGACAAGCCGTTTGTCTGCTTCATTGCCGGCGACGGTGAGGAATTTGACGATTTTGCCGTAATGTGTACAAACAGCAAAATGAACGACTGCATTATCCAGCTCGGCTTCCGCCGCGATTCGGACAAAATGCTGCGCTCATCCGACCTGTATCTGAACACGAGCTCCAAAAACGAGGCGATGAGCTTCGCAATCCTTGAGGCGATGAATGCCGGTGTCCCGCTTGTGGTCACCGATGTCGGCGGCAACCGTGATCTTGCTCAGACTCACACCGTTTGCGGCAGGGTGCTTGATTACGGAGACAGCGACGGCTTTTCCGACGCGATACTTGAGCTTATGGAAAACAGAGAGCTGCTGATGCAGTATTCCGACAATGCCATAAAAAAAGTCAGCGAGGAATTTGATCTCAGCAAGCTGGCTATAGATGTCTTTGAAATGTATAAATGATTTTATGAGGTGTAAAACATGATCGACAAAAACGGAAAGCTTTTCGGCAAAATCAATATTATCGACCTGCTCATCATTCTCATAGTGATAGCTGCCGTCGTATTCTTTGCAACCAAAATGTTTTCTCCTGCCCAGGAGACCACAAAGACGAATACGACCAAGGTCGCTGTAACCTTCTACGCGGAGGATGCTCCGACAAATGTCACCGATATGCTCGTTGAGGGCGCTCCCTCCTTTGAGGAAACGACCAATGTCGGCTTCGGCAGCATCACCTCCTTCAGCTCCGAGCAGGCCTACGGCTGGATGAGCGATGCCGAGGGCAACCTTGTAAAGGGACCTATCGTGGGTGATGAGTATCTGACCGTATCCGTTGAGGTCAACGGCAATCTCACCGACAACGGTGTTTATCTCGGCGGCAGACTTTACTGCGTCGGTGCAAACTACACCATGCATTTCGGCAAGGTAATGTTATATTCCAAGATAGTCAGCATAACTCCCGCGGAGTGAGCCATGGCTGAAGCTATCATGAAAGGGGTGACGCAGGCTTGCAGTACGGTGTCATACTGACCACTCTTTATACGGCGTGGCTGCAAAGCGGCTTCTTTGCTTTCCTGAGGAAAATATATGTACCTCTGAAAAACGCCTATAATGACCTCGCGCTCGTAAAGCTTGCAAGGCGTCGCGATGCGGTGCAGGATAAATATGAGCAGTCGCTTTTTGCGCATATCATAAATTTTCTGCTTGAGCTGATACGCAGAATAGCTGCCGCGGCAGCCAATGTCCTGCGCCCCGCATTTTCGTCGAGTGTATTTGTTAAGCTGTGCAGCGGCTCGGTATTTCTCAACTTTGAGTTTATGCTCGGTGCGTTCATATGCGGGATGTTCATAGTCCCGCATGACTACTGGAGCAACACATACGCAGTGCTTGCGGCATTCGGCTTTCTCGCGCTGTATCTCATATTGGCAGGCTGCGGGAAGCGCAGGCTTCTGGCGCCGTCAAAGCTTGGGCTGCCTCTTATCCTGTTTGCGATAGTGCTCGTTTTGAGTCTGCTGTTCAGCTTTGCACGCGCCGACAGTGAGCGGATACTGCTGTTTTTCATTGCCGCATTCGTCCTTGCCTATGTCATTGCGGCGGATATTACCGAGGAAAAGCAGCTCACAAAGCTTATGGCTTTCATATACATTGCCGTCATGCTGACTTCAATGTATGCAATAATCCAGAGAAAATTCGGATTGGTTTACGCCAGTTCATCGTACACGGATCTTCTCATAAATTCCAATATGCCCGGCAGAGTTACCTCCACCCTCGATAACCCGAACAACTATTCGGAGTTTATCATTTTATTCATGCCCCTGTGCGCGGCATTTGCGGGTTCACGCAGGAGGGCATGGCTCACGGTACTGCTGTTTCTCGGGCTTGCCTTCCCTGCGGCCGGCATTTTGATGACCTACTCCCGCTCGGGCTGGATCTCTCTGATGCTTGCGGCATTCGTCTATATCTGGCTCAGGAACAAAAAGCTCATTCCGGCATTCATTGTGCTCGCCGTGCTTGCCATACCGTTCCTGCCCGCAAGCATTCTCAGCAGAATAACGAGCATATTCACAAGCTTCTTCGGCAGCGGTTATGTGGACAGCTCCGCTTCCCACCGGCTCAAGCTCTGGAAGGCGGTCATCTATATGATCCGGGACTACGGTGTGACCGGTATCGGTCTTGGACCGAAGGCATTTGCGGCGGTATACCCGAGCTACTCGGTGATGGGCGCGGCAGACGGCGCATACCACACGCAGTCGCTGTTTCTCGAGCTTATTGTTGAGGCCGGCGTGCTGGGACTTGTATCGTTTGTGTGGATGGCTCTGCGAAACATCAAAAACTGCGTCATCGCGCAGAGGAGCGCATCCGGAACCGTGTATTTTGTGCTCATCGCATGTGCGGCATCGTTTATCGGCATCACATTCTCGTGCATAGTCGAATACATCTGGTTCTATCCGAGAATACTGTTTGCGTACTTTATTCTTTTCGGAATATCGCTTGCCGCGATAAACATGGTAAACGGGCAAAAAAGCTGATATATGCAAAAACATCCGACCGGAAAACTCCGATCGGATGTTTTCTTATTTACTTCGTTCCGAATATACGGTCGCCGGCATCGCCCAGTCCGGGGACGATGTAGCCGTGCTCGTTGAGATGATCGTCGAGCGCCGCGACGAAAATGTCAACATCGGGGTGATCCGCCTGCATACGCTCAACGCCCTCGGGAGCGCCGATGATGCACATGAGCTTTATATGCTTTACGCCGTCATCCTTCAAGAACTGGATCGCAGCGGAAGCCGAGCCGCCGGTTGCGAGCATCGGGTCAACAACGATGACATCTCTCTCCTCAATGTCGGGCGGCATCTTGAAGTAGTACTTCACCGGCTCAAGAGTCTCGGGGTCACGGAACAGGCCGATATGACCGACCTTGACATTGGGCATCATGCTGACCATACCGTCCACCATGCCGAGACCGGCACGCAGGATGGGAACGACGGCAAGCTTCTTGCCGGCAATGCGTTTTACGGTCGCCGGTGCGACGGGAGTTTCCACCTGTACCTCCTCCAGAGGGAGATCTCTCGTTGCTTCGTAGCACATAAGCATCGCTATCTCGGATACAAGCTCTCTGAACTCCTTAACGGATGTTTCCTTGTCTCTGAGGATGGACAGCTTGTGCTGGATAAGAGGGTGATCGAATACGCAAACCTTGCTCATTATTATTCTCCTTTTTAGTCTGCTCCGGTAAGGAGCCTATTTATATACACCGGCAGAGCCGGTTTCTATACTATTTCATTCTCTCCTGCCGCTCACGCTCGGCCTGACTCAGGCGCAGATACACCGGCAGCAGATCGTCTGCCGTTCCGGGAGTCTTGTCCAGCGCCGCCATCGCAACTCCCCACGCGCTCTGGTACACGAGGTTTTCCGGTGCCATGCGGCAGGCTGTGCCGAGCTTTTTCATGTGCTCATATGTGAGTCTTGCCCCGTCGCCGACAAGGAACACATTCTTCCCGCTCAACTCCGCCGCCAGCTCATCGAGGGCTATCGCACGGTCGGCGCACAGCCGGTGCGGCTTGCCGTCTTTTATCTCAAACAGCGCGTTATATACCTGATTTCGCCTTGCATCCATAACGGGGCAGATAACGCCTCCTGCGGACACGCCGTGCCACGCCATCGCCTCAAGCGTAGAAACGCCGACGCACATCTTATCGGATGCCCATGCAAGTCCCTTCACTGTGGAAACACCTATCCTGATCCCTGTGAATGAACCCGGACCGTGGGCAACGGCGATAAGATCAACGCCGGCTATAGTTTTTTCCGTATTTTTCAGCATATCGTCCACCATCGGCAGCAGAGTGCGGCTGTGAGTGAGCCCGCTGCACTGGGTGTACTGAGCAATGAGGCTTTCATCCTCCGTCAGTGCGGCCGATGCGGCTTTTGCGGAGGATTCAAGTGCAAGTATCAGCATCCGGCTTTTCCCTCCTCAATGGTTATTCTTCTGTCGGTATCGGACAGCTTGTCAATGCGCAGGACGATCTCGTCGCCGTAGAACGCATCCTCGACCTTCTCGCTCCATTCAACGGCGCAGACAGCTCCGCGGCGGAGATAATCCTCCCAGCCGATGTCAAACAGCTCGTCTGCGCTTTCAAGCCGATACATATCAAAGTGGATGAGCTCGCGCTCACCCTCGTATTCGTTTACGATCGTAAATGTCGGGCTGGAAACGCGGCAGCTGAGACCCATTCCGCGAGCCATACCGCGAACAAAAGCCGTTTTTCCGGCGCCGAGGTCTCCGTACATGGCAATTACCGTACCGTCGGGGAGATCCTTTGCAAAGCGTTCGCCTATGCTCTCGGTCTCCGCCTCGCTGCGGCTTATGAATGTCTGCACTGATCTCACCCCATTTTTAAACTTTTTCTGAATTTGAATTATACCACAAGATACCTCATTGCGTAAAGGGCAATATTATGCTAAAATGTAGCCTGTCCGATTGCGATAATTTGTGAAATCGAGCATTTTTGAAGGGCGGCGGCGGAAATTAAAATAGATTCCAGAAAAATTAAAGACTTTTTCAGGCGAGCGGATATTTTTCTCCTCACCATATGCACTGTGTGCACGGTCTTTGGAATAATCATGATATACAGCATGACGCAGTCCTACGGCTGGACGAAATATGTTTTCGTTCAGACCTTTTCGATGTTCATCGGCATAGCTGCGTTTGTCGTGTTCACGGTCATAGACCCCGACCTTATTGCAGACAAGTGGGTATATCTTACGATATTCAACGTGCTGTTTATCGTCGGCCTTCTCATCTTCGGCACGGAGGTCAACGGCTCCCGCGCATGGTACCGCTTTGCCGGCATCGGCGTTCAGCCCTCGGAGATAGTCAAGGTCATATTCATCGTCCTGCTGGCCAAGCAGGCGGCAAACTATAAGGAGCAGCGCACGCTCAACAAGTTTCCCTCGGTAATAAAGCTCGGTCTGCACTGGGCACTGTATTTCGGCCTTATAGTCGTCATCCCGAACGACCTCGGCAGTGCGCTGATATTCATGGCGATATTCGTCATCGTCCTCATCTGCGCGGGCATAGCATGGTACTGGATGGCGGCAGCTGCGGCAATCGTTGCGGCAATGATACCCCTGTTCTGGAACTTCCTTCTCAAGGACTATCAGAAAAAGCGCATCCTCGCACCGTATATACCCGATGTCGTTGACCCCACGGGTCAGGGCATAACCTGGCAGACCAATCACTGCAAGGACGCGCTGGCCTCAGGCCGCTGGACGGGTGTCGGCTTCGGTCAGGGAAGCTTTTCGCAGAGCAGCTACAATGCGCGCCACACCGACTGCGTCTTTGCCTCCATCGGCGAGGAGCTCGGCATGGTGGCCTGCCTTGCCATCATCATACTCCTGAGCATAATAATCATCCGCTGCTGCGTCATCGGCCTGCGCTCGGGCAGTCCATTCGGCATGCTCATATGCTTCGGCGTTGCGGCGTCGCTGGCGTTCCAGTCCTTTGTCAACATCGGCATGTGCATAGGCATAACCCCCGTCGTCGGCATAACGCTGCCGTTTTTCAGCTACGGCGGCTCGTCGATCGTTGCGATGTACGCCTGCATCGGCCTCGTGTCGGGCGTTAAATACCGGCCAAAGCCGCGGCAGAATTTCCTGCAATATCAATAATGTGATATCAATAAGCCTAAAAGCTCCGGTCCTCGGGCCGGAGCTTTGTTCATTCTTCCTTGCCGTTTTTGTATTTTCACTTAATTTTACGCAAGACCTATGAATTTCATAGCCCTAAAGCTTTGGAGCACGGTGTTTTTAAGCTCCTCCTCGCTCTCGCACTTCCCATGCTCTATCCATGTTACCATGATGCCCATCATGGTCGAGGAAATAATAGAGGCGAGATAGTCAAACAGCGCGGCGTCACCGAAATCCGTAACGGAGCTGCGCAGCTTATCCGAGCAGCGGCGCAGGCTTGAGTACAGCATGTCGCTGCGTCCGATGCCGACGACGGTCTCCACCATGTCCGCATGGCGGAACCATGTCCGGAACACCGCCTCACTTATGTTGGCATAGCCGGAGGTGAACGCCTCCTCGAACACCTCGTCGCACATCAGTGCAAGCACATCCTCGATACGGTCAAAGGTCCGGTAAAAGGTCGAGCGGCTCACGCCGGAGACGCGCTGTATGTCCGAGATCGTTATACTCTCAAAGCTTTTCTCCTTCAGGCAGCTCATGAGCCCGTCGCAGATAAGCTTTGCCGATACCTGAGCCCGCTTATCCTGCTTTATGTGATACATTATTTTCTCCTTTGTATTATTTTGTTATGGTACTATTGTATCACAATTATTTTTATGATACAATAGTAGTATGAAGATAATTTAACAAAGGAGTAGATATTATGAGTAAAAATGTTATATTCTGCTATTCCGGCAGCGGCAACTGCCTGGACATGGCCAAGAACATCGCAAAGGGGCTGGGCGACACTGACATCATCATGATGCGCAAGGCGCCCGCCAAAACTGATGTGACGGATGCAGAGCGAGTGGGCTTCATCGTCCCCTGCTACGGCGGCGGTCTTCCCGGCGATGTCGAGAGCTACCTCGGCAGCATAAAAATCGCGCCGAACGCTTACACCTTTGCCGTCGGTCAGTACTGCGGCTATCTCGGCTGCGGTCTGCACAAGATAAACGAGCGCTTCCATCTCGACCTCTGGACGGGACTTTCCCACCAGTGCTCGGCCATATGGCTGTTCCCGCATCAGGTAATGATGCCGCCCGTTACTCCGGAAATGGCGCAGAAGCGCAGCGAGCGCAGAGCCGAAAAGCTCGTAAACTCCATTCTTTGCAGCGAAAAGAGCAAAAAAGAGCCTCCCAAAAAAGGGCTGAACGCGCTCGAGAGCAAGGTATGGCCGAAGATCGCCGAAAAGAAAGCCAAGAAATTTGCCGTTACCGATGCCTGCGTCGGCTGCCGGCAGTGCGAAAAGCTCTGCCCCAAGGGAAATATCCGCTTTGTCGACGGCAAGCCGGTCTTCGGCGCAAACTGCATCCAGTGCCTGAGCTGCCTGCAATACTGCCCGATGGAAGCCATCACACTGACTCAGAAGACCGTGAAGCGTGAGCACTACCACAATCCGAATGTCACGGCGCAGGAGCTCATGGAGAGCATTATTCATATTGATTGAAATTTCTCCGGAGGCGTGTTATAATGGCCGCATCCAAATTTAAAAACTTCGGAGAATGAGATATGGTAACTTTTAAGCTTAAAGAAGAAAATGAGCAGCGCCTTGTCTATTGGTACTTCCCTCACGGCAAGGAGGAGAACGGTCACGGCACGATAGTCATCGACCGTGTGCTCGGAAAGCTCGATGTAACGGAGCTCGCTCCCGATGACAGGCTCGTGCGCCATACCGTTGAAAAGCAGAACCGCTGGCGCAAGGCTGTAAATCAGATGCGCAATATCGAGCAGATACCCGAGCTAACCGAGGAGGAGTGGCCCGAGGCCACCGAGGATAAGATAAGCACCGTCTTTGCCGACCACGCCATACAGAAGATAATCGAGGCATACAATAACGGTGAGGTCCTTGAGGAAGGCGTCGAGACCTGGAGCATTTAATTGCAGCTGTCCGGCTTATATCGGCAAATATATGGCTAATTACAAGCGGAATGTGTTTAAAACGGCACATTTCGCTATTTTCTTTAGTTATTTTTCTTATTGTCCTTGACAAAATGGATTTTTAATGTTATTCTCACAATGGAAATAGTCAATAAACACTTTAAAAAGTCAAAAAGGAAGGAAAGAAAACTAATGAAAGCTATCTACAATCTGATAAAGAAGATCGTCGGCGACAACGAGCCCAACTCCAAGGACGAATTTGAGGTACTCGATAAGTTCTTCGAGAATCTGCCCTTCTAATATAGATCAGATGCTCAAAAGCACCGCCTCTGCGGTGCTTTTGAATGTTTCGGCGTGCATTTTCGTCATTTGCCCAAAATTTATCACTCTTTTAAGACGATATTCGACGGTTTTTTGTCTTTTTACACAAACCTTTTTGAATTGTCGATTGACATAGGCATGTACATATGGTAGTATACTCGCGGAAATAGTCTAAGAAATTTATTAGGAAGGAAGTAAAACAAAATGGGTAAAGTTTATTCTGCTTTTAAGGAGCTTGTTATGTCCTTTGGTGTCGGTGGGCACGACATGTTCGATTTCATCGAGAAGCATCTCGATTTTCTCACCAAGTTTTAATTAATCCTCAAATAGTTTCAGGAAGGAAAAAGCGAAATGATTTCTAATATTTTCTATGCACTTGCAAAGCTGCACATCGACACCGGCTGGGATGTGGCTGTTGGCGAAACTTTCCAGAAGATCGGCGACGAGCTCAAAGCAAATGGTCTCTAATCTGATCAGACTCATTGACCCTCGCACCTCGCGGTGCGGGGGTTTTGTTATTCAAAAAAAAGACAGGCAATCAACGATTGCCTGTCTTTTAAATTTATTTTGCGTACTCGACGGCCTTGGTCTCGCGCAGGACGTGGACCTTGATCTGACCGGGATAGGTCAGCTCCTCCTCTATCTTCTTTGCGATATCGCGGGCAAGGAGTACCATCTGGTCCTCGGAAACATCCTCGGGCTTTACCATTACGCGGATCTCGCGTCCGGCCTGAATGGCATAACTTCCTGCAATGCCGGGGAAACTCTTGGATATCTCCTCAAGCTTTTCAAGGCGCTTGACATAGTTTTCGATATTCTCGCGCCGTGCGCCCGGACGGGACGCGGAAATGGCGTCCGCCGCCTGAACGATGCAGGCGACGACCGTGCGCGGCTCAACATCGCCGTGGTGCGCCTCAATAGCATGGATGACCGCTTCGCTCTCCTTGTATTTGCGGCAAATGTCAACACCGATGGAGACATGGCTGCCCTCGACCTCGTGGTCAATGGCCTTGCCTATATCGTGCAGGAGACCGGCGCGCTTTGCGGTATTTACATCAACGCCGAGCTCGGCGGCGATAAGACCGGAAATGTGCGACACCTCGATTGAATGCTGCAGGACATTCTGTCCGTAGCTGGTGCGGTATCTCATTCTGCCGAGGAGCTTTATCAGCTCCTGATTTACGCCGTGGATATTAGTCTCAAACACGGCGCGCTCACCCTCGGCCTTGATGGTGGCATTGACCTCCTTCTGCGCCTTGGCTACCATCTCCTCGATGCGCGCAGGATGTATGCGTCCGTCAGAGATAAGCTTTTCGAGCGCCAGGCGAGCCACCTCGCGGCGAACGGGATCAAAGCTTGAAACGGTTATCGTTTCGGGAGTATCGTCAATGATAAGGTCGCAGCCGGTGAGTGTCTCTATGCTGCGGATGTTTCGGCCCTCACGACCGATTATGCGTCCCTTCATCTCGTCGTTGGGGAGAGGTACGACGGATACGGTGACTTCGCTTGCATGGTCTGCCGCGCAGCGCTGGATGGCGGTCACGATGATCTCGCGTGCGCGGGCATCGGCCTCGTCCTTATACTGCGCCTCGATCTCCTTGACCTTTACCGCCATCTCATGCGTGACCTCATCCTTGAGGGCGTTTATGAGATATGCCTTTGCCTCATCCACTGTGTAGCCCGACACCTTTTCCAGCATTTCGAGCTGGCTCTTCTTTATGAGAGCTATCTCCTGCTGCTGTGCTTCCGCATCGGCTATCTTGCGGGCAAGAGCATCGTTCTTGCGCTCAAGGGAATCGGTTTTCCTGTCAAGGTTTTCTTCCTTTTGCTGTAATCTTCTTTCCTGCTTCTGCAGGTCGGCACGCCGTGCCTTTTCCTCGCGCTCAAACTCCGAGCGCTGTTTGTGTATTTCTTCCTTTGCCTCGACGAGAGCCTCGCGTTTTTTGCTCTCGGCGCTTTTTATGGCTTCATTTAATATTCTTGTTGCGTCTTCTTCCGATCTGCCTATATCTCGCTCGACCTTTCTCTTACGAAAGGCCATTCCGAGGACGAATCCTATAATACAAAAAGCAACGATAAGAACGATTGCTAACCATAAGTCCATAGAAAGTAAACACACCTCCATTCTTTAAGAATTTTGCGGTGGTTTTTTGTTTTGCCGGGGTATCTAAGGGTAAGACGGGGCATCAAGCGCTTCCCGTCCGTAGAATTGAAAGACAATATTCATTCGGGCGCCTCCCCGGGTGCCCAAAATCTTATCCGATTTATTTTAGCCCTAAATCCGTATTATGTCAAGTGGTCACAATAATATATATGAAATTTTTAAAACACTTTGTTCAGGTTTGTGGACAAATGCGGCATAATCTAATATAATTACTCTAAATCATATTTTATTCTGGAGGGACGCATGAGAGCCTCTTATATATTTCCGGTGCTTATCATAATGTTCATAGCGCTGTTTTATATTGCCTGTCCCTCCCCTGACGGTGCAAAGCTCATGGGCAAAAATCCGGCGTTCGGGCGCAGGGATGTGCCGGTGCTCGGCGTTATAATGCTTCTGTACTCCGCAGCTGCATTTCTGGGCTTGGGAGATACAAGTGCGCCGCAGTCGTTCCATGAGTTTAAAAGCGGTGAGAGCGCGGTCATAGATCTCGGGCAGGTGCAGAGTGTAGAGGGGCTCACGCTGTATCCGGGGCTCAACACAGGCAGCTACCGCATCGAGTACTCCGCAGACGGCGTTATCTGGCATGACGGTGCATCATTCGAGCAAAGCTATGTCTCGCTTTTTAAATGGGCCGATGTCGGCTTTGCCGACGGGATCGTCTCGGCGCGGTATATAAGGCTCACTGCCTCCGGTGATGTCTGGCTGGGTGAGCTCGGCATAAACGGTGCAGGCGGACGCATTTCCGCAAGCTCGCAGGCGAGCGGTCTGCTGGACGAGCAGGCACTGATACCGGACGCGCCGAGCTATCTCAACAGCACATATTTCGACGAGATATACCATGCGCGCACGGCGTTTGAGAACCTTGAAGGCATTTATCCATACGAGGTGTCTCACCCGCCGCTGGGAAAGCTTATAATCGCTGTCGGCATACGGCTTTTCGGCATGACTCCATTCGGCTGGCGTTTCTCCGGCGTGCTTTTCGGCGTTTTAATGCTGCCCGTCATGTATCTGCTGATAAAGCGGCTTTTCGGCAGCAGTCAAACAGCTGCATGCGGCACGGCGATATTTGCGTTCGACTTCATGCACTTTACGCAGACAAGGCTCGCCACGATAGACACCTATGCGGTGTTTTTCATCCTTCTGATGTATCTTTTCATGCACGCCTACATCACAACGGGCAAAATGCGGCATTTTGCGCTGTCGGGTCTGTTCTTCGGCATAGGCGCGGCGTGCAAATGGACCTGCATATACGCCGGTGCGGGGCTTGCGGTAATCTGGCTCGTCTATCAGCTCAGGCATTTTGACATAAAGCGCTTTGCCAAGGGCTGCGCGGCGGGAGTACTCTTTTTTATTCTCGTTCCGGCTGCCATATACTATGCCAGCTACTACCCCTACGGTCAGGCAAGCGGGCTTCACGGCATCGGGATGTATTTTACCTCGGACTACGCAGGCATCGTTCTGGATAACCAGAAATTCATGTTCACCTACCACTCCGGCGTTAACGCCGAGCATCCGTACTCGTCGCGCTGGTGGCAGTGGATAATAAACGAGCGTCCCATATTGTACTATCTCAACTATTTTGACGATGGCACGCGCTCCTCGTTCGGAGCATTTCTCAATCCAGTCGTCTGCTGGGGCGGGCTGGGCGCAATGGTCATATGCGCGGTCTACGCGATACGCCGCAGAGACGATGCCTCGCTTTTCATCGTCATCGGCTATCTGTCTCAGCTTTTACCGTGGGTGTTCATAACGCGTACAACCTTCGAGTACCACTATTTTCCCTCATCCGTGTTTCTTGTGCTTGCCATATGCCGCGTTCTGTCACTCATCCGGTGCAGCACGAAGAGCTGGCGCTTCAGCGTTTACGGGCTGACGGTACTGTCATGCGCACTGTTTGTTATGTTTTATCCTGTGCTGTCCGGTATAAGGGTAAACTCGCAAATAGCAACGAATTTGCTCAAATGGCTGCCAAACTGGCCGTTCTGATATATTTTTCTTGTAATTGGTCGAATTTAATGAGATAATAAAATGTAATATATATTTTCGGAGGATCTTGGATATGATCGCATTAGGCTCTGACCACGGCGGATATGCTCTCAAGCAGGAGGTAATGAAGCACCTCGACGCCCGCGGTCTTGAATACAAGGATTACGGAACTTATTCCGAGGATAGCTGCGACTATCCCGTTTACGGGAAGGCCGTGGCGCACGCCGTTGCCGGCGGTGAGTGCGAAAAGGGAATAATAATCTGCGGCACCGGCATCGGCATCTCCATCACCGCAAACAAGGTGCGCGGCATTCGTGCCGCTCTGTGCGGTGACTGCTTTTCGGCCGAAATGACAAGGCTTCACAACGATGCCAATATCCTTGCCATGGGCGCAAGAGTTGTGGGCTCCGGACTTGCGCTCAAGATAGTCGACACCTTTCTTGACACTCCGTTTTCCGGTGATGAGCGTCATGTCCGCAGAATAGATCAGATCGAGGACTGATATAATTGGCAAACAATTCTGAATTTTACCGCGGAAAGAGGAAAAAGGCTGCGCCGGCTTTGATAACGACGATCATCGTTTTGTCGGTCATTGCCTTTGTGATAATGCTCTTTTACGGACTTCAAAAGTATATAGTCGTTTCAAACAGCGGCCTGCATCTGGAGATACCGTTTTTACAGGATGACGGCAGTCAGTCATCCGCTCAGACCGACGAGGGACCGGCGGTGCAGAGCTTCGCCCCGGTAGATGCGGTGCTTGAGATCGGTCAGCCGGACTACTCGAATGTTTCCGCCACCGCCGGAGATGGGCTGAGCGCGCTCAATGCGGTTTTCGTGCCTGCCGACGAGGTCAGTCAATCGGGTATAGATGCAAGGCTCGGCACGGTGCCGGGTGCAAACGCCGTTTTGCTGGATCTGAAAACCGTCACCGGCATGCTCGTCTGGAATTCCGAGGCGGACATAGCCAAGGGCTACGGCACCACGGGTACGGTCGATCTGAAAAGCATCGTCTCCGACCTCAAGGAGCGGAATATTTATGTTGCGGTGCGGCTGTGCTGCTTTGTTGACAACACGCTTGCCTCACGCTACACCCAGCTTGCGCTCAGAACAAAGGACGGGCAGGTCTATTCCGACTCCAGCGGCGCATGGCTCGACCCCACGAATGCGGTGGTCAAAAGCTATATCTCGTCTCTGTGCAGTGAGCTTTCGAAAATGGGCGTTGACGAGATCGTTCTGCACGGCATGAGGATGCCGGAGGCCGCCGGAGTCGAATACGCCTTCTCCTCCACATCCGTTGCAACGCCTACGCCCGTCTCGGCAATATCGGGCTTTGCCATAAGCATCAGCCGAAGCATGGGAAGTGCCTCGGCAAGGCTGTCCGTTCAGCTCACGAGTCAGACCGCAATGCAGTCGGGCTCGGACACCGTTACGGGTCAGAATGCCGAGATATTCTTCAAGGTATTTGACAGAGTCTACTACACCTCGGACAAGGACGGTGCAGCCGGCGCTGTGAGCTCGGCAGAGCAGTATGTAACGCTCGGAGATGTCAATATGCGCCTCGTGCCCATTTGCTCCGAGGCTCCCTCGACCACCTCATGGGTCGTTATGAACTGATATTATCTGAAAAGAGTCACTCCGGAGAGTGACTCTTTTTTAATACATTTAATACATTGATTTTTATGCTTTATTTTTGGGAACAGAGGCTTTGCATAACACGCCTTCAGGTTTCTTTTATTTTAGCTCAAATGTCCGCAAAGAGCTTAAGATTGTTCTTGAGCCTTTCATAGCGCTCACGCGCCCAATCCTCGATCGGCTGACCGTCATACGGCACGCGTGTCTTTCCCCACAGCATCCAGAAGTAATCGACATAGAGCTTACTTGCAACAAAATGCCTGTAATCGTTCTCGTCGGGCTTTTTGCCGAGATACTCGGTAAGCAGCAGCTCGTCCTCCCTGTCGGTGTAATAGCCCTCTATCGAGATATTGGCAAGATCCCATATGCCGTCGTTCATGCCGGCATACTCCCAGTCGATGAGATACAGCCTGCCGTCATCACCGGATGCCACCCAATTTTCGCACAGGGGGTCATTATGGCACGGCACCTTTTTTATTTCGCAGGTCTTATCCTCCCGTGCCTTGATGTCGGTCACGGCCGCCTTGAGCTGCGGATAATCCGGGTACATATAAACGCCGTTTTCCTCGATTATTTTCTCATATCCGGCAGTGATATCAAACAGCTCGAAATTAACGCCGGTATCCTCCCCGCTGTCGTGCAGCGTTCTGAGGATGCGAGCCGCCTGACGGATGCGCCTGTCCTCGCGCATGGTTTCCGCAGACATGGTAACGGCATTCGGGATAAACTCCGATACCTTGGCGCCGTCGGTGCCGAAATAGTAAACTCTTGCGTCGATGCCTATTGCGCACGCAAGCTCGGTGCTCACCTTTTCGTCGCTGCGGTCAATGATCTCCTCGGTACCGTCACCGGGGATGCGCACCATGCAGCGGCTTCCGTCGGGAAATTCTACGCGATAGGTACGGTTCGTGAGCCCGCCCATCCGCTGAATATCCCGGTAATCCGAATGTCCGAGCGCATTTTCAAGCAGCGCCTTAACTCTGGCAATATCTGCTTTGACTATGCCTTTAGTCATTTTCCTTCTCCAATTTTTCAGTCTCGTAGTAATACCTGTATCTATCCTTACCGTACATAAAGGTGCATCCTATCGCCTGCGTCCCGCTGAGGGCCTTTATGGCGTCAAAGCAGCTCAGCTCCCGCTCGCGGCAGTTAAGCTCTGCCGAAATGTGCTTTATTATGCTCGAGCGTGTGTCGTCAATATAGCTTTCGTCAAACTGTCTGAGCTCGTCAAGGCTGTCAAATTCAAAAATATCGTCGTCCTCGTAGCGGCGTATGCGCAGCTTCAGCTCGTCAAGATGCTCGGCATACACTGCATCCCAGAGCTTGTTCCGTATCTCCGGAGTATCGTACTCCCGCTCAAGTATCTCGACAAATCTGCGGCTGAAGCGCTCGTCCCAGAACGCATGCCCCATCATATACCATGAGTTCTCGCCGCCCTCGCACGCACTGTCTATGTATCCTTCTTCGTCTTCGGTGATACACCACTCAGCCGTTCTGCCGTCGGCATAAAGCGCCGCGTAATACGGGTCGCTAACCTCATTTTCAAACGGATTTTTGGTAAAATAGTTATCCGCTGAGCAGATGTATGAGTTTCCGAGAAGCTCCCGCACCGCATAGATGCTCGAGTGGTTGTTGCGGCGGTCGTACTCGGTGTTTTCAACGATCCTGATGCCGTATTTTGCCTTGAGATACTCGAAGCGTTCCTTCATGTACCCCGAAACGAGCACGATCTCGCCGATCCCCGCGTCCTTCAGCTGCCGGATCTGGCGCTCCATGAGCACCTCTCCGCGCACGGTGAGCAGTCCCTTATGCGTTTCATACGACAGGGGCGCAAAGCGGCTTGAGGTCCCCGCTGCCATGATGATGGCGTTATCTACCTTATACATATCGTCCTCCGCTTAGTTTTCCTTGGTCAGTACGATGTCCTTGCCTACGAGCTGCCAATTGCTTTTATTCCATATGCTGTCGTGCACGGTATACCAGTCGCCGGCAATATACTGCTTTCCGCAGTTATTTTCAACGCTCCAATAGTCCGAGCGAAAAACGTATGTGTCGTGCTCGGTCTTGGCATCGTTGTTTATCACATTGCCCGTGAACGGGTTCACGGGATTTTGAATCACACCCTGAGTTGCCAGCGTTGGTGTGTCGGCGGCGGTCATGAACTCATCGGAGGTCGTAAAGCCCTCTGCGTTGAAGTCCTTGACCAGCATGAGAGAGAAGAAGCCCTCCGCATCGAGCCCGTCATCGGTAATGAGCTCGTCAAACTGCCCGAGTGCTTCACCATGGTCCGAAACGATTATTATCCTCGTGTTGTCGTATACGCCGTTGGCCCGCAGATAGTCGAACCAATTTCCGATCTGGATAAGGGCTGCCATATTGGTCTGATAGTGAGTGTACGCGCTCAGCTCGTCGACCTTCATGGTGCGGCCGTCAACGGTGAATCTGCCGGCATTATTCTCTTCATACTCGGTATTATCCACATTCTGCGCAGGAACATAGTCCGGCTCCTGAAGCAGCATGGGCTCATGGGTCGTGTCATTGGTCATAACGAACAGATTGTTGCCGTTTTCCGTTATGCGAGTCACATTTGACAGGTTGCAGAGCGTGTTGTAGGAGCCCATGAACTGCGATGTCACACCGCTGGATTTAAACAATCCGTCCTCGGTCTGAACGCCGTAGCCTCCTTCGGCTTCTGTATTGCCCTGATTATAGCTGCCATAGGAATAGAGCGTTCGCTGGATGCACAGCGGTGAGGACTTCATTAGCGCATAGCAGAAGAAATTGCGCTTGTTATTGCTTATTGAAGCCTCCTTGAGCTCCGGCTCGGTGAACTGTCCCTTGGTGTTATACGCATGTATATTCTCATATCCGTCGAATATGGTAAGGTCGGGAATATACTGATAATTGGCGTAAACGGGATCAAAGAATGTGACATTATAGCCGTTATCTGCAAACAGGACCGGCAGAACGCTCAGCGCCTCGTTGTGCTTGTCCATGAGCAGCTCATCATCTCTGGCGTTCATATTTGCCGGTGAGTACTCATATCCGCCGAACAGCGACGGAGTGCTCATATTTGTTTTAATTCCAAGCGAGGTCACATTATTGTAGTATGTAAAGCCGTCAAACTTTGCCTGAAGCTCTGGCTTTTCGTTGAAAATATACGGAATATACGCTCCCATGCCGCGATCGAGCATCATCACGATCACATTTTTGCCGGTTTTGCTCAGCTCCAGCTGCGGCTGAGTGCTGTCGTTATCAGGATTTTCGATCAAGGTATCCACGGATTTGAATATGCCGACGGAGTTTATCGTTGACATACACACAAGCGCTATGATGCCAACGGTCATTATTCCGGGGATATGCTTCTTCCAGCGTCCTGCGGCGATATAGAGGAGCACCGCAACGGCTGCCACCACCGCGAGGTTTACAAGCATCTGCTTTAATGTGAAGGCCATGCCATTGTCAAACTTAAGGCTCGACGAAAGGTTTCCGAGATCGCGTCCGAAGAACATATAGTTCACTATCGCAACGCCGCAAAGCGCCCATATGGCCTTGTCCATGATCACCTTGACCGGCGGACTTGCCAGCCAGTAGAATATGCCGCACCAGATAACGAATGTGCCGAATGCAAGGCAGGATGCGCTGACTATGTACCATATCGGGTGGCAGAACACTACCATATCGACAAACTCCTGCGGTGAGGCGTTTATTACTGCCGACGGTATCAGAAATCCGGTGAGTACGGCGAGGAATATCCCGCCGGTTATGAATATTTTTTTGTTTGGCTGAGCATCCCTGAGCTTTCCGAAGAGCTTTACCCTGCCCCTTAAAAGCATGACCAAAAGCGGAAGCTGAAGAACAACGCCTGCCGCCACAAAGAACGCAGTGCGGCGTATCGTCGGATTTTCATAGAAAAGCAGTCCGAAAACCGCACAGGCGATGCCGCATACGCTGGCAAGCCATGCCAGTATCTTTTCGGCATTCCTGAGCTTATAGAATATTGTTTTTATAAGCGAAAACAGGTTGTTGAGAGTCCAGTAAAATACAAGTCCGGCCGGCGAGGTGTACAGAAAAACAAGGAAAAACAGCGCCATTGCGTAGAGCTGTATTTTCGTTTTCGGCAGACTGCCCTTGGTAAAAATAATGCAGGATATAAGATTTATTGCCGTCATTATTATCGGCAGGACATTTACCGTGAATCCGCCGACGGTCAGCAGCCCGTCAGGCTTGCCGAGGTCGGTTATCGGTCCGAAGGAGACCCCCTGCAGCAGCTCAAGCCCGGACAGGAAGGTATACGCCGCAATAAAAAACGGTATCTCAAGAAACAGTGAGGTCGCGCCCTTGAGGACATATGTCGGCTTATAATTATTCTGCCGGTAATATGTCTGCAGCATCATCATGCGCTCGTCGCCGCGGAATGTCTTTTTAATGTGCGAAACGCCCTTGTGCAGCCGCAGCTCCATCCGGCGCTCATCCTCCTGCATGGCATCGGCGCGCCTGTAGAGCGGCAGGACGAGGAAATTCATTGCAAGGCTCAGCGCGATTATCGACAATGCGGGATCGCCGACAACACGGTTGGCTATTACAAACACCACCTCAAACAGCAGCTGAAGCGGCTTTATGAGCAGCGTTCCCAATATGCTGAAAAATGACATGCTATTTCTCTCCTATCCTGCTGTCGTTCAGCTGTCTGAGCTTATCGACGATATAGTCGGCAGTAAGCCGCGCGCCCTCGCCGCGGTGCTCCCATGTTTCGGCACGAGCCTCGTCTCTGCCGGCGCCGTAGCGCGGGTCTGTAAGGCAGGCGTCTATCATTTCCCTCAGAGAGGACATATTATCGGGTGTAAGCTTCTGACCGATGCGCGGCAGCGCGGTAAAGGTCCAGTACGGCGTGTCGAGCCACCATGAATCGTACGGTGAATTGTCAAATTCGGTGTCGGCGTAAATGACCGGCTTATCGTAAACGAGCGCAAAGTCGAAGATAACGCCGGAGAAGTCCGATATAAGTATATCCGAACGGCGCAGGACCTCGAAGTTATCCGTGTCACGGTTCCACTCAAGCCGCTCGGACTCGGGATAATTGCTCATTATTCTGTCAAGCACAGCCTTTTCGGAGGTGAAGGACTGCGGATGCGGGCGCACGATTATGTGATATCCCGTGTCCAGCAGGACCTCGATTATCTTTTCGCCGTACTTTTTCAGTATCGCGCTCTCACCCCACGAGGGTGCAAGCAGCACCGTTTTCTCATGCTCCGGCAGCTCCGGAGCCGCCTTCAGGCGGGCGTACATATCGTCCATATAAGGTATGCCGACCTTGACTATCTCCTTTTCCGGCAGACCGCGAAGCTTTTCGAGCGCGCGCACATCGCGCACCTGATATTCGCCCGAGAGCAGTATCGCGTCGTAGTAATCTATGCCGAACATCCTGTAGCCGGTTATGTCGCTCGCGGCATGCGGAAGATGAACATAGCAATCCACCTGCTTTGAGCGTTTCCACTGGTACACATCAAGTCCCGGAGTCGTTGACAAAAGCACGGACGCGTTGAGGAAATTGAGCTTTGCAAACGCCTTGTTTCCCTCTCCTACAAACTCCGCCTTTATATGCTCAAGCTCATTTTCGAGCGCCGGATCGTCTGCGGATGCGGTCATATAGACAGCATCCACTCCGCGTGCATCAAGCTCGCGGCACACGGGCTTAAACACGCTCCAGTACCGCTTATCGTCGGAGAATATGACAAGCGGCAGTCTGTCTGCCGCAGCATCGACCTTTTTACCGCCGCTCAGGATAAACCGAAGCTTTATAAACCACGATTTAAGCATATAACTTACGGCTCCTATAATGCCGATGAGAATGGCAAACAGCATGCTGCCGGTACCGGGATCTATGTACAATCTCATTCTTCTGGTTCTCCTTAAAGGGATAGGATTTAAAGCTTATAATGCATTCCTTGAAAAGGAATGCATTAGGCGGATCCGCCTAATTTTAATTGTATTTATTTACATCTCCTCAGTATCGCATATCCCATGGCGGCATACGCTGCCGCTGAGGATGCGTACAATGCCGTATACCCCGCCATCGGGGTCTGCCAGCCGCTGAGATTTATGCAAGAGTGTATGACGACCGGTACGGCAAGGCTCCCTGTCAGGTATCTTGAGGCCGCAAGCGCAAATCCGATGCAGGCTGCACATACAGGCTGCACCACCGAAGCTCCGTTGAAGCAGTGCATCAGCGCAAACAGCAGTGCGCTCACCGCAGCGCCCGCAAATACTCCGCACCTGCCGCGCAGCGCCTCTGGCAGAAAGCCGCGAAAGAAGAACTCCTCGCCGAATGCGGTATAAACGATGTACATCGCCGTCAGGAGCGTGAGCTTCGGAATGCCGGACACGATGAGGTTTACTGCCGGAAGCAGCAACAGCAACGGCAAGAGCATTGCCCGGTCACGGCGGTCGAGGTGCTTTACCCTGCAAATACCGTATACCGCCGCTCTGTCATTGTGCTTTACGCATAAAAGCAGTGCCGTCCAGTACACGGTCAGCAGTATGAGCGTCAGCATATATGCCGCCGTCTGCGGAAGTCCGAACCATTGCACAGCGAGGAATATCAGCCCATATGGGACGAGCCACAGCAGTTTCACCGGCTACCCCGTCCTTTCTGTCAGGATGCACACGCAGTACTGCTCATTGTATTACAATTTTACTATATATGCAATAGTTTCTAATATTTTAACGCATTATTTGTAATAAGCAGCAAAAACGGTCACACAATTCAAACGGACTGTGTGACCGTATTTATATCAGTTATTTTTCCTACGCCACTTGCGTCATCTTTTTATTGGCGCTGTTCCTTAATGGCAGCCTGTGATGCAAGCAATACATAGCGCCAACTATTTCATATCCACACGCTCACATTCAAATCCACCCACTTATAGACTCTCCTGCGGGTCGAAAAGCTGTAGATGTACTTCTTTGCATCGTCGATAGTCAGCGTAAAGGAGCCGATTTTGATGCGGTCGTCAGGGTCAAATTCGCCGTCTGCATTGTTTCCGGTTCTCAGATACCAACGAAACTCATCCTTTGACACCCAAATGCGCTCAATAAACGCCTCCACAATGCTTTCGGGGATAACCGAGTAGTCAAATCCGGTGTACTCCTTCAGACGCTCCCGCAGTTCCAAGAGCTTGACGGAATAGTTCTCGTTGCTTGTCAGCTCCTTCTCAGGCTGTAAGCCTTTGATTTCTTCCGTGAGCTTGGCAACACGATCCTCGATCTCCTGCTTCTTTGAGCGAAACATTTCCTTATCAATGTCACCCTCGGCTCTCATCTCGATCAGGTTTGTCCGCTTATTCATCAGCTTCTCGATTTCACCTTGCTTGCGCTGGATAACATCCGTATTGTCCGGTAGTTCCTCCTGATCGGCAATGTGCTTTTCGAGCATCGCATAAGACAAGTCCATCACTTTGTCGGCGTTTTCGATATACCGGTCAAATACCTGCTCCGCCATCATTTCCAGCTTCCAGCCTTGAATATAGGGTGATTCACACGAATGCTCAATGGAGATGCCTTTGTTCAGACGCTTGGCGATGCTCCCACGGTTTACCGATGTGTAGCACTGGTAATCAACGCCGTCTGTCCGCCCATCACGAGAATGAAACCGCAAGTTGAACTTGTTTCCGCACTGGCAAATCATTAGCCGTCCGAAAGCAGTGGTATGCTGCATTCTTCCGACTCTGCGTTTTCCCTTGTTATGGTTTTTCATAAGCACCGACTTGGCATCCATCAGTCTCTGTACTTGCTCATACTCCTCAACGGTTACGATCGGCTCGTGTGTACCTTGAACCTGAATATACTCCAAATCACCGTAATTCTTGATTTTCTTCTGCTTCAGGAAATCAGGCGTATATTCCTTGTGGTAGGTTATGATGCCGCAGTAAAAGGAATTGCGAAGCATTTTCGCAATGTACGATGCGAACCACCGTTCCTTTCCCATCGCCGTCAGCCGTCCCGCTTTTTCAAGCTCATACTGGATGGCTGTTACCCCCATTCCACTCAGGTACATATCATAAATCATCCGCACTGTCTTTGCCTGTTCGGGGTTGATGACCATCTCCTTACCGACACGGTCGTATCCGAGGATATTCCCATTACCGTAAAACACACCGTTTTGCATTGAAGTCTGTTGTCCGGCTTTTACACGGAGGGATGTCTTACGGCTCTCGTCCTGTGCAAGCGTCGCCATTATCGTAAGCCGCAGTTCGCCGTCGCCGTCAAAGGTCTTGATGTTATCGTTGATGAAAAAGACCTCAACGCCGTACTCCTTCAGCAGGCGTGTATATTGAAGCGTATCTACCGTGTTTCGAGCAAATCGGGATACCTCACGGGTGATAATCATATTGAACTTCCGTTGCCGGGCATCCTCTATCATCTGCATAAAATGCGGACGCTTTTCAGCGGATGTTCCCGTAATACCTTCATCAATATACTGTGCGGTCAGAGTCCAATCGGGTCTTGCCGCCAAAATAGGTTTATACCAGTCTAACTGGTTGCCGAGAGCTGAAAGCTGTGCTTCGTGTTCCGTCGATACACGAGCGTATATAGCAACATCTCTCTTTTGGAAATCAGAATTTAATCCATACATTACTTATCCTCACCTTCCTGCTTTTCTTTTTTGTAACAGGTGAAATCGGCAATGCAGACATCATCCTTGTATTCCTGAAGGATGTTCCTAAATACATAGCCGGGAATTTCGCCGTCAAGATAAAGCTGCTCAATGAGTTTCAGTGCACCGAAAATATTGTTTTCTTTATCTGCCTTAATCATATTCATTTTCGGACACCTCCTCAACGATGCGATTTTGGCAATCGCACATTCGAGGGCTTCTTCCAAATCGAATAGTCAAAGCCACGGTATTGGCTACACACATCGCAAAGCTCCCGCACCGTTTGAATGGGATTGGAGCGTTCAACCCAATAGGCAGGATCGTTGAAGTAGGCATCCGCACATCTGCGGCACAGGCACAGCTCCATATACGGAGGGCGTTTTTTGAAATCAGTCATTTCCCAGCCCTCCATTCTCCGCAACAAATTGGCGGATTCGCTTTTGTATGCGGGAGAGTCTAAGCGAAACAGCCGCAACAGAGGTGTGGTATATCCGATCTGCTAATTCTGAAAGCGTGTATCCATCCCGATACAGCAGCGTCAGAAGTTCCTTCTGATTTGTGTTAAGTTTGCAAATCGCACAATATAGAGCATTATTCTCGATTTCGTCGATCCAGCCGTACCGATTGCACTCGCTCATATCCATCGTGCATGTCATCGAAAGCAGGAACTTTTTGTGCAGTGCGTTTCTGCTTTCCTCACCGTCACTTTCAAGTTCCTCAATGGACTGAATGTGAATTGCGTAAATGCGGTTATTTCGGTATTCCTGCAAATCTTGCAGGTACATCGCCTGTATCTGCTCCTCATTCATTCCATATTTATGGTATTCATTTGCCTGAGCTCTTTGCTTTTGCTCAAACCTTCTTCTTTCGTGGCCGTCATTCCAGCTCATAGTAAAATCTCCTTTGAATTTTGATTTTCTAAAGTCAAAATTCAGGAGTCTATGGGTATTCAGCTATGTAGCAAAGCCATCGGCACAACATAAAAGAGCTCCTCTCAGATTTCTCTGCCAGAAGCTCTTTTATGTTTTTCCGCCGAAAAAGCCGCCGGCAAGACAGACTTAGCTTTTTGCTATCTGCCTTGTCGGCGGCTCATATTAGCGCGGAATTAATAGTTGCCAACCGAAGTAGTCAAAGCGTGGGTCTAATCAGGAGATACACATCTCCATTTTAGCTAAACCTTACCGTCGCTACGCTATATTCAGT
>CAVGWF010000044.1:0-2983 GCA_963632825.1 Escherichia coli | reverse complement strand
CGTCGTCGGTGGATACGCAGTTGAGTATCGTGCCGCCGTTGAAGTTGAGCTCGGAATTGTCGAGAAGGACTATGCCGCCGCCGCGCGCCTTGTTTGCGCCGTTGCAGATGGCGCCGCCCTTGAAGAGCTTCGACACGGTATACTCGCCGCTCCTCGAATCGACGATGGTCATGAGCGAGCCGACATATATGACCGCTCCTCCGGAGACCGGGGACGAGAGGTTCCTGTCGATGCTGTATCCGTTGAGATCGAGCGTCAGCATTTTCGCGCCCGAATAGCACAGCGCACCGTCTCTGTAGCCGTCGCCGCTGCCGAAGGAGCCGGAGTCCGACGCCTTCCAGTTCTGACGGAGCGTGAAGGTGACCTCGCTGCTCTTTCCGAACTCGATCGCCCTTTTCCATGCATCCTCGAAGGAGGTGCAGTCGATCGTCGTGCCGTTTGAGCTGACCGTGGCGCAGATGCCGTCGGCATAGACCGGAACGCGCAGCAGCACGCACATGACGAGCGCCAGCGCGAGAGATATGGTTTTTCTAAGTTTCATCAGAATCATTCCTTATGCGGATTCTGTGCCGGGAGCTTCAGGTCTCTTCTCCCTGAAGCTTTTTCTTTTTGACCTCGACTCCGGCGAAGAAGGCCGCGATACCGATAACGGCGGCTGCCGCCACGCTTATGAGTATATGGCTGCTGTTGGAGAACACGCTTCCGGCAAAGGCGTTCTCGTCTACATTGTAGAACAGATAGATGCCGCTCTTGCCGTCGGCATAGGTGTAGCCGAGCTGCTTGTTGGTGAGGTTCTGCGCCGCGTTCTCGCCGAACATCGAAAGTGCCGCGCTGCTGTCCTTGGGAATGCTGCTGCTTTCATACTGCACATTGAGCCCCTGCGTTACGATGGGGTCGCCCGCCGCCTTGTCCTTCGTCGTGTACAGCGCCACCCACTGGCGGCCGACGTCGCCGTTGAGATCGCCGTAGTCGCCGAGTATCTTCGTGGCGTCGGTGACCATTCCGGCATCGGCGCGGTTGCATTTTACCGCATCGTAATAGGTATACACCTTTTCGTCGTTATCGTTTGTCGCCTCGTCTACCATGTGCGAGGGGATCGGCGTAAACTCCGTGTTGTAATACTCCTGCATATCCTGCCATGTGTTCCAGAGGGAGTAGACTATAAGCGCGACGGTGACGCAGGTCATTATGGCACCTGCGATACGGAAGTACCTCGACCAGTCCTTTGCGTTTCCGAGGCTGCGTCCGACTTCGCAATATTTTCCATCGATCGCCTTGACTGCCTCCGGTGCCTGCTCTATTGCCTCCGGCGACGCGGCGTTCATATCCACCTCAATGGCGGTGCCAAGGGTCTTGAAGAGGCCGTCGTGCTCCATCTGCATAGGGGCTGCCACATTGCTGAAATGTATGCTCGTTCCCCATGCGGCGGCCATGCCGACGATGGAAAGGCCGACGGCGCCGTACAGGATGAGACTCGTTACGGAGATGTAATCGGCTGCGCTCTTAACGGCGCTGTTGCCGGTGGATGCCTGAAGGCGCAGTGCCTCGTTGGTCAGGGCAACGTCGCCGTCGAAGATCGAGCGGTCAACGCCGTCGTAGACGGAGTTCTTCTTGCCCTCGAAGGAGCCGAAGTCCATTTCGTCCATGGCCTTCTGCATCGCCTCATCGCCGTTTATGCCCAGCGACACGATGAAGTACATGGACAGGAAGTCAAGGCAGGCTCTCTGACCCTCACTGAGGACGGAGACCAGCGGATAGAGCATGTAGCGGTCGGCGTTCTGAACGTCGTAGTCCTCGCCCGTTATGAGCTCGAGCAAGGATACGCCGTCGTTTTCGAGCCTTGAGAGCAGCTCGCACTGCGTGCCGGCTGCAAACCAGTTGGTATATTCAAAATCCTCGTGCGCGGCTTTGTAGGCCTCGACCTCCTCCTCTGTCGAGGAGAAGTTCACATCCGCGTTCGTGTAGATCTCAAGGAAGCTTACATAGCTTACAAGCTTCGAGGCGATTGCCTTTGCGTCCTCGTCGTACTCCGCGGCGAGCTGCTTTTCGGCCTCGTTGACGGTGAGGTTCTTGGACTCCATCAGCTCGTCGAGCATATCGTCGTAGCTTCCGGCGTTTACATATCTGTCCGTCCAGAGCGTATCGCCGCTGTCGGCAGCCATGGCTATGGCCTGCTCGATAACGAGGATCGCATCGGCGTTTGCCTGCATGAGGATGGTGGTCATGTCGGCGGTCCTTGCCTGCTCGTCGGCAGACAGGGCCGCAAACTCCTCGTCGGTATACTCTTCCTTTATCTTCTTGAGCAGCGCATCGCCCATGAACTGCTCGCTGTCGTCGTCGTACAGGAGGTTGAGCAGCTCATAGGCTGCCTTTGCGCGCTCCTGACCGGCTGCATAATTTGCTCTGAACTCATTGATTGCGACGGTAAAGTTGTCTATGAACAGCTTGATGTTTGCCTTCTGCTCGTCGAGCAGCATCTGGTAATCCTGAACGCTGTAGCCGCCCTTCATGTTCATAAGGCGCATATCGGTTATGGCTTCCTCGGGATCATTCGTTGTCGTGTAGCCGAGATACACGGCGCGCTTGGTTGAACGCCAGTCGTCCGCGCCCTCGTTGAGGTCGTAGTCGAGGATCTCGTAGCCGTTTTTCGTAAGCCAGTCCTTGGCCTCGGCTGCCGTCTTGCCGTAGCTTATGACAACATCCTTTATGTACGTCTGCTTTGAGGACGCCGCGAAGGCGTTCGCGCAGGTGCTGAAGGTGAGAACCACCGCCAGCACGAGACTCAGGATCGCTTTAAAGGATTTATTTAGCATCTTTATGCCTCCCTGACCTTTTTCTTCTGCACGCTCTCGCCTGCGAAGAAGGCCGCAACGCCGACGACGATCGCCGCCGCGACGCTTACAAGGATATAGCTGCTGTTGGAGAACACGCTTCCGGCAAAGGCGTTCTCATCCACATTGTAGAACAGGTAAATGCCGCTCTT
>CAVGWF010000043.1:0-2922 GCA_963632825.1 Escherichia coli | reverse complement strand
TTATTTTTGTGCCATATATTAGTTGATTTCGGAGCGGGTGCTTGCATTGTGTCGGTATATGTGATACTCTGTCTATGCACCCCATAAAGGTGTGGGCGCTGCACAACGGCAGGCGGTTAGCTACATCTCCGCAGAGGATGTGAGGCCATGCCCATTACGATTACCTTTCATGTATTTACATACACGATCACGATAACCGTAAAGCAAAACCGCCACTCTGCCAAGTGACGGTTTTTAGCTTAGCTATAATTCGTTTCTTCAAGAGCTAACCGCGTGTCGCAGCGCTCTTTCTGCGTCCATTATAGCGTTTGCCGAGCGGGTTGTCAAGAAATATGCTTTACTTCTCTTCCCCGTCGCGCTTGATCGTCTCGTCTACGGCGCGGTTTATGAAGCTGTTGACGCTCTCGCCCTTGCTTTCGGCATGGGCTTTTATTATGTCCTTTTTGCCTTTGGGAACCCTAAATTTGATCTCTTCGAGCTTTTCGGAAATATATTTATTCGCAGCTCTGCGCTGTGCATCTGATACGGCCATATAGCACCTCCTGTTATGTTGTTACCGGGCGCGCGGCGTTTTTCCGCCTCTCCTCCCATTGTAGTTTTATTATACCGCAAATCAATATATGTGTCCATATACTTTTTCAACGAATCTATGGGCTCATATTTGTTTGCTTTGTCAATTGAAATATATGTGCCCATATAGTATACTCTAATCACAACAGGGAAACAAAGCCCAGCGCGAAAGCGGACGGAGTAGGCGGCAGCCGAAACAAGAGCGCCACATAAGAGCGGGAACGGATAAGGGAGATTGAGATTGCAGAGGGCATAGATGCTTAATGCCACCCGCCGCCGGGCTTCCCAAACAAATAGAAAGGGAGTAACAAAATGAACATGCAGGACATCGAAAGGAAGATCCGTCTCATGCGCGAGATGCAGCGTATGGCGGAGGAGGCACAGGCAGAGGCCGACAGCCTCAAGGACGAGATAAAGGCCTATATGGGCGCGTCTGAGACGCTCTCAGTCGGTGAGTATAAGATCACCTACAAGACCGTAAAAGGCAGCAGGCTCGACGGTACGGCGCTTAAAAAGGCAATGCCAGATATATACTCGGCGTTCTGCCGCCCGACAGAAACCCGCCGTTTCTGCGTGGCGTGAGGAGGTGGATAGCATGACGGCAAAAGAGGAACGCGAAATATTGATAAAAGAGCTTAAGCGAATTATGCACACAGCCAGCAACTACGATTTACGGTGTGCGTACATCTTTCTACTGGCAATGCAGCGATACGATTAAAATAAGACCGGCCTTTATTGGTCGGTCTTTCTTTTGTGTGCACATTTTTGCGCATTTTCCGCAAAAAGCAAATAGTTCTCCTGTATGCTTGATCCGGAAATCCGGTATGCTCTTAGTCCTGTGCCCTTGTAACAGTTAAAGTCTGAAAATTCTCGCAGCTTATGTATTGACGGACTGTGACGGATAGCCTGTAAGCCGCTGCGCTCGCACCGGTTTATTTCTGCCGGTGTTGTGAGCTGCTCTGCCGCAATGCTTTTTACGGTCTGTCCATGAAAAAAGCGCCTTTCTATCACATCGCGGTATTTAGCGGGTATGGCTTGTAAAGCCTCGCTCAGTGCACTGTGAAGCTGTTGACGGTATATTTCACTCTCCGCCCGCTCAAAGCCTACAGTGCCGGCGGGATCGGTCACAGTATCTCCGAGCGTAGTCTCTCCGCTTTCGTCTATTGGTGTGCTCAGACTGACCGCGTTGTTTAACGGGTCATTTGCCGCGCGGACTGTCCTCAAGCCATATAATGCTGTGTAAGCCTTTTTCAAGTGATAGCTATACCAAGTAGTAAACGCACCGCTATCAGCTTTGTAGCTCGTCACAGCTTCACTCATGGCTATGTAAGCCGTGCTCATGAGATCGTCAAACTCAATGTCGTATCGGAGCGGGAGCGCCACAAGCCACCTGTTTGCCGTCTTCATTGCATAGCGCTTTATCTGTTCCCATAGCTCAAGCTCCTGCTCCCCGTCGCCGTCGCGGATAAGCTGTGCAAGTTCCTCATTCGACGGCATCCGAAACAAGCTCCCCCACATCGAAGCCGTCGTTTTTAATGCCCTCAATGACCAGCTCGTAAAGCGACATGCTCAGAGTATCAAAGCCCTGCGTTGATATCGGATAGTCGATAATGCGCCGCCCGTCGGGAGTGTGTGCGCCGTGAGTAAAAAGGTAGTCAAACGCTCCCTGTGTTGTATAAAATCCATCTCCGCCCTCCACGATGAACACGGTGCGGTCTTCGGCGCTGTCTTTAAAGAACTGCTTCAGCGCCGCTATACGCTCGTTAATTGTTGCCATTGAAATTATCCCTCCATTTTTCAAGCTCGCGCAGCTGCTCCAATATGTCGGCATGCTCGCTCAGCTTCAGCGAATATTCCAGCATCGTCCGAGCTGCTGTTATCCTTGCCTGCGTTTGTTCGTCCTCGTCCTCCACTATCGCACGCAGAGTGCGCAGAGCCGGACTTAATGTCTGTTGTGCCTGCCTTGCAGCCTCGCGCATCAGCTCCCTACAGGCGAGATTGTAGCGTTCTTTAAACTCGGCATCCTTCATGTATTCGCGCAAGGTGCTTTCGCCTATACCGGCAAGAGCTGCCGCCTCTGCCTGTGTACGGCTCACCAGCAGCGCTGACAGTGCTTTTTCCTTTTTGGGTGTCAATTCTATTCACCCCCTTTGCAAGCGTCAGAAATCGTTAGTTTCCCGTTATAAAGCCTCATCCAGTCTGTAAGTCGCATCGTGACCAGCCATTGTTGTCTATTACGGCGGTGAAACAGCGCCGGTACACCGTCGTTAAACCGCTCTGAGTCGGCTATAGACTGTTGCATTGCCGCAGGCACGTTGAGCTTCTCGACGCGCTTGCATTCGATATGTACGC
>CAVGWF010000042.1:0-17140 GCA_963632825.1 Escherichia coli | reverse complement strand
CATGGCTTGAACTTGCCCCAGCGCGTGCGCGTGCGCTCGATGATATTGCCCATGACGGGGTCGTTGAGCGCGTCGAATATTCGCGCCGCGACAACGATGGCGGTTATCGCGCCGAACTGCGCGTTTGTGAGGCTTCGGGTGAACAGGACAAAGGTTATGATGCAGCTTGTAAAAAGATAGTACATCATGTCTCTGCCGACGGTGCCGAGCGGGAACATGATAAGATTTTTCTTTCTCTGTTTAAGATCTTCCATATTTAACTCCAATCCGGTAAAAACATACTCTGTCCATTTTATCAGCAGCGCCAGCTATTGGCAAGGGAAATGACTGCACGGGTGTGATGAAGTTTGGCACCCTAAATTGGTGCATTTGCACAAAAAGCGCGGTCAAAAACCGCAAAACTCCGTATTGCGAAATGCGTCAAATTCGGATAGAATGAGTTACATTCTCGGAAGGAATATGGAGTGGTCAAATTGCAGCAGCTTATAGACAGAATAAAACGCGACGGAGTTGTAAAGCCCGGCGGAGTGCTGAAGGTGGACAGCTTTCTCAACCATCAGATAGACCCGCGCCTGAGCTACGATATGGCAAAGGAGATATACAGGCTTTTTGAGGGGGAGAATGTAAACAAGATTCTGACCATAGAGGCATCCGGCATCGGCATGGCGGTGCTTACCGGACTTGTCTTTGACTGCCCGGTGGTCTTTGCGAAAAAAAGCAAGACCATAAACCTGTCCGACGATGTGTATTCAACGACCGTTTATTCCTTCACCCATCAGGTGTCGAAGCAGGTGCTCGTATCAAAGCGGTACCTTAACCCCGGCGACAGAGTGCTGATAGTGGACGATTTTCTTGCAAACGGTGCGGCTCTCGAGGGGCTGTGCGATATAGTGGAGCAGGCGGGAGCCGAGACGGTCGGCGCCGCCATAGCCATTGAAAAGGCGTTCCAGCCCGGCGGAGAAAAGCTGCGCGGGCGCGGGCTGAGGATAGAGTCGCTTGCCCGAATAGAGTCTATGAGCGATGACAGCATCGTTTTCTGCGGAGAGTAATGTTGCACAAAAACGCTGTCTAAAAGGTGTGAAACTTGGCTAAATAGGGGGCTTGACTTTTCCGGGTGCTCTTGTTATGCTAAAAACATCCCAGCGAAAAACAGAATATTTTCGATATATAGCAAATGATATGGATTTGAAGTCTCTACCCGGACGCCGTAAATGACCGGACTATCGAAGTTTATATAAAGGGATTGGTATTTCCGCTTTTCCCTTGGCTTTGGTATTTCTAACGCCGGTCACATGTCTGCTGTGCCCGGCGCTTTTTGTTTTGTATCAAAGCCCGAGAGGGCTTGATAATAGATTATTTTGGAGGGTAACCGAAAGATGATGAAGAAGATCACTGCAATGCTTCTGGCACTGGTCATGGTGTTTGCACTGTGCGCCTGCGGCAACGATTCCGACAAGAATACCGATGACGGCGAGAAGACCGCATCCGACATCAAGGTCGGATTCATATTCCTGCATGACGAAAACTCCACCTACGACCGCAACTTCATGAATGCCGCAAAGGCAGCATGCGAAAACCTCGGTCTCGACGAGAGCCAGTATATTTTCAAGACGAACATTGAGGAAAGCCAGGAATGCTACAACGCGGCGGCAGAGCTTGCCGAAGAGGGCTGCAACATTGTTTTCGCCGACAGCTTTGGCCATGAGTCCTACATGATCGAGGCCGCAAAGGAATTTTCCGATGTTCAGTTCTGCCACTCCACCGGCACTCTCGCTCACACCGAGGGTCTTGCAAACTACCACAATGCCTTTGCTTCCATCTATGAAGGCCGCTACCTTGCAGGCATCGCAGCCGGTCTCAAGCTCAACGAGATGATCGCAAACGGCACCGAGATCAACGGCACCGTCGTCACCGCAGACAATGCCAAGATCGGCTATGTCGGCGCATTCACCTACGCAGAAGTTATCTCCGGTTACACCTCTTTCTTCCTCGGCGCACGCTCCGTATGCCCCACCGTCACCATGGATGTTACCTTCACCGGCTCCTGGTATGACGCGACCGCAGAGCAGGAGGCAGCGAATGCTCTTATAAAGAACGGCTGCAACCTCATCAGCCAGCACGCCGACTCCATGGGCGCTCCCAACGCATGCGAGGAAGCAGGCGTTCCTAATGTCTCCTACAACGGCAGCACCATAAACGATTGCCCCGATACATTTATCGTCTCCTCCCGCATCGACTGGACTCCCTACTATGAGTACGCCATCAAGGCAGTCATGAACGGCGAGACCATCGACACCGACTGGACCGGCACTCTTGCTACCGGCTCCGTTGTTCTCACCGATGTGAATGAGAAGGTCGCAGCCGCAGGCACCGCAGAGGCCATTGCCGAGGCAAAGGCAAAGCTCGAGGACGGCAGCCTCAAGGTCTTTGATGTCAGCACCTTCACCGTCGACGGCAAGCATATCACCAGCTACATGGCCGATGTTGACACCGATAAGGACTACACCGCAGATACCGAGGCCGTTAAGGACGGCGCATTCCTTGAATCCACCTATCGCTCCGCTCCTTACTTCAACATCCAGATCGACGGTATCAACCTGCTCGACACCAACTACGGCAGCTGATAGACCCATAAGCTATTAAATCAAAAGGAAGCTCCGCATTTTAACGGAGCTTCCTTTAGCCTCTTGAGCTGACGGGAGGCATGGGTTCGCCTCCCGTCAGTTTATTTGACCGCACAGGAAAGGGCATGAAGTACTTCACGCTTTTTCCTGCGCTGCCACTTATTACACAACGGGAGTGAAGAGATGGATAACAAAAACGCCGCCGTCAAGATGAGAAACATATCTAAATCCTTCGGCAAGGTAAAGGCTAACGACAAGATTTGGCTCGATATATACAGAGGCGAGATACTTGCGCTTCTCGGCGAGAACGGTTCAGGCAAAACAACGCTTATGAACATGCTCTCCGGCATCTATTTCCCCGACGAGGGCGAGATATTCGTTGACGATAAAGAGGTCGTCATACGCTCACCCAAGGACGCTTTGGATCTCGGTATCGGCATGATCCACCAGCACTTCAAGCTCGTTGATGTGCTCACGGCAACGGAAAATATCATTCTCGGTCTGAAGGGCAAGGGCAGACTCGACCTCAGGGCTGCGGCAGAGAAGATACGCGGGATCTGCGATGCGTACGGCTTCGATGTCGATCCCGATCAGCACATTTACGAGATGAGCGTTTCGCAGAAGCAGACCGTTGAGATCGTAAAGGTGCTCTATCGCGGCGCGGATATCCTCATCCTCGACGAGCCGACGGCGGTGCTCACCCCGCAGGAGACGGATAAGCTCTTTGCCGTTCTGCGTAACATGCGCGACGCCGGCAAGGCGATCGTCATCATAACCCATAAAATGCATGAGGTCGAGGAGCTGTCCGACCGCGTTGCCGTTCTGCGCCACGGTCAGTTCATCGGCGATATGCCCACAAAGGACACGAACGCTCAGGAAATGACCAACATGATGGTCGGTCATCCGGTAGAGCTCAACATAGACCGCCCCGAGCCCGTTGATCCCAAGCCGAGGATAGAGGTCAAAAACCTCACCGTGCGCAGCATCGACGGCATAGTCAAGCTCGACGATGTTTCCTTCACCGCAAACAGCGGCGAGATACTCGGTATTGCCGGCATCTCCGGCTGCGGTCAGAAGGAGCTGCTCGAGGCCATAGCGGGGCTTCAGCCCACCGAGAGCGGCAGCATAAGCTATGTAAGGGACGACGGAGAGCGGGAGGAGCTTCTCGGCAAGGATCCTCTGTCGATAGCGGATCTCGGCGTTGTTTTGTCATTTGTACCAGAGGACAGACTCGGCATGGGTCTTGTTGCAAACATGGATCTGGGCGATAACATGATGCTTCGCTCCTTCAGAAAGGGCAGGGGCATATTTACCGACAGGAAAAGCCCCCGCAGGCTTGCGGAAACGGTTGTTGACGAGCTCGAGGTCGTAACTCCCGGCATAAGCACTCCCGTGCGCAGACTCTCGGGCGGCAATGTCCAGAAGGTGCTCGTAGGGCGAGAGATAGCCTCCGCACCGACGGTGCTTCTCACCGCCTACGCCGTTCGCGGACTGGATATCAATTCATCCTACACGATATATGACCTCATAAACCGCCAGAAGCAGAAGGGCGTTGCCGTCATATATGTCGGCGAGGATCTCGATGTGCTGCTCGAGCTGTGTGACAGGATACTGGTCCTGTGCGGCGGCAGGGTAAGCGGCATAGTTTCCGGCCGCGGCGCCAAAAAGCGCGAGGTCGGCATGATGATGACAAAGCTGGGAGGGGAGAAGGCCGATGAAGAATAATAACAGAGAGCCGCTGATGCATATCGTCAAGCGCGGCGCACTGCCGTGGTATAAGGCATGGGGCATACGCCTCCTGTCAATAGCCGCCGCGCTCGTGGTATGTGCGGTAATCACCATGACCGTCACCGGCGAGAATCCCATTCAGGTCTATGCGGCCATGATAAACAGCTCCTTCGGAAGCGAGCGCAAGGTGTGGATCCTCGCGCAGAACACAGCGATGCTCCTCGGCGTATCGCTCGCGGTCACTCCGGCTTTTAAAATGAAATTCTGGAACATCGGCGGCGAGGGACAGATACTTGCCGGCTGCCTTGCGGCGGCTGCATGCATGATCTGCCTTGCCGATACGCTCCCGAACGGCGCGCTCATCGCGGTAAGCGCCGCGGCAAGCATAGCCGCAGGTGCGATATGGGGCGGCATCCCTGCGTTTTTCAAGGCAAAATGGAACACCAACGAGACGCTGTTCACCCTTATGATGAACTATGTCGCAACTCAGCTTGTCGCATTCTTCGTCATAATCTGGGAGGTACCCAAGGGCGCGGGTCAGATAGGCATCATAAACCAGAGCACACAGATCGGCTGGCTCCCGCAGCTCGGCGGTAATAAATACATGCTCAATGTCCTCATCGTCCTCGCGCTCACTGCTCTCGTTTACATTTATCTCAACTACTCAAAGCACGGCTACGAGCTGTCCGTCGTCGGCGAAAGTGAGCGCACGGCCCGCTATGTCGGCATAAAGGTAGACAGAGTCATTATCCGCACGATGCTGCTTTCCGGAGCCATCTGCGGCATCGTCGGCTTCCTGCTCGTGTGCGGCACCGATCACACGCTGTCTACCTCGCTGTCCGACGGACGCGGCTTCACGGCGGTCATGATCTCGTGGCTTGCAAAGTTCAACCCGATCGTCATGATCTTCGCGAGCATGCTGCTCGCCTTCCTCGATAAGGGCGCAGATGCGATATCCACGAGCTTCGGACTGAACCACTCGTTCTCGGATATTCTGACCGGAATAATCCTGTTTTTCATCATCGGCTGTGAATTTTTCATCACCTATAAGCTCAGCTTCCGTAAGGCGGCAGGGAAGGAGGTAAAGGAAAATGTTTGATATAGTTTCGTTTTTCCCGCGCGCGGTCATGCAGGGCGTGCCGCTCCTGTTCGGAGGAACGGGCGAGATCATAACCGAAAAATCGGGCAACCTCAATCTCGGCATTCCCGGCATAATGTATGTCGGCGGCATCTGCGGCGTTATCGGCGCGTTCCTGTACGAGCAGGCTGCCGTGGAGATGAATGCGTTCCTCACGATAATGATCCCGCTGCTGTCGTGCCTGCTCGGCTCGCTGCTTATGGGTCTTCTGTACTGCTTCCTTACCGTAACGCTGAGGGCAAACCAGAATGTCACCGGTCTTGCCATGACGACCTTCGGCATAGGCATGGGCAATTTCTTCGGCGGCTCCCTCATCAAGCTCACCGATTCCGAGGTGCCCTCGATCGCCCTGTCTGCGACGAGTAAGGTGTTCAGCCGCTCTCTGCCCTTTGCGGACAGCCTCGGCTGGTTCGGCAAGATGTTTCTGAGCTACGGCTTTTTGGCGTACGCGTCGGTCGTCATCGCCGTCATAACCGCATATGTCATAAAAAAGACCCGCGTGGGCCTCAATCTGCGCGCCGTGGGCGAGAGCCCCGCAACGGCCGACGCAGCAGGTGTAAATGTCAACCGCTATAAGTACATCGCAACCTGTGTCGGCAGCATGATAGCGGGTCTGGGCGGTCTGTATTATGTCATGGACTATGCCTGCGGCGTGTGGTCGAACGATGCGTTCGGCGATCGCGGCTGGCTTGCCATCGCGCTCGTCATCTTCTCCGTGTGGAGGCCGAACCTTGCAATAATCGCTTCGATACTCTTCGGCGGTCTGTACATCGTTTATCTCTACATTCCGGCAGGAACTCAGCTTTACATGATGGAGCTGTACAAGATGCTTCCGTACATTGTCACCATCATCGTTCTCGTGATCGTATCCATGCGGAAAAAGCGCGAGAACGAGCCTCCGGCATCTCTCGGACTCGCATATTTCAGGGAAGAACGATAAAACAGGATAAAACGAAAACGATAAGTCAAAAGCTCCGTGGGACACACGGAGCTTTTTTGCAGCTTACAGCTTATAATGTACCGAGATAGCCCTCGAGGATGAGGCTCGCCGCGACTGCGTCAACGGTTTTGCGGTGCTTTTTTTCTTTCCTGCCGTTTGCGTGCAGTATCGAGTGCGCCTCGACGCTGCTGCGGCGCTCGTCCCACATGACGACCGGAATATCGCAGCGCTGCTCAAGCATTGCGGCAAACTCGCGGCATTTTTCGGCCCGCACTCCCTCCGAGCCGTCCATGTTCTTAGGAAGCCCCAGCACGAAGCGGCGGACATTCCGCTGCCTTGCCTGAAGAACGATCTCGTCGGCAAGCACCGCCGGATCCCACTGGTTAACGGTCCACGCCTCGCCGACGAGTATATTCATCTCGTCCGACACCGCGAGACCCGTACGAGCGTCGCCGTAGTCGATTCCCATTATTCTCATACCGACACCTCATTTCAAGCCGAAGCAGGCGCGTATCTGCCCGCAGATGTACAGTGAGCCGAATGCGCAGACCATGCCGCCGCGCTCGGCTGCCATATCGCGGGCCGCATCCACGGCATCCTCTATGCTACCGCTGACGAGCACCTCGCCGCAGTACGCCCTGAAAAGCTCCGCAAGCTCTGCTGCCGGCAGCGCGCGCTCGGAGTCGGGCGTTACGCATATGACCGCTTCAAACAGCGGTGCAAGCGTTTTTACGATGCTCCCGTAATCCTTGTCCTTCAATATTCCTGCGAGCGCGACTCTCCTGCCGTCGGGGAAATAGTGCTCTACGCACTCGCGCAGAGCCGCCGCACACTGCGGATTGTGACCGCCGTCGAGCACGAACCACGGGTTTTCCGAGTGCAGCACCTCAAACCGCGCCGGCCACACGACGGAGTACAGCCCTGCCTCCACCGCCTCGTGCGGAATGTCCCAGCCCTGCCTGCGCAGAACGCCTATGGCCTCGAGCGCCGTTGCGGCGTTGCGCAGCTGGTGCGCACCGAGCAGAGGGATGGCGTAGCTTTCGCCGCCGTAGGAAAATACCTGCCCGTCGAGAGTGTCGAACTCGACCGTTATATCGTCAAAATCTGGAACGGTAAGCTCCGCGCTCATCTCGCGGCACACCTCGCGCACGGTCTCCATCGTCTCTCCGTACTGCTGGTACATAACGACGGCAGAGCCGTATTTTATTATTCCCGCCTTTTCGTATGCTATCTCTGACAGCGTGCTGCCGAGTATGGCCGTATGGTCAAGCCCGATGTTTGCGATAACGCAGCAGTCGGGCTGCTCTATGACATTCGTCGCGTCATACCGCCCGCCGAGTCCGACCTCAAGCACGACTATGCCGCAGCCGGAGTCGGCAAACCACTTAAACGCCGCCGCCGTCATCATCTCAAACTCCGTGGGATGCTCGTCCATGGCATCGGCGTGAACCTTTATCTCGGAAACGATGCGCGCAAGCTCGTCGTCGCCTATCTGTTTTCCGTTTATCTGCATTCTTTCGTTAAAGCGGTGCAGATACGGCGATGTGAAAAGTCCGGTTTTCAGCCCCGCGCGCCGGAGCACCGACGCGATAAACGCGCAGATGCTGCCCTTGCCGTTCGTGCCGGCAACATGGACAAACCTCAGCTGCTTCTGAGGATCGCCGAGGCGCTCGAGCAGCTCGGTAATGCGCTCGAGCCCCAGTCTGGATGCGCGCCAAGAGGCGCCGTTTATATATTCAAGAGCTTCCTTGTAGTCCATGCTTTACCCTTCACTTTATGTATTTTTCTATAAACGCGTCGAGCCTGAGTGTGTATTCCTCCGGATGCGTGTGCATGGTCTCGATGTGCTTCGTGCCGTCGGTAAACAGGCAGTCCTTATCGCTCGTGCATATCTCGAACGCGCGGGGCGCGTTTGAAAACGGCACCGTCGGGTCGTCCCTGCCGTGAACGAAAAGCATCGGCACCGTGCACGCTGCGAGGCTTGCCGAGACATCCGTATCGCGCAGGTCATAGCCCGCGATGTGCCTGTTCATTCCCGCAATCAGCCCGTAGGCGGGACCGAGCTGCGATCTGAGTATGGGTCTTGCGTCGATAAAGCCGCTGTCCTCAACGATGAATTTCACAAAGTCGGGCACACGGCCGCTCATTTTCATAACGGTCGCGCCGCCGAGGGAGAACCCGTGCAGCACCACCTGAATGCCGCTGCCGAACTCCCCGCGCAGAAACTCAAGCCACTTTAGGCAGTCCGCGCTTTCAAACACATCGTATCCGAACCAGTTTCCGCCGCTGAGCCCCGATGCGGTGTTGTCGGGAGCGAATATGTCAAAGCCGCGGCTGTGGTAAAACTCGCGGAACATACCCGCGGTCTCGGCGTGCTCGGAGTGGTAGCCGTGCACTATAAACGCTATCCTTTTGCTGAATTTTGCTCCGCAAGGATAGTAATTGCCCTGAAGGGTCTCGCCGCGCGCGGACTTCATCGTGTAGCATATATGCACCTGCCGCCGCAGCAGCTCGGCATTGGCGTCGCGCCTTGCGTAGTAGTCGGCATCATGCGTTTTCTTATCCAGCAGTGCGTTGAGTATGGGAGGGCGGGTGCGCGCAAATACAAAGCTGTACACATCCGCCGCCGCAAGCGCCGCACCTGCCGCCGCAGCGAGAATAACGGTTCTCCTTTTCATGTCAGCTCACCGGCAGCACCGCGCCTACGCTCGACAGCAGCGAGAACGCGATAACGAGTATCTGGAACACGAGCGCGCCGAACCTCCCGCATATGGGCGAGGCGCCGGTACGCCTGCGCGAGCGGTTATACGCAACGATTATGCCTATGCCGGTGACCACCTGAATAACGCTGGCAAAGCGCGTAAAGCCCACGAAGCTGCTCAGCCCGAACAGCGCCAGCACGAGGCAGGGTGCAGATGCCGCCAGCCAGCAGATGTTCTTGCTCCAGCCGGTCTGCTCGCTGACGATATCGCGCAGATTCAGCGTGTTTGCCCAGAACGAGGTGGCAAGAGCCAGCAGCGTGAATATATAGCCGATCACCGCGACCCAGCCGCCGAGGTGCCTGGACAGATCGACGAGCGCACCGTCCTCGGTGATGTCGCTTCCGGCACCGAGAAGGGTCATGAGCGTTATTATGAATATCAGCGCGAGATTTATCGCAAGTCCGGTGGCAATGGCGGCGCGTATGCGCCCTGCATCGCCCCGAAGTCCCTTTACCACCTGCGGAGTGCTCATCACCGCCGACAGCGAGAACGAAACCATGCCGAACAGCGCCAGGGCGTTGTTGAATCCGTGCCAGCCGGAGGGGAGGGCCGAGGTATCGCGCAGGAGCGTTGCGCCGAACAGGATGCCCACAACGGCGAGCATGCTTATCGTCGCTATTTTTTCGCATATTCCGACGAGCTTCATGCCGACGAAAACGACGCCCGCGCCCAGCACATAGAATATGAGCATGCCGGCGAGGTCGGACAGCCCGAACCAGCTCCTGAAAACCGCCGCCGCACCGGTCAGAAACGCGCTTACGTTAACTATGACCGAAACGCCGAGCAGAACGAACGCCGTCCATGTAAAAAATGTTTTCAGTCTGCCCGAAAACAGCTCCGCGTCAAAGCATTTTATGAACTGAGCGCCGTTGTTGTTAAGGCTCAGCTCGGCGATGAGAAAGTGCAGCACCAGCGCAACGGCATAGCCGATGAGCAGTATCAGCACCGTTTCGCGGAAGCTGTTGTGCGCCGCGAGATACGGCACCGAGAGTATGCCCGCGCCCACGCCGTGCCCGACGATTATGCTCGCGGCCTCAAAAAATGTGAGCTCGGATTCGCTCTTGACATTTCCCATATGTCTATCCCCTTAAGCTTTTTGCCCCATTCTAACACAGTGACGGCGGAATGACAATAGACACCGCGTATAGTTTGTGCTCACCAGTTTACATACAGAATACCCCAATCTGAACCGACAACAAATTAGCACACTTTTGTGCATAAATTGCAAAGCGGATTGCGCAGATTTGGCAATTTTGCTATTGATTTATATGACAGACTGTGGTAATATTCATATATCTGAGCACACACGATCAAGAAGGATAAAACTTTGTCAAAAATGGTTAAAAAAATATTCTCTGCGGTAACGACGGTGCTGGTCGTACTGGCGGTGCTGCTTGCCGTGGCGCTGGTGGGTGTCCGCGTCGTCGGATACACGCCGTATACCATTCTTTCCGGCTCCATGGAGCCCACATATCATGTCGGATCACTTATATATGTAAAGCAGGTCGATCCGGCTGACCTCAGGGTCGGCGATGCCATAACCTTTGCCCTTGACGAGGACACCATCGCAACGCACCGGATAATCGAGATAGTCCCCGATGAGGAGGACCCCTCCGTCCTGCGCTTTGCAACGAAGGGCGATGCCAACGATGTTGCCGACGGGTCGCTCGTACATTATAAAAATGTAATCGGAAAGCCGGTGTTCACCGTCCCGTACCTCGGCTATGTCGCCGATTACATCCAGCATCCCCCCGGAATGTACACCGCGATCGCCGCGGGCGTCATCCTGCTCCTGCTCGTGTTCGTCCCCGATATGTTCGACGACGATAAGAAGAAGAAGTCGGAGCCCGAGGGGTGAAGAAATTGTTCGGCCTGAGGCGGATAGACCTCCCCTGCCTTCCCCTCAAGGGGAAGCCAAGGGTGCATACGATAGCAATGGATGATAACAACAGCCTGACCCCGTTTGCACAAAAGCTGCGGAAGAACATGACCAAAGAGGAACGGCGATTGTGGTACGATTTCCTGAAGCAGCTCCCGCAGAACTTCAACAGGCAGAAAGTGATAGGCTCATACATAGTTGATTTTTACTGTGCCGAGGCAAAGCTCGTCATAGAGCTCGACGGCTCTCAGCACTATGAGGATAACGGCGTGGCGGCGGATTCCGTCCGCGATGAGTATATGCGCAGCCTTGGGCTGACCGTGTGCCGGTATCAGAACTGCGATGTAATGCAGAATTTCGAAGGTGTATGCACCGATATTCTTCTCCGCCTCGACAGTGTGGAGTAAATGTAAAAGCATCTGCCCTTGCCTTCCCCGTGACGAGCGAATATTGGAGGCTTTGTTTAGCTTGATTGTCACGGTAACGCACTGCGGAAATGACCGCAGCCCTTGCCTTCCCCTTGAGGGGAAGGTGCTGAACGAAGTGAAGCGGATGAGGTGTGTCAGATCGTGCCGCAGGCAACAATATTGTTCGGCTTGCGCCGACGATATATTCTCACCTCATCAGTCAGCTAACGCTGACAGCTTCCCCTCAAGGGGAAGCCAAGGGTGCGAAACATAACATTAGTAAATAACGGCGAAAGCCTTATTTAAATAGCAAAACAAATTTAAAAAGAAGGAAACATTTTATGAAAAAGAAGCTAATGGCAGCCCTTGCACTGGTTCTGGTCATAGCAATGTCCGTCGCCGGTACATATGCATACCTGACCTCGCAGGCTTCGGTTAAGAACACCTTCACCGTCGGCAATGTTGCTATTACGATGGACGAAGCCAAGGTTGACGAATACGGCGTAGTACTTACCGGTGATAAAGCCGGACGCGGTAACGGAAACACCTACAAGCTCGTGCCCAGTAAGACCTACACCAAGGATCCTACCATCCATGTCGGCGCGAACAGCGAGGATTGCTACCTGTTTGTTGAGATAGAAAACGGTCTCGACACTGACGGCACCATCAACGGCTTGGACGGCTGGAAGAAGGTCGCAGATGGCAGCAATATCTATTACTACATCGGCACTGGCGATAATGTAAGCAATGACGGTCTCGTCGTCACTAAGGGCAGCAATGTTCAGGTATTCGAGTCATTCACATTTGCAAATAACGCAGACCCCGATGATTATAAGAATGCTTCAATAGTCATAAAGGCTTGTGCAATTCAGGCAGACGGCTTTAGAACCGCTATGGTAGCATATCAGAATGCTGTAACCTTCGGCAACGCCTGACCCGCACCCCCTTGGCTCCCTTGCGTAAAGGGAGCGACCATTGGCTTCCCCTTGAGGGGAAGCTGTCAGGCGCAGCCTGACTGATGAGGTGAAAACAAATCGCCGGCGATAGCCGAACAATATTGTTGCCTGCGGCACGGCTTGATCACACCTCATCCGCCTCGCTTCGCTCAGCACCTTCCCCTCGAGGGGAAGGCAAGGGCGCAAAATTTCGGTATCTCTCCGGCTCCGGCCGGTAAAATACCCCACAACCCCACCCCCAGCGAATCTTAGAAGAAAGGAGGAGATTCCAATGAAGAAGAAATCCCTTATCACGGTGCTGGCACTTGTCCTCGTGTTCGCAGTTGCAGTCGGCGGCGTTGTCGCATGGCTGACCGCTACGACCGCACCCGTAGTCAATACCTTCACCGTAGGTGATATCAATATTACACTTACCGAGACAGGCGCTGTAGAAAACGCAAAAACCTACAGTGTAGTGCCCGGTGACACTCAGTCCAAGGACCCGAAGGTCACTGTTGAGAAAGGCTCCGAGGCTTGCTGGCTGTTCGTTAAGGTGACTGAGGCTAACAACACTATGACGGTTGGCAAAGAAACCCAGAAGATCGTTAATTACAGCGTGATAACCGGTAACAACGGCTGGACTCAGCTTATGGTTGACGGCGAGAATGTTGACGGTGTTTACTACCGTGAGGTAAGTGCCGACAAGGAAACCGATCAGTCCTTCTATGTCCTCACCGGTAATGGTACATATGGAAACGGTGAAGTCACCATAAATGATAATGTTGCCAAGGGTCAGATAACTGATGCAAATAAGCCCACCCTCACCTTCACCGCTGCGGCTGTGCAGAAGGATAACATTAACAGTGCCGCTGATGCTTACGCAAAGCTGCCTTCTTCCTTCACTGGCGCAGCTGAGCCCTGACCCGCACCCCCTTGGCTTCCCCTTGAGGGGAAGCTGTCAGGCGCAGCCTGACTGATGAGGTGGAAACAAATCGCCGGCGCAAGCCGCACAAAATTGCTGCCTCCGGCGCGAATTGATCACACCTCAAATTTACCCTGTTCTTCCCTCCCGCGGGAGAAAAAACAAAATACATATTTTATAGGAGAATCAAAGAATGAAGAAAAAAGTCATTTCCATCGCTCTTGTAATTGCGCTCATCGCAGTTATAGCAGCTGGATCCTTCGCTTACTTCACTGACAAAGACAGCGCGACCAACACCTTCACCGTCGGAAATGTCAAGATAGACCTCCTCGAGAAGCAGCGCGATGGCAATGGTGACCTTGAGGACTTCAAGGATGGCAAGAAGCTGTACCCCCTCGTTGACAACAATAGGGGCCCGGATGATGAGTTGGGTCTGCCCACAGCTAAAAACTATGTTGACAAAATCATCACCGTCAAAAACCTCGCAGCTGATGCATATGTCCGCGTTTATATAGCAGTCCCCGCAGCTCTCGATGATGAAGATGCAGCCAATAACATCCTCCACTTTAACCAGCCCGGAAAAAATACTTTTGTTGGTCTCGATAGAAAAAGCGCTGACAAGGCTTTTACTTGGTGCAACAGTGTAAAAGTAGGCCAGTTCACTAATGATGACGGCATAACATACAATGTATACTACTCTACCTATGCTGACAAGCTCACCAAGGACGAGATCGCTGGTAGTGCAGCTTATATTGGTTTTTACCTCGACAAGGGAGTTGACTATGTCCAGCCCGCAGATGGCTCTGATGGCTACTACACTTTTAATGGTGAAAAAATCAACTTTGACCTTACCAATGTAGAGATACCTGTATTCGCAGTTGGTGTACAGGCAGATGGCTTCACTACTGCTGATGAAGCTATTAACGCAGCATTTGGCGCAGACTACAATCCTTGGACAAATAAGTAATCTCCCCATCGCACAATAACGCAATAACAACCCTGTCACCCTGCGGCATTTTTGCCGCAGGGCATAGGTGAATGCTGCGGAGCTTATCCGCAGTGTTCACCTGTGTGAAATTAAATAGGCTTCCCCTTGAGGGGAAGCTGTCAGCCGCAAGGCTGACTGATGAGGTGGAAACAAATCGCCGGCGTAAGCCGAACAATATTGTTGCCTGCGGCACGATATGATAACACCTCATCCGCCTCACTTTGTTCGGCACCTTCCCCTCGAGGGGAAGGCAATGCATATATATTATATAGTACAAAAAGTGCGCAAAGGGCGCTCCACGGAGCCGCTTTAGCATAAAATGCGCCTCTAAAAGGAGGAAGATAAATGAAGAAAAGGGTAACGGTGATCTCGCTCGTAGTAGCGCTGCTTGCGGTGCTCTCACTGGGCACGGCGGCATACTTCACCGCGGAGGACACGGCGACGAATGTCATCACCTCCGGCAGCGTGAGCATAAAGCTGCACGAGATGGCGATCAAGGAGCCGGGCGCGGAGCCCGTGCCGTTTGAGAACGGTCAGGGCGTGATGCCGGGCAGCGTCGTGTCGAAGATCGTAACGGTGGAGAACACCGGCAGCGGCGCGGCTTGGGTGCGCATCAGCATCGAAAAGGCGATCGCGCTTGCCGCGGGGCTTGAGGGCGAGATAGACCTCGACCTGATAAAGCTCGACATCGACACCGAGCACTGGACCGAGCGCGGCGGCTACTATTATTACAACGCGCCGCTCGCCGCCGGCGAGACGACCGAGCCGCTGTTCACAACGGTCACCTTTGCGCCCAGCATGGGCAACCTCTATCAGGGCTCGGAGGCGACGGTCAGTGTTTGCGCACAGGCGACCCAGACCGCCAACAACGGCGCAGCCGCGCTCGAGGCGCTCGGCTGGCCCGAAACTACCGACAAAGGAGGAGCTGAAGCATGAAGAAAAGAGTAATTGCCCTGCTCCTTTGCACCGTCATGCTCGTGACCTGCATGGGCGTGGGGGTCGATGTGTTCTCGGATGACACTGTCACCATCACGGTCAACTATGTGTATGAAAAGAATAGCGCTATGGTTGCACAGCCTTGGTCTGCCGAAATCGCTAAAGGTGAAACTCTCAACAAAACCGTTAATATACCAAATGTAGAGAACTACTACTGTGGCATAGAGGAAACAGTGTTGCCCGAAGGCGTTGCTATTGAGAACGGCAAGGTCGTGTTTACCGATTTCGCGCCAAGCAGTGATTTTGAGCTCAACATATTCTACAAACCGGGACAGGCTGAGTATAAGGTAAGGCATTGGCAGCAGAATCTGGCTGACGACGAGTATACGATGGTGAGTGAAACCGTGCTTACCGGCGATATTGATGCATATACGAATGCCGTAGCCAGTGATGAATATCTCACAGGTTTTACTTGTGCTGGTGTTGAGCAGAAATATATTGCTGCTGATGGGAATACAGTTGTAGATATTTATTACGATAGGAACTACTATAAAGTAGTATTCGATGTTAACGGTGGTGTTAACGCACCTGACCCGATATACGCAAAATATGGTGCAGATATAACGATAAATAAGGTGCCTACAAGGAAGGGCTATACTTTTGTCGGTTGGTCGACAATAAAAGATGGAGCGGCAGTTAATGTGCCCGCCGCGGTTAGCGAAAATGTTACTTACTACGCGTGCTGGGAAGCAAGCGGAAGCGCAAACTTCACCATTGTCTACTGGGGCGAAAATGCTAATGATACTGAGTACTCCTATCTTGGCAGCCAGGCTGCAACAGCAAAGCCCGGAACCGTAGTAAACGGTGATGCATCCGGAACATACATTTGTGGTGAAAAAGAGCACACTCATAGTGAAGCATGTTATGGCTGTGGCTTGGTAAACCACCAGCATAGTAAGGATTGCTACCCTGGTGTTGGAAGTGAGGTAGGTACTTCAGCAACCAATAAAGCACAAGATAAGTATTCCGATCCACAAAATGGACAGATTGGTCTGATTAGTTGGTTTGGTTTTGTCGATACCTACTATATATACATTGACGGAATATGGTATGATTATAGCGGAAGCAATGAAAGAGAGTACTACATAGAAAAAACAGCTTGCGGTAAGCCTGAGCACAATCATTTGCAGTCTGGATGTACATACAATTGCGGAGAAATTGAGCACACGCATAATTCTTCGTGTAGACTTACTTTCGCGAATTCAACTGCAACCAATACTAAATATTATGAATACAGCAATTCGGACACTGTGACCGTTGATGCAAGCGGTGATACCGTTCTTAATGTATACTATAACAGAGTGAAGTATAACATTGCGTTTAAAGCCGAAAGAAAAGCTGTATATAACATCAACGAAAAGTGGGGAGCTGATATTAGTAACCATTGGCCTATAAAGGGCACCAATGGAAAGACCTATAATAACGGTGAACGCTGGGCTCCAAGCGGCAGTAGTATATATAACCAGGTTCTGGTTTTTATTGCTCAGATGCCAGCAGAAAGCTTTACCTTGACAGTAGATGAGTCAAGCAATTCTCAATACACAATGAACTATTATGGTGAAGTTATCAGCGGCAGCGGTCAAAAAAGCTACCAGAATAAACAGTTTGATTTGCTGTTTTCTGTCAAAGCAAAGTATAATTTTATAACGGAGTCAGAAGATTTCTTTGACATTCAAGGTTTTGATAAATGGAAATCCGATCCTGAGTTTAGCTATGGGAAAGCGAAACCCAGTGATAAAGTTATGGATATGTACTATACGCGAAAGTCGTATAATCTGTACTTCCATAATGGTGATAACGACAAACCGGAAAAGACTGAAG
>CAVGWF010000041.1:0-13425 GCA_963632825.1 Escherichia coli | reverse complement strand
TATATCATCGGCGCAAGCCGATACAATATACAATCCCTCCGGCTCGGCTTACGCCGACCCACCTCCCTTTGCACAAGGGAGGCAGCGCATCCCGTGAATTTGCCTAATGAAACGGTGCCGCCCCTTGGCTCCCTTGCGTAAAGGGAGCTGTCAGCCGCATGGCTGACTGAGGGATCGTTTTTTTCAATGGCGCCTTGACGCACCTGCCAATACAGTTATCTCTGGTTGCCCGACCGGTGACTGCGGACAAAACCTTAAAACCGCCGCGTCTTACACTATCCACCTGTTCAGCACGGGGATATGTGATATGACCCAATACACGGCGGTACCCGCGGCGACGATTGCAGCGGTGAGCAGCGGTATTGACACTGCCGGAGTTACGACCGTGAACGCACCGAGATTTTGCAGCGTGTACATCACGAACATATGACAGAGATATATGCAGAACGATGCCTTGGACATATAAGTCACAAAGCCCCTGCCGTTTTTCATCTTCTCACAGGCGTGCAGACACAGGATGAATATTCCCGCCGAAAGCAGGCACATTCCGAATGTCATACCGCCGAGGCAGTCCTGAAACAGTACGCCGCTTGCCCTTGTCACAAGCAGCGTCGGCAGAAGCACCGCGGCATAGCCTATAACGGCAAGCAGTACACCGGTCTTTACCGAGAACCGGTTCCGGTTTATGTAATGACCGAGTACGCCGTAGCCTATTGCGGAGTAGCTCATTGCCATCGCCCACTGTCCCGGTATGTCTCCCAACAGGTTAAACGGGCGGAACGGCTTTACTGTCGGGTACAGTATGCCCAGCACAAACCACACCAGCAGGAAATACCTCATTTCCTTTTCGGACGCGTTTTTTACAAAGCTTTTCGTTACCGGAAGGAAGAAGTACACCAGCAGCATTATGTGGATATAATACAGGTGGAACTCCTGATTAAAAAGAAGAACCTCCTTGAATGCGTTGATAATATTTGCTATATTGAGCGCACCGCCGAAAAACAGCCACCACAGCTTATATGCCATTGCCCAGACGAGCATTGCGATAACAAGGCGCAGAATATTGTGCGAATACAGCCTTTTTACCGTAAGCTCCTTTTCGGGACGCAGCATCAGAGCGCCCGAGCACATGAGAAACAGCGGCACACCCGTTCCGCACAGGCACCTCCATACGACCGATATGTCAAACTGCCATGTTCCGACCGTGCCGTACACTACAAGATACTGTGCCGAAACATGGATCATAACGATGCTGAATATTGCAATCGTTTTTATCAAGTCTATCCCTGTCGATCTCTTCATCACATAATCCTTTACTTTTCAGATGCGTTTTTTTCAATGGCGGTTTTCCTCACCTACGGATACGGCTATCTCCGGTTGCCCGACCGGAGACTACCGGCAAAACCGGAGTGCTCCCGCATCCCGCTGATGCTTCCATGGTCTTCCCCTCCAAGGGGAAGGCAAGGGCAGAAGTCTTTCCGCAGTGCGTTACCGTGACAACGCAGTTAAAACAACTGCCAATATTGGTGGCGCATTGCCCGCCGCGGCGAGCGGACAATCCCTCCGGCTCGGCTTACGCCGACCCACCTCCCTTTGCACAAGGGAGGCAGCGCACCCCATGAGTTTGCCGAATGAAACGGTGCCGCACCTTGGCTCCCTTGCGTAAAGGGAGCTGTCAGCCGCATGGCTGACTGAGGGATCGTTTTTTCAATGGCGGTTTTCCGCACCTACGGATACGGCTATCTCCGATTGCCCGATCGGTGAGTGCCGCAAAACCGGTAAACTGCCGCACTGAATCGGTGCACCCTTGGCTTCCCCTCGGAGGGGAAGCTGTCGGCGAAGCCGACTGATGAGGTGAAATTATATCTCATATTGCTGCCGTGACAACGCAGTCAGAAATCGAGATTTACGGCATATTTGGCGTTTTCCTCAATAAACGCCTTACGCGGCTCGACCTGCTCGCCCATGAGAACGGTGAATATCTCGTCCGCCTTCACCGCGTCCTCAAGGCAGATGCGGCGCAGGGTGCGCGTTTCGGGGTTCATGGTAGTTTCCCAAAGCTCATGCGGGTCCATCTCACCGAGACCCTTGAACCGCGATATGTCGACCTTAGCGTTGGCGTTATCTCCTCTGAGCTCCGCCGATACGCGGTCGCGCTCCTCGTCGGAAAACGCAACTCGCGTAGTCTTGCCGCGGGTGAGCTTATAAAGCGGCGGCACCGCCGAGTAAACATAGCCCTGCTCTATGAGCGGACGCATGAAGCGGAAAAAGAATGTCAGCATAAGGGTGCGGATATGCGCACCGTCAACATCGGCATCAGCCATGATGACTATCTTATGATATCTGAGCTTATTTACATCGAACTCATCGCCGATGCCGGCGCCGAGCGCGGTTATTACCGGCGCAAGCTTATCGTTGCCGTACACCTTATCGGCACGCGCCTTTTCGACATTCAGCATCTTGCCCCACAGCGGCAGGATGGCCTGGAAGCGCGAGTCGCGCCCCTGAGTTGCCGAGCCGCCTGCCGAGTCGCCCTCGACGATGTACAGCTCGGTGAGCGATGCGTCGCGCTCGTTGCAGTCGCGCAGCTTATCCGGCATCTGACCGGATTCTAACCCCGTTTTTCTGCGCACCGACTCCCTCGCCTTGCGCGCGGCCTCCCTTGCGCGTGAGGCGGTCATCGCCTTTTCAAGTATAGCCTTGCCGACGGCGGGGTTTTCCTCCAGAAACTGCTCAAGCTTATCGGACACTACATTGTCAACGAGCGTGCGCATTTCGGAGTTGCCGAGCTTTGCCTTGGTCTGACCCTCGAACTGCGGCTCGGTGAGCTTTACGGAGATGATTGCGGTCATGCCCTCGCGGCAGTCCTCGCCGGATAGCTTGTCGTCGTTTTTGAGTATGCCGACCTTGGTGCCGTAGGCATTGAGGACTCGCGTAAGCGCCGTGCGGAAGCCGGTCTCATGCATGCCGCCCTCCGGGGTATGGATGTTATTTGCAAACGAGACTATGACCTCGTTATAGCTGTCGTTATACTGAAGCGCTATCTCCGCCTCGGAGTCGGACCGCTCACCCTTCATGTAGATAACATCATTATGCAGCGGAGTCTTGTTATGATTTATGAACGAGACAAACTCGCGGATGCCGCCGGCATAGCACATCTCGTCCTTTTTTTCCTTGCCCTCGCGCCTGTCCTCGGTGGAGATGTACAGACCGCCGTTTAAAAACGCCTGCTCGCGCATACGGGTGTGCAGGGTGTCATAATCATACACGGTGTCGTCGAACATCTCGGGATCGGGCTTGAATCTTACGGTGGTTCCGGTGCGGTCCGTATCTCCGATTATTTTCATCTCCTGCGTTATATTGCCGCGGGAGAATTTCATCTCGTAGATCTTGCCGTTTTTATGCACATGCACGATAAGCCACTCGCTCATCGCGTTTACGACCGATGCACCGACGCCGTGCAGACCGCCGGAGACCTTGTAGCCCCCGCCGCCGAACTTGCCGCCTGCGTGGAGCACGGTGAAAACTACCTCCAGTGCACTTTTGCCGGTCTGCTCCTGAATGTCCACGGGTATGCCGCGGCCGTTATCGCGCACGCAGATGACATCGCCGGGCTCTATCACGACCTCGATGTGGTCACAGTAGCCCGCCAGTGCCTCGTCTATGGAGTTATCGACTATCTCATACACAAGGTGGTGCAGACCCGACGACGAGGTCGAGCCGATGTACATGCCCGGACGCTTTCTGACAGCCTCCAGTCCCTCCAGCACCTGTATCTTTGATGCGTCATATTCCTGTGTTATTTTCTCATTGATATCCGACATTTTTTCAGTTACGCCTTTCTGCTGTACTTATACATTTATTGCAAGGTTCCGACCGGAAAGCTCCGGCAAGACCGGTATATTGCCGCATTGCTGTAGTGCGCCCTTGGCTCCCTTGCGTAAAGGGAGCTGTCAGCCGTAAAGCTGACTGAGGGATCGTTGGCTTCCACTTTGAGGGGAAGCTGTCGGCGAAGCCGACTGATGAGGTGGAAATAAATCATGCCGCAGGCAACAATGCTTAAAAAGCTGTGCGGCTTACGCCGAATTTAATTTCACCTCATCCGGCTCTCCGCTGCGCTCCGACCCACCTTCCCCTCCAAGGGGAAGGCAAGGAAAAAAGCTTTCTCCGCAGTGCGTTACCGTGACGGCGCAGTTAAAACAACTGCCAATATTGGCGGCGCATTGCCCGCCGCGGCGAGCGGACAATCCCTCCGGCTCGGCTTACGCCGATCCACCTCCCTTTGCACAAGGGAGGCAGCGCATCCCGTAAGTCTGCCTAATGAAATGGCACCGCCCATTGGCTTCATTGCGTAAAGGGAGCTGTCAGCGTTAGCTGACTGAGGGATCGTTTTTTAAGAGGCGGTTGTCTGCACCTGCCAATACATTTATTGCGATGTCCCGACCGGTAGGTACGGACGAAACCGGTACATTACCGCACTGAATCGGTGCGTCATTGGCTTCCCCTCGGAGAAAGCTGTCAGGCGTAAGCCTGACTGATGAGGTGAGAATATATCATCGGCGTAAGCCGAAACAATATTGCTGCCTGCTCACAGCCTTGGTCATCCGCTTACCAGCTCGCCCAGAGAGCTGCCGTTTGCCCTCTTAAGGAGCGTCTGGCTTGACATCTGGCTGAGGTATACGCGCATTCCGGCATCATCCTGACACACCACGAAGCTCTTCGGAATATCCTCAGCTACATTTATGACCTGACCGCTCTTTTCCGCCGCGGCAAGGTATCTGCGCGTTAAGTGCGACTGGCTGGTATTATCAAGATCAAAAACACCGACTACGCTCTCGCTGCGCACCACCGCGCCCGAGCCGAGATGGAGATACATCAGCCTATCCTCCCGCCGGAAACATGGAGCACCTTGCCGCCGGTGCGGCGCGATATGCCCTCGTCCTCGCAGCAGGTTATCAGCGTCTGCCCGCCGCCGATGCGGTTGAGGACAAACTCCTGCCGCCTTGTGTCAAGCTCGGAGAGTACATCGTCGAGAAGCAGGATCGGATACTCCCCCGTCTCGTCGAGATATATCTCCCGCTCTGCCAGCTTTATCGAAAGCGCCGCCGTGCGGGTCTGACCCTGACTTGCAAACGACCGCGCGTTTTTGCCGTTTATACTTATGATGAGATCATCCTTATGCGCGCCGGAAAGACATTGACCGGAGTCGAGCTCCGCACGCTTGTGTGCCTCCATGTGGTCGCAAAGGTCGTAGAATATCTCCTTTGCCGAGGCGGTCGGGTCCTTGACCGTCGAAACGGTCGAATACTCTATATTGAGCCTTTCTCCCGCACCGGAGAACTCGCCGTGTATGGGCGCGGCTTCCTCTGCAAGGCGCGCGGCGAACGATGCGCGATACCGTATAAGCTGCGCCGACGCGCGGCACATCCCGTCGGAAAACTCGTCGAGCGTGTCCAAAAGCGAGGGCTTTTCGTGCCAGTCCTTTAAAATGCGGGTCTTGCTCTCGTAGAATTTATTAAACTGTGAAAGATACTCGGCATATCTCGGGCGGATCTGACTGATGGCATTATCCATGAGCCGCCGCCGTGCCGCCGCGCCCTCCTTTATGAGGTTCAGATCATCCGGACAAAACAGCACCGCCGTGAGCGTTCCTGCAAGCTCTGACGCGGTTTTTTTTACCGAGTTTACCGTTATCTGCTTTCTTATGCCCTGACGCAGCACTATGCGCACCGTTTGCTCGCGGTCGTGGCTCACTATATCCGCCAATATCTCCGCACGGTCGCAGCCGAAGCCGATGAGCTCTCTGTCAAACCGCGTGCGGAAGCTTTTGCCGGCGGCGAGCATGTACACCGCCTCCAGGAGGTTTGTTTTGCCCTGCGCGTTTTCGCCGTAAATGACATTTGTGCCGGGCGAGAGCCGTGCGGTCTCAAAATCGTAATTGCGAAAACCGTTTAAGGCTATGCGGTTTATTCTCATGCGACGATCTTTACGGTCTCGCCGCCGAATTCAACGGTGTCGCCGCCATGCAGCTTTTTGCCGCGCATGGTGCAGACCTCGCCGTTTACCTTGACAAGACCTTCGTTTATAACATACTTTGCTTCGCCGCCGGTGCCGACCATAGCCGCAAACTTCAGCAGCGCATCGAGCTTTATAAATTCTGTTGTGATTTTTATTTCCATTTCTTATGCTCCTATGAGAATGCTTCTGCCCTTGCCTTCCCCTCCGAGGGGAAGTTGCTTAACGAAGTGAAGCGGATGAGGTGTGTCAAATCGTGCCGGAGGCAACAATATTGAAAAGCTGTGCGGCTTGCGCCGATGATATATTTCCACCTCATCAGTCGTCTTCGCCGACAGCTTCCCCTCGTAGGGGAAGCCAATGACGCACTGATTCAGCGCGGCGGTTTATCGGTTTCGTCGGTACTCACCGGTCGGGCAACCGGAGATGAATGTATCAGCAGGTGCGGACAACCTCATTGAAAAAATCAGGCTCTGAGTCTTATGGGCAGGATCATGTATTTAAACTTATCGCTGCCGTCGCAGGGTACGATAATGCAGGGAGATGTGTTGCTGTTAAGGCAGAGATCCACCTCGTCTGCGGGAGCTGCCTTGAGTGCCTCCATGAAGTATCTTCCGTTAAAGCCTATCTCCAATCCGCCGCCGTCGCCCTCGGAGAAGCATACATCCTCCGCCTTGCCGATCGGCGTGCTGCACAGGCAGTCGATGAAATTTTCGTTGAAGGTCATACGCACGGGATTTTTGGTCTTTTCGTCGATGATGAGCGCGACACGGTCGATAACGCGCAGCAGCTCGCCGCGATTTACCTTTATGTGCAGCTTGAAGGTATCGGGCATTGCCTTGCGGTAATTGAGAAAATCTCCCTCAAGCCGGCGGGACACCACAACGGTGCTGCCGATCGTGAACGAGACATGATTGGCACCGACGAAAATGCCGATGTCCTCCTCGCTGTCGCCTGAGCTTATTCTCTCTATATCCGAAAGTGCGCTGCCGGGCACAATAAACTCGTTGTGCTCCTCGGGACCCTCTATGGCCTCGCGGCGTATTGCAAGACGGTAGCCGTCAACGGAGACTATGGCAAGCACACCGTTTTCCACCTCGAACATGGAGCCGGTGTACACCGGCCGGCTGTCGTTATCGCTAACGGCAAAAATGCTCTGGTTTATCATGTTCTTCAGAACGCTCTGCTTTATCTTATAGCTTTTTCTGCCGTCAACGCTCGGAAGCTCGGGGTATTCCTCGGAGTCTATGCCCATGAACGAAAACTCGGTCTTTCCGCACTTGACGGTGGTCTTGTTATCGGAATCCGAGTATATGGTAACCAAGCCGTCCGGCATTCTGCGAACCATCTCGCCGAACAGCTTTGCATCGAGAACTATGCTGCCGGGCTCGGTGACATCTGCGTCGATATTAGTATATATACCCTTTTTAAGGTCATAGCCGGTAACTCTCAGCCGCTCGCCGGCCTCGAGCAGGATACCCTCGAGAGCGCTTATCGGGCTTTTAGCCGCTGCCGCTCTTGAGCATACCGATACGGCAGACTGTAAAACATGCTTTTCGCAAGAAAATTTCATTTGGTTTATCCTCCCGTTAAAAACGAAAAAAATGAATATTATAAAATAAATCTTAATATTTTCAGTAGTTATAGCAGTAGGCAGAATTATTGTTGAAAAGTGCGTGAATGCATTGAAATGACTGCATTTTTGCTGTTGAAAAAAATGTGGACAAAATCGACTGTTTCAACACGGACTTATAAACGACCGGGTTTTCAACAATAATTAACAAACATCCGACATTTTCATGTTGAAAAATGTGTGCTCACACGGAGTTTATATTTGAGGTTATATCTCTCACCGCGGCGGCATACATCGGGTCTTCCTTTATAAGCTCCTCGACCTTTCTTATCGAGGATATGACGGTGGAGTGATTTCGGTTTCCGAACTCCGCGCCTATCTCCTTAAGACCGGTATAGGTGAGAGTGCGAATGAGATACATTGCTATCTGACGGGCGGTCGCGGTGGCCTTGGAGCGGTTCTGACCGCGCAGATCCTCCTCGGACAGCTGGAAGTAGCGTGCGCTTTCACGGATGATAAGCTGCGGCGAGGGGATAAATGTGCCGATGCGCACCACATCCTTTATGGCCCGCTTTACGGCGGCGATATCAATAGTGCTGTCAAGTATCTCGCGGTAAGCGGTCAGGCGCTTTATAACACCCTCTATCTGACGCACATTTGAGGTCAGCGTTTCGGCGATGAAAGCAACGGCATCGTCCTCAAGAACAAGTCCGAGCTGAGCGGCCTTTGCGCGGGTTATGACCATGCGCGTTTCAATATCCGGCGGCTGGATATCTGCCATGAGTCCGCCCTGAAACCTTGTCATGAGACGGTCGTCGAGCAGGGTCATGTCCATCGGCGGACGGTCGGAGGTGATGACTATCTGATGACCCGCCTCATAGATGTTGTTGAAGGTGTGGAAAAACTCCTCCTGAGTGGCCTGCTTGCCGGCAATGAACTGAATATCGTCGACGAGAAAAAGGTCCACATTGCGGTATTTCATGCGGAACTCCTCGCCGGTGCCCTCCTTTATGGATTTTAGGAGCTGATTTGTAAATTCGTCGCCCTTCATGTAGGCAATCTTGGCGGCGGGGTTATTTTCGCGGATGTACTGACCGATGGCAAGCAAAAGATGGGTTTTGCCCAGACCGGAGTTTCCGTAAATAAAAAGAGGGTTATACGCGCTGCCCGGCTTTGAGGCTACGGCCACGGCGGCACTGTGCGCAAACTTGTTCGAGTTTCCGACTATGAAGCGGTCAAAGGTATATCCCGCCATCTCCGGCAGAGGATCGTCGTCCGCCTTGCGCTCCTCGTAGTCGCCGAGCTCCTCCTCGGTGAGAACCTTTACGGAAAATTCGGTCGAAAAAATATCGCTCATTGCGTTTTTTATGGTCTCCGAAAAGCGCTTTACGATGATATTGCGCTTAAAATCGGAGCTTGTCTGCAAAACGAGCGTTGAGCCGTCGATCTCGACGGGGACGCAGTCGTCAAACCATGTGGAGATAGCCGTGCCGGTCAGGTTTTTGCCCAAAACCTCGAGCACGGTCTGCCATATATCGTTTATAGAATTGACTCCCATAGAAAAATCCTCATAATATCCCATTCTTATATTTTTAATTATAGCAAAGTTTCAGAGTCTTTGCAATATATATAACTAATGTAATTAATAATATACAGTACTAAGATTATAGTACATTGAACAAAGACATACAATTTTCGGCTTGAGCCGAGATATATTTTAACCTCATCAGTCGGCTTCGCCGACAGCTTCCCCTCAAAGGGGAAGCCAATGACGCGCCGATTCAGTGCGGCGGTTTATCGGTTTTGTCGGTACTCACCGGTCGGGAAACCGCAATTAATGTATTGGCAGGTGCGTCAAGGCGCTTCTGAAAAACCTTTACGCAAGGGAGCCAAGGGACGACACCGTTTCATTCGGCAAACTCATGGGGTGCACTGCCTCCCTTGTGCAAAGGGAGGTGGGTCGGCGTAAGCCGAGCCGGAGGGATTGTATATTGTACCGGCTTGCTCCGAGATATATTTCCACCTCATCAGTCGGCTTCGCCGACAGCTTCCCCTACAAGGAAAAGCCAAGGACGCACCGATTCAGTGCGGCGGTTTACCGGTTTTGCCCGTAGTCTCCGGTCGGGCAACCGGAGATAACCGTATCCGCAGGTGCGGAAAAACGCCTCTGAAAAAGATTGAATTTGAGGGGGAAAGAGAATATAATTGGGGGACTATGAAAATACTCAATGAGCAAATATTCGAAAACAGAGAAGCAGCCGCCCTCCCCGGTCTGATGGAGAGCGGAGGACTTCCTGCGCTTGTTTCCGGACTTTCGGGCATACACAGGGCAAACCTTGCGGCGGCACTGTATGAGCGTCTGGAGCTGCCGGTGTTCGTCATATGCCCCGACGACAGCTCGGCCGAGAGCTTTGCGCGCGACCTTGAGTCGATGACCGGTCAGCCGGTTAATACGCTGTATGCGCGCGATTTTACCTTTTACAGCTCGCTGGCGGCATCGCGCGATGCCGAACAGAAACGGCTTTCCGTTTTAAGCGCGCTGAAATGCGGCAAAAGCCCGCTTACCGTAGCAACGGTATCTGCACTTATGCAGAGGACAATACCACCTCAGACGCTCGATAAAGTCTCTTTTACGGTAACTGACGGTGAAGACTGTCCTCCGGAGGAGCTTGAAGCGGCGCTTTTAAGGTGCGGCTACACCCGCAGCGAGCAGGTCGAGGGCGCGGGACAGTTCGCAAGGCGCGGCGGCATAATCGACTTTTTCTCCCCCTTGTACCCGGAGCCGGTGCGCATAGAATTTTGGGGCGACGATATTGACAGCATGGGCTTTTTCGATGTGCGCACTCAAAGACGCACGGAGGCGGTGGAGACCTGCCGCATACTTCCGGCAGCCGAGAGCATTGCGGCATTGGCATCGGGCGGAGAGAAAGCTCTCTGCGATGCGCTCACGGCCGCCGCGGATAAATGCGCAAGGCATAAAGGCTCCGCCCAGCTGAGTGAGCTCGAGGGCACGCTCAGAAGCGATACGGAGCGCATCCGAAACGGCGTGAAGCTCGAATACGCCGACCGCTATCTGCCGTTTTTGTACGAAAAAGCCTCGGGCGCGGACTACATACCCGAGGAGGCGGTAATACTGCTCGACCAGCCCCCGAGATGCGCCGACAGGGCAAGAGGCTATGTAAAGCAGCTTTCCGACGATGTATCGGAGCTCATGAAAAAGGGGCTGCTCGCCGTTCAGGCGCAGGCGTTTCACATAAGCTGGGATGAGCTCACGCGCACTGCTGCGGAGCACGCCCTGTACATGGCAGACGCGTTCACCGTAGGCAGATATCCGATCGAGCCAAAAACGCTCGTGAGTATTCCGGCAAAGCAGCTCCCGTCATACGCCGGCTCGGTAAAAACCGCCGCCGAGGATGTCTCGGCATATTTGAAGCAGGGCTACCGCGTTGTAGTGCTCGCCGGAGACATGCGCAGAGCCGAGGTGCTGCAAAGCTTTTTGAAGGATAACGGCATCCGCGCCTATCTTCAGGAGGAGCTGAAAAAAATACCCGAGGAGGGCTGCTGCACGATAAGCGTGGGCGGAATGTCCGCAGGCATAGAGTATCCCAATATAAAGCTCGCCGTTATAAGCGATATGCAGCTTCTGCGCGTTCGTGAGCATCGGCATAAAAATAAAAAAGCCCCCTCGAACCGCGAAAGGATAAGCTCCTATGCCGACCTTGCGCCGGGAGATCTGGTGGTGCATGAGGTGCACGGCATAGGGCGCTTTGCGGGCATCAGAAAAATGAAGGTGGACGGCTTTGAAAAGGATTACATCATGATCCGCTATGCCGGCACCGATACGCTGTATGTCCCCGCAACGGCGCTGGATATGGTCACAAAATACCTCGGAGCCGCCGAGGACTCAAATGTAAGGCTCTCGAAAATGGGAGGAGCCGAGTGGTCGCGTGCACGGTCCAGAGCCAAAGCAGCGACAAAAAAATTGGCAGTAGAGCTCACAAAGCTCTACGCCGAGCGCGCCCGCGTTCCGGGTCACGCCTTCGCCGCCGACACACCGTGGCAGCGCGAGTTTGAGGATAACTTCGGCTACACGGAGACCGACGATCAGCTCCGGTGCATAAGCGAGATAAAGGCCGATATGGAGTCGCAGACCCCGATGGACCGGCTCCTGTGCGGCGATGTCGGCTACGGCAAAACGGAGGTCGCCCTGCGCGCCGCGATGAAGTGTATTCTCGACAACCGTCAGGCGGCGATACTCGTGCCGACGACGGTGCTGGCACAGCAGCATTATCAGACCGCGGTGCAGCGGTTTTTCGGCTTTCCGGTAACGGTCGAGGTGCTAAGCCGCTTCCGTACCCCCGCGCAGATACAGAAAACGCTCGAAGATCTCGGAACCGGCAGGTGCGACCTTGTAATAGGCACGCACAGGCTGCTGCAAAAGGATGTAAAATTCAAAAATCTGGGACTTTTGATAGTCGATGAGGAGCAGCGCTTCGGAGTCGGGCACAAGGAGCATATAAAGGACATGAGCCGCGGCGTCGATGTGCTGACGCTTTCGGCAACGCCGATACCGCGCACGCTCAACATGGCGCTGTCGGGCATCCGCGATATGTCGTCCATCGACGAGCCGCCGCAGGACAGACTGCCGGTGCAGACCTTTGTCATGGAGCACGACTGGGGCATTGTCTGCGACGCGATACGCCGCGAGATACAGCGCGGCGGTCAGGTGTATTATCTGCATAACCGCATAGACAGCATAGAGCGCACTGCGGTAAGGCTGCGTGAAATGCTCGATAACGAGGTCACCGTAGGCGTTGCCCACGGGCAGATGGATAAGGATATGCTCGCATCGGTAATGGAGGATGTGTCCGAGGGTAAGGTGCAGGTGCTTGTGTGCACGACGATAATAGAGACCGGCATAGACATTCCTAATGTGAACACACTCATCATTGAGGATGCCGATAAAATGGGGCTTGCGCAGCTGCACCAGATACGCGGCAGAGTCGGCAGAAGCACCCGCCGCGCCTCGGCGTATCTCACATTCAGACAGAATAAGGTGCTCACGGAGGTAGCCGAAAAGCGTCTTGAGGCGATCCGCGAGTTTGCCGAGTTCGGCTCGGGCTTCAAGATAGCAATGCGCGATCTTGAGATACGCGGCGCGGGCAGCCTTCTCGGTGCGGAGCAGTCGGGACACATGACCGATGTCGGCTACGATATGTATATGAAGCTTCTGAGCGAGGCCGTGCTTGAGGAGCGCGGCGTTAAGGTCGAGCATCGCGCCGAGTGCTCGGCGGACCTTGCGGTGGCGGCAAATATACCGGAGTCGTACATCCCGTCCGAGGGTCAGCGCATGGATATTTACCGGCGCATAGCGATGCTCAGGAGCGAGGACGAGGCCGATGACCTCATCGACGAGCTTATAGACCGCTTCGGCGACCTGCCGTCGGGCGTAAGCGCGCTTATAAATGTCGCACTGCTGCGCGGCGAAGCAGGCAAGGCGGGCATAAGCGATATTTCACAGAGGTCCGGCAAGCTCATATTTGCGATAAATGATTTTGATATGCGGCGCATCTCCGCACTCTATGCAAGGCCGGAGTACAAGGGCTTTATAAAGGTCGAGGCAGGCTCCGTCCCGCGCGTCAGTCTGCGGCTTAAGTCAAATACCCGCATCGTCGATCAGGCGCGGAGGTTTATTAAAAGCTACTCCGATGCCATGTAGGAGCCTGAGCCTCACTCGCCGCGCCGAGTGCCGGCAAAACCTTGAAATTGCCGCACTGCCGTAGTGCACCCTTGGCTTCCCCTCGGAGGGGAAGCTGTCGGCGAAGCCGACTGATGAG
>CAVGWF010000040.1:0-3831 GCA_963632825.1 Escherichia coli | reverse complement strand
ACAAGTCCCGCCACTACAAGATGGCTCAGGAGCAGATGATGAAGTCCGGCCGCTATGCATATGTCGGCCGCAAGCAGAAAAAGCGCGACTTCCGTCAGCTTTGGATCACCCGTATCAGCGCTGCGTGCAAGGCAAACGGAATGAACTACTCCACCTTCATGCACGGACTGAAGCTTGCAGGCATCGACATGAACCGCAAGATGCTCTCCGAGACCGCCATCCACGATCCCGCAGCATTCACTGCACTCTGCGAGAAGGCAAAGGCAGCGAAGTAATTAAAACGATCTGATTTACTGAAAAAGCCACCGCTCATCGAGCGGTGGCTTTTACTGCTGTCTGCTGCTTTTATGCCGCCAGCACCTTACCGAGCACGCGCAGCGGAAGGTCGGGCGAAATTCTTATGTCGGGGTAGGCGGGGTTGAGCGAGTGCAGCATAAAGCATCCGTCTCCGGCGACGAGCTGCTTGAGATACGCACAGCCGTCATATAGGAAAATGCCGATCTCACCGGACATGAGGTCGCGCTGCTGCCGCACCCAAACGGTCTGACCGTCATGAAATTTCGGCTCCATACTGTCGCCGGCAACGCGCACACCGAAGTTTGCACCGTCCGGTACCTCGGGTCCGACCTCGGTCATTTCATAATCGTCGCTGTCGAGAAACTGACCGGTGCCGGCGGATACCGCGAGAGAGTACAGCGGCAGCGCCCGCGCATCGGCCGTCTCCGGCAGCACGGAGTATTTTCCGCTTCCGCGCAGAAGGGAAATGTAATCAAGCGCCTTGCGCCTGCCCGCGGCGTTCAGACCGGAGAGCAGTCCGCCCGCACTGCCGCCGAACGAGCCGCCTATGTCATCTATCTCCAGCATGCGGCACAGCGCGAGAAACTGACGGGCGTTAGGCAGCGTCGTGCCGGTCTCCCATTTTGATATTGCCTGATTTGTCACATCTATACCGTCTGCCGCAAGCATGGCGGCAAGCTCGCTTTGAGACAGCCTGAGCTCCTTGCGCCGCGCATGCAGAATATCACCGATACCCTCGTGCATCATTAGTCTCCTTTCGTTTTCTCTGAAAGTATTATATAACTGCAAGATATAAAAATCAATAAAAATAGCTAAAAAAGATAAAAAATATATTTACATATCTAAAACGGAGATGTATAATTGACCTACTATCTTAAACGGAGATGAAAAGATGGACAGGGTCATACTTCATTCGGATATAAATTCGTGCTATGCAAGCGTTGAAAGGCTGTATGACGGGCGGCTTGACAGCAAGCCGTTTGCCGTTTGCGGCTCGCGTGAGCTGCGCCATGGGATAATCCTTGCCAAGGATGAGGCGGCAAAGGCGGCGGGAGTAAAAACCGGCATGGCGATATGGCAGGCGAAGCGGCTGTGCCCGGAGCTTGAGCTGGTGGAGCCGCATTTTGAGCGCTATGCGAAATATTCCGCGATCGTGCGGGAGATATACGCAGAGTATACCGACCGATGCGAGCCGTTCGGAATAGATGAGAGCTGGCTCGATATAACAAACTGCCTTGCATGCCCCGATCCGGTCAGGACTGCCGAGGAGATACGCAGCCGCGTAAAGCGTGAAACGGGACTTACGGTCAGCGTCGGCGTGTCGTGGAACAAGGTTTTTGCAAAGCTCGGCTCGGACTACAAAAAACCGGATGCCGTAACGGTCATCGACAGGGACAGGTACAGACAGATGGTGTGGGCTCTGCCTGCATCCGATATGCTGATGGTAGGGCGCAGCACTTACCGCGAGCTCGGCAGGATGGGCATACAGACCATAGGTGAGCTCGCCCGCACCGATCCGGAGCTGCTGACCGCACGCTTCGGCAAAGGAGGCATAACGCTGTGGCGGTATGCCAACGGTATGGACGATTCCATTGTGCGCAGAGCGGGTGAGGAGGAGCCGCCGCAGTCGATCGGCAACAGCGTAACGCTGGCATACGACATTGAAAACGAGGATCAGGCGCGCAGAACGCTCATCATGCTCGCCGAGAGCGTATCGTCGCGGCTGCGTGCGCAGAAGCTGCGGTGCAGGACGGTCGAGGTGGCGCTCAGGTCCGAAAAGCTCCAATGGGAAAGCCACCGGATACGCCTGCGCTATGCGACGGATATAACGACCGAGCTTGTGACGAACGCGCTCGGAATTATGTGCCGGTGCCACGATTTCTCATCGCCCCTGCGCAGCCTCGGACTCAGAGCTCTTGAGCTCGTCCATGCCGGCGACGATGAGCAAATGGATATGTTCGTAGATTATGTAAACCTGAATAAGCAGCGCGGCATAGATGCCGCTATGGATAAGATACGCGGTAAATACGGCGCGGGGATGATACGACGCGCCTGCCTGCTCGGCGACGCGGCAGCGGAAAATCTCGCGTTTTGCTCCCTGCCGGATTGAAAGACAGACGGCAAGGTGCTATAGTAAGAAAAAACACAGGAGGATGCCACATGACGGAAAGGTTATACTACATCGACAGTCATATGAAGGAATTTACCGCCGAGGTCACCTCGTGCACCGAAAACGGCGGAAGATACGAGGTGGTGCTCGACCGCACCGCGTTTTTCCCCGAGGGCGGCGGTCAGCTCGGCGACAGCGGATACATATGCGATGTGCGCGTGTTTGACACACACGAGGGCGCAAACGGAGATGTTAGACATTATGTAAACCAGCCCGTAGAGTGCGGCAAGACATATGACTGCCGCATAGACTGGGAGACCAGATTTCGCAGGATGCAAAATCACTCGGGCGAGCATATTGTGTCGGGGCTCGTGCATAAGAAATATGGGTACAGCAATGTCGGCTTTCACATGGGCAGCGATGTCGTTACGATAGATTTCGACGGCGAGCTTAGCTGGGAGCAGCTCTGCGAGATAGAGCGGGAGGCAAACCTCACCGTTGCGGCAAACTACAGGGTAACCGCAGCATTTCCGAGTCCCGAGGAGCTCGAAAAGCTCGAATACCGAAGCAAAAAGGAGATCGCCGGACAGGTGCGCATAGTCGAGGTGGAAAACACCGATATCTGCGCCTGCTGCGCGCCCCATGTATCGGCAACGGCAGAGGTGGGAACGGTCCGGATCCTGACCTCCGAACGCCGGCGCAGGGGAGGCGAGGGCGTTCGCATAACCATGCTGTGCGGGCTCGACGCCTATGACAACGAGGTCGTCATCAGTCGCAACAACACGGAAATATCCACGCTTCTGTCGGCAAAGCGCGATGAAACGGCTCAGGCGGTGCACCGTCTGCTCGGCGAGAACGAAAAGCTCAAGGCGAGGTCAGCCGAGCTGTGCCGGGCCCTTGCCGAGCTGCGCGCGCAGGAGATAGAGCCGACCGACGGCAGCATATGCCTTTTCGACAGCGTTCTGGACGAGCCGGCGCTCAGACTGCTCATAAATGAAGCAGTGAAAAAGTGCGGAGGCATAGCTGCGGTTTTTTCCGGAAGCGACGAAACGGGCTTCAGATACATCATCGGCAGCCGAACCGTTGACCTTCGCAAGGCCTCTAAAAGCATAAATGCAGCCATATCCGGAAGAGGAGGCGGCAGTCCGGAAATGATACAGGGAAGTTGTACAGCCTGTACAGAAACTATTAAGAAAATTTTGAGTAATTTCACACTTTAGACACAACATGCACAAATGTCTAACAATTAACAGCCGAAAAATACACGAAATGTCGATTTTCATGGCAAAATGCAATTGACAATAATATGACATTTTGATAAAATACATAAGTACATAAAGGGTAGAATACTGCCCTTGCAATAACACAGGCAAAATATTTTTTATGGGGGGTTATCCGTGAGAGACCTTAAGCATCTGATTTAT
>CAVGWF010000039.1:0-9743 GCA_963632825.1 Escherichia coli | reverse complement strand
AACCCTTTTTGGGCTTCATCTTGTAAACGCGGACCTTCTTGCCCTTGCCGTTCTTTACGACATTCGCGGAAACGGAAGCGCCGTCGATAACGGGAGCGCCGAACACGGTGTTCTCTTCATCTATAACTGCAAGAACCTTGTCAAACTTAACGGTCTCGCCGGCTTCGACATCGAGCTTTTCGACGAAGATGACATCGCCCTCTGCCACGCGGTACTGCTTGCCGCCGGTCATGATGATAGCGTGCTTCATAAACTAACAATCCTTTCTTCAGGTCTCGCTCTCGTGGGTGCCGGACATGCTCCGAACTTTCGACCCATTCAATGCGGCTCAAGTAGCATATCACGAACACCGGGCAATGTCAATAATTTTTTATTTATATTGTATGCCGCCTTGCAAAAACGCGGTCTGCGTGAGATAATAGCCACAAAGAACTGATTGATTTTTAACGGGAGGTAGCGTGCTTGCTTAAAAAGATTTTTTCCCGCACTGCGGTAACGGCGGTGCTTATCCTCATACAGGTCGTCTGGCTGCTTGCCATGCTTCTGCGCATGAGCGAGGTGCTGCCGGTAATAAACTATGCGCTGCGCATACTCAGCCTCATAGCGGTATTTCATGCCATAAAAAGCGACATTGATCCGTCGTATAAGGTCAGCTGGATATTGTGCATTGCGTTCCTGCCGCTGTACGGCGGGCTCATGTATGTTCTGTTCGGCAATAAGCGCCCGACGCGCATAGTAAGTGAAAAGCTGAATGTTCAGCTTGAAAAAACGAAGATGTACTATCTCGACAGGAAAAGCATAGTTGACGAGATACCGGATGATGACATAGGCGCAAGGGGGCTTTTCCGCTATCTTGAAGACCACAGCGGTTATATTGCCGGACGCGATACAAGGATAGAATACTTTCCCGTGGGCGAGGATATGTACAAAAGCTTGCTCGAGGAGCTTGAAAAGGCGGAGAATTATATTTTCCTTGAGTACTTCATTATAAACCTCGGACAGATGTGGGACTCGGTGCTTGAGATACTCAAGCGCAAGGTTGCGCAGGGGGTTGATGTGCGCATTATCTACGATGATGTCGGCTGCGCGGATTATCTGCCGCAGAATTACTGTCAGACATTACGAAGCTTCGGCATAAGGGTAATGGCGTTCAACAAGTTTGTACCGCTTGTGAGTATTATCATGAATAACCGTGACCACCGCAAGATAACCGTCATCGACGGCAAGGTGGGCTTCATAGGCGGCATAAATATCAGCGACGAGTATATAAACCGCAAGGTGCGTTTCGGGCACTGGAAGGACACCGGACTCATGTTCAAGGGCTCGGGCGCTGAAAATCTCCTGATAATGTTCCTTGAAATGTGGAACGCCTTTGAGGAAAACGACGGAGGCTATACCGATTTTCTGCCCGAGTCATACGAGGAAAAGGGCGGTGCGGACGACGGCTATGTGCTCGCCTTCTCCGATAGCCCGCTCGACGACGAGAACACGAGCGAGACCGTCTACACGAATATTCTCTATCAGGCGCGCGACTATGTTTATATAACAACGCCTTATCTTGCCATAGACAGCAGCCTGCAAAATGCTCTGTGCAGTGCGGCAAAGCGCGGTGTTGATGTGCGTCTTATAACGCCCGGCATACCTGATAAAAAGATGGTCTACCGGCTCACGCGCTCATATTATGCAAGCCTTATCCGAGCGGGAGTGAAGGTGTATGAATACACGCCGGGCTTTATCCACGCCAAGAGCTATGTCTGCGACGATAAGCTCGGCGTTGTCGGAACCGTCAACATGGATTACCGCAGCCTGTACCTGCACTTTGAGTGCGCAGCCCTGATGTATGAAAATCCCGCCGTTTTGAAGCTGCGCGACGATGACCTTGAAACGATGGAAAAGTGCCGCAAAATAGAGCTTTCCGACTGCCGCATGAGCTTTTTCGGCGAACTCATCGACCGGCTCCTGCGCGTCGTCGCTCCGCTGCTGTAAGCTGTAATGAGAATTGGGAATAAAAAACTGCCGCTTCTCTGTCGAGAGGCGGCAGTGATTTTTTCGTTTAGCCTACGATGTCGCGGGTATCGCGTGCGATAACGAGCTCCTCGTTGGTGGGGATGACGAAGACCTTGACCTTGCTGTCGGGCGTGGAGATCAGGATGTCCTCGCCGCGCTTTGAGTTTGCATCGTCGTCGATGGTGACGCCGAGATATCCGAAGTACTCGGAGATGGCCTTGCGGGAGCTCTTGGAGTTCTCGCCCACGCCTGCGGTGAACACGATGGCATCAACGCCGTTCATGGCTGCGACATAGGAGCCTGCGACCTTTGCGACCCAGTAGTGGAACATATCCAGAGCGAGCTGTGCACGGTCGTTGCCCTCGGCTGCCGCGTTGTCGAGATCGCGGAAGTCGGAGGAGACGCCGGAAACACCCAGAACGCCGGACTTCTTGTTGAGTATGTTGAGCATTTCGTCGATACTGATGCCGTACTTATTCATGATAAACTGGATAACGCCTGCGTCGAGATCGCCGCAGCGGGTGCCCATAGGCAGACCGACCAGAGGAGTGAAGCCCATGGAGGTGTCAACGCACTTGCCGCCGTCGATAGCTGCGATGGAGCTGCCGTTGCCCATGTGGCAGGAGACTATCTTGAGCTCTTCGATGGGCTTGCCCATGAGCTCTGCGCAGCGGCCGGAAACATAGCGGTGAGAGGTGCCGTGGAAACCATAGCGGCGGATGCCGTCATTTTTGTAGTACTCATAGGGAACGGCGTACATATATGCCTTGCCGGGCATGGTCTGATGGAAAGCGGTGTCGAACACTGCGACCATGGGGACATCGCCCATAACATCGCGGCAGGCGTTGATGCCGATGATGTTTGCGGGGTTGTGCAGGGGAGCAAAGGGAGTGCACTCCTTGAGCGCTTCCATGACCTCGTCGTCGATGCGGACGGAGCAGGCAAACTTCTCGCCGCCGTGAACGACACGGTGACCCACGGCGTCGATCTCCTTCATGGAGGAAACAACACCGTACTCGGCGCTGGTGAGCTTGTCAATAACCGCAGCTATAGCCTCGGCATGGGTGGGCATTGCAACATCCTCGTCAAATACGGGCTTGCCGCCTACGAGCGGCGTGTGCTTGAGATGACCGTCGAGACCGATGCGCTCGCAAAGGCCCTTAGCCATTACAGACTCGGTCTCCATGTCGATGAGCTGATACTTCAGGGAAGAGCTGCCTGCGTTGATAACAAGAATTTTCATTCCGGTATTCCTTTCTTATTGTAAAAATCACAAAAAAATTGTATTATAAAATCATACATTAAACATTCTAATACATTTTGCACAAAAATCAAGTAATTTTTGAAAGGTATGAGCGATTTGAACGTAATTGGTATAGTCGGAGAGTATAATCCCTTCCATTATGGACACAAGCACCATATTGCGGAAACGAAAAAGCTGCTCGGTGAGGATTGCCCGGTTGTGTGCGCAATGTCGGGCGATTTTATCCAGCGCGGCGAGGCTGCCGTGTACTCAAAATTCGCCCGCGCCGAAGCCGCCGTTATGAGCGGGGCAGACCTCATTCTGGAGCTCCCGCTGCCGTGGACGCTCTCGTCAGCCGAGGGCTTTGCACGAGGCGCCGTAGGGCTGCTCGGCTCGACCGGAGTCGTAACTCACCTCAGCTTCGGCAGCGAGTGCGGCGAAACGGAGATACTTGAAACGATAGCGGAAACGCTTATTGACCCGCTCATCGGCGCGCAGATACGCGCGGAGCTTTCGGCCGACGAGGGAATACCGTTTGCTGCCGCACGCCAGAGAGCGGTGGCAAAGCGCATAGGCGAAGCCGCGTGCCAGCTTGAAACGCCGAATAATATCCTTGCCGTTGAGTATATAAAGGCAATATATAATCTCGGACTTAATATAAAGCCCGTAACGGTCCAGCGCTTCGGTTCGGGTCACGATAAAATGTCCGACGGCACCGGTCACAGGTCCGCTGCCGAGATACGCCGCAGCTTGTCCTCCGGTTCGGACATATCCGGCTCGGTGCCCGACAGCGCCTATGCGGTCTACCGCAGAGAGGACAAGCTCGGCAGGGGACCGGTAATGGCGGATGCTCTTGAGGGCGCCATACTGTCCAGATTGAGGATGCTGCCCGACGGCTTTTACGAAAGGCTGCCCGATGCCGCAGAGGGACTGCACAACCGGATATGCCGCGCGGCAAAGGAGGAGTGCAGCATCGATGCCGTTCTTGCCGCCTCAAAGAGCAAGAGATATGCCCTCAGCCGTATCCGCAGAATGGTCATGTGCGCGGCGCTCGGAGTTACCGCCGATATGGCAGCCGACGCCCCGCCGTATGCGCGCGTGCTGGCCGCAAACGAACGTGGGTGCGCGCTTCTGCGGGAGATGGGCGGCAGAGCGCGCATTCCGATAATAACAAAGCCTGCGGATATAAAAAACTACGATACCGACTGCCGCAGACTGTTTGAGCTTTGCAGCTCGGCGCATGACCTGTATGTCCTCGGCTACACGGCGCAGCAGGAGCGCCGCGGTGGCGCGGACTGGCGTACGAGCCCTAAAATAATATGATATGCGAAGATGCGAAAGCTCTCCGGAGGCTTCCTCGGGAGAGCTTTCGTCAGTTGTCAAATGCATTTTCGCCGACGAATCCGACGGAGTCGGGCAGATGCGGTGCTGCAAGTCTCCTGCATCCGGAAAACGCGTGCCTTTCTATGTGCAGCGTACCGTTCGGAATGCTCAGCTCGGTTAATGCCCTGCATCCGGAAAACGCACTTTCACCTATGTATTTGAGACCGGAGGGCAGCTTTAACTTCCGCAGCTTCACGCAGCGATAAAACGCCTGCTTTCCGATGTTCACGACCGTGTCGGGTATGCTCACCGACGCAACGGCGAGATTATATTTAAACGCACGGTCGCGGATGCGGATAACGCTTGCCTCGCCGCATTTTGCGGGAATGACCACATTTTTTGCGCTGCCGGTGTAGCGCTCAAGCTCCGCAATGCCGTCACGCCTTATGCGGAATCGAAAGTCGCCCTGCTCAATGCGCCGTCCCTCATTGAACTGCTGGTCGTTCTGAAAGCTTGTACCGTACACATGGTCTATCGTTTTGGCGAGCGCCGTTTCAAACTGACCGCTTTTATAAAATGTGATATCGTCGCGCGTTATGTTCCGCCTTATCCAATCGTCGAGCTCGTCTCTTGTTTTGAGCAAAACGGCGTTTTCAAAGCCTCCGGCAATGAGCCCGGCGTACAAACGGTCGCTGTCCCCGCCGTAGAGCACCATAAGATCAATGTCAAGCTTTGCAAGCTCCCTGCCGAGCTCGTAGTGCATCTGCCTTGAGAGCTGACCGAGCTTGTCGATGTGACCGGTAACAAAAATACGCCTGCCGCCGTTTGAGCGCGGCATTCGTGAAAGCGTTTTCGCCGAGCCCAGCACGGTGCGCGGCTCGGCATTGAAGCAGTCGATAAGCATACGATAGCCGCCGATGCTGCGGTAGTTTTGCCGCATGCCGTTCGGAGTGTACTGCCCGACGAGCTCAATGCAGCGCTTCATGGAAACTCCGGCGAGCCGACCGACGGCGATGGCCATTGCGCCGTTATAGGCGTTATAGTCGCCGTAAAGCCTGAGACGAGCCGTGAAGCTGCCCTCGGCGCATGAAAAGTCAAACTCAATGCCGTCCTGAGCCGCCCTTACGGCGCTTATGTAGTAGTCTGCGCCGCCGTCGCGCATGGAAACCGTCACGCACCTGTGCGTAAACGCGGCATTTCGCAGCATTTCATCGTCGGAGTTTATGACCACCGTGCCGTCCGGCTTCAGATACCGCTCAAGGCTGCACTTGTCATACAGTATGTTTTCCCTGGTAATATACTTATCCAGATGCGACTGACCTATGTTTGTCAGAACCGTTATATCCGGTCTGAGAACACAGGCGGAGCTCTCGATATATCCCGGCTGCACGCCGCCGACCTCCTGCACCCACCATTGGTGTGAGGGGGAGAGCTTCTGGATGTTGCGCAGTATCGCACCGTGGCTGTTTGACATGCTGTAGTGCGTCAGCGTCTTGTACGAGCCCGCGATAACGGTGTCGATAAGTCCTGTAGTCGTTGTTTTGCCGACGCTGCCGCTTATGGCTATCCGCCTTGCGCTGCATCCGGCGGTACGCCACAGCTCGAAAGCCTTTACGCACTGCATGGGATCCCCGACGCCGATAACACTGTCCGCACCGGCAAAAAGCCGGGTCTTGACATCCTTAGGGCAGAACACGGCGAGAGCTCCGCGCTCCAATGCCGCAGAAACGGTTTTGCCGTGCGGATACCAGCCGGCGCTGATAACGACATCGCCCTCGGTGACATATTCCGACTGCGTGAGTATCTTTCCGCACACCGCGCCGCCGTTTATCGCGTCGGGAAGCTCTGCACCGATGATAGCGGCAAGCTTTTTGAGAGTAATGCGCCGGAGGCTATCCGATTTTTTAAGGGAACTCAAGAGCATTTTTGGCACACCCGTTACATAAAAATGTTGCTGCGTTTAAGTTTAACACCGGTGAAAAAATAATTCAATCGGAGACATATCAAAAATATATGAATAAAATATCGAAAAAACAGTTGCATTTTTTTTGATGGTAGTTTATAATGCTCACATATCAACGCAAAGACAAATGTTCGCACCGCGCGGACATGGAGAGAGTTGAGAATTAATTAGGAGGAAATAATACAATGAAGAAGTTTTTAGCACTTGTTCTTGCAATGCTCATGGTATTTTCGCTGTGCGCATGCGGCGACGGTGACAGCGCAAGCGACGATAAGGTCATAAAGATCGGCGTTTATGAGCCTCTCACCGGTGCAAACGGCGCAGGCGGCAAGCAGGAGGTCCTTGGTATGCAGTATGCAAATTCACAGGTCAACACCGTCGAGATCGGCGGCGAGACCTACAAGGTAGAGCTCGTTTACGCTGATAACGAGTCCGATACGGCGAAGGCTGCTTCCGCAGCATCAAGCCTCGTTGCAGAGGGCGTATCCGTCGTTCTCGGCTCCTACGGTTCTTCCGTTGCGATCGCCGGCTCGAATACCTTCAAGGATGCAGGCATCCCCGCGATCGGCGTCACCTGCACCAACCCCCAGGTCACCGAGGGCAACAGCCACTATTTCCGTATCTGCTTCCTCGATCCGTTCCAGGGCACCGTTCATGCAAACTTCGCAAAGGAGCAGCTCAAGGCTGACACCATCTACTGCCTCGGCGAGCAGGGCAACGACTATGACCAGGGTCTTATAAACTACTGCAAGGCAGCGGCTGAGAAGCTCGGTATGAAGGTCATCACCGATAGCTTCCAGAAGGATAACTCCGACTTCACCTCTTTCCTGAACAACGCCAAGAAGGCCGGCGCTCAGGCTATCTTCGCTCCCTGCTCGATCCAGTATGCACAGCTGATCGTTGAGCAGTGCGCAGCTCAGGGCATCAACATTCCTCTCCTCGGCTCCGACACCTGGGACAGCAACGTCATCGTCGGCGCGACCAAGGGCAAGGACGTTCAGGTCTACGTTTCCACCTTCTATCAGGAAGGCGCAAACCCCGACTTTGAAAAGGGCATCAAGGAGTGGATCAACTCCGACAGCAAGAACCTTGAAAACAACGGCGGCAACGATATGCTCGCAGCCGTCACCGTTATGGGCTATGACGCATACATGGTAGCACTCGAGGCCATCAAGGCAGCCGACTCCAGCGATCCTGCGGCAGTCATGGCAGCTCTGCCCGGCGTAACCTACTCCGGCATCTCCGGCGATATCTCCTTCAATGACATCGGCGACGCAAACCGCGATTCCGCAGTTATCAAGGTCGCCAACAACGAGACCGGCGAGTGGGAGTTCGTCGCAGTCCAGAAGGCTGAGGCATAATTCCGCACTGCTGCGGCACAGCTTGATGCTTAAACTGTGAACTGTTTATATGGTGGGGATGTTACCGCATCCCCACCATATGGCGTTTTTTTAATCAAGGCAGGAGCGCATAAATATGCTCCGTAAAATACACTGCGGAGCGGATCTATGCGTTCCAAAAGAGAGATAGGATGGTCTTCAGATGATCGAATTTTTACATACGAATTTCCCCTATCTGCTGACAGGCATATCCGTGGGCGGTCAGTATGCCCTTATAGCCATCGGCTACACGATGGTTTACGGCATACTCAGACTTATAAACTTTGCTCACGGCGATGTGTTCATGGTAGCAGGTCTTATAATGATATACGCCATAGCCGGCGGACTGCCGATGTGGGTGTCGATAATTCTCGTCGTAGTGCTCACGGTGGTGCTCGGCGTTGTCATTGAACGCGTGGCGTACAAGCCTCTGCGCTCGTCCCCGCGTATGTCGGTAATGATATCCGCCATCGGTGTGTCGTACCTGCTGCAGAACTGCGCACTGTACTTCACCGGCGGTCTGCCCCGTTCATATCCCGCTATCCCGTTCTTCTCAAAGCAGGTGACTATATGGGGAGCGACCACGAAAATGGTCACCGTCATAACACCTGTACTCGTTCTTGTTCTGGTAATAGTGCTTGTGCTGCTTATTAAGTACACAAAGATCGGCATGGCAATGCGTGCCGTTGCAAAGGATTTTGAAACCAGCCAGCTCATGGGCATAAAGATAGACTCGGTCATATCCTTTACCTTTATCGTCGGCTGCTTCCTTGCAGCCGTGGGCTCGCTGCTTTATTTTTCAAATTATACGACGGTCGTTCCAACCTCCGGTGCAATGCCCGGTCTGAAGGCGTTCGTAGCGGCCGTGTTCGGCGGTATCGGCTCGATTCCGGGCGCCGTCATAGGCGCGTTCATAATCGGTATCTGCGAAAACATCATCAAGGGCATCGGTCAGGATTGGACGGTGTTCTCCGATGCGTTTACCTTTGTTCTGCTGATAGTCATCCTCCTCGTCAAGCCCACCGGCATCTTCGGCGAGAAGGCGACGGATAAGGTGTGAGGTGACGGTAATGAACGAAACGATAAATACCAAGGTCATGAGGACTCCGGACGAAGTGGCAAAGCGTCAGGGCATGTGGCTGACCATAGTCGCCCTTGTGATACTGTATACTGCGCTGTTTGCCCTCGATAACTTTGTTAAACCCTCAAAATTTACGCTGATGCTTATCCCCGTGCTCAAGAAGGGCGCGATATATTCACTGGTGTGCGTCTCCATGAACCTGCTCAACGGCTTCACGGGTCTGTTCTCCCTCGGTCAGGCGGGCTTTATGCTCATCGGCGCATATGCTTATTCCATATTCTCCATCCCGGCAGCGCGTCACGCCGCGGTTTATCAGTATTTTGACGGCGGCGCGATACAGTTCTCGATCCCCGAGGTGCTGGGCAATGCCCTTGGTGTGAACCTCGGAAGCTTCCTCGGCGCGATAATATGCATTATTATTGCGGGTCTCGCGGCAGCGGCGTTCGCAGCACTCATAGGCGTCCCCGTGCTGCGCCTGAAGAGCGATTACCTCGCCATAGCGACCCTCGGCTTTGCGGAGATCATCCGGGCGGTCTTCCAGTGGAACGGACTCGGCGTTATCACAAACGGCTCGAACCTCCTTCGTGACTACACCTCCTTCAGTGACATAAAGATACAGATCGGAACGCAGGTGTTCAAGCTTGCAACGGTGTTCCCGTTCTTTATTGTGATGATAAGCATAATAATAATCATCCTGCTCATAAACTCCTCCTACGGCCGCGCATTCAAGGCCATCCGTGACGACGA
>CAVGWF010000038.1:0-100317 GCA_963632825.1 Escherichia coli | reverse complement strand
GTTTTTCTGCCATTTCTTTTCGATAGCGGTAAAATCGTATTTCATTTTAAAATTAGCTCCCTTATAGTATTTTTTGTCCGGAATGCCCCTTAGCAGGGGCCTATAAGGGATGAGAGACCGATCTCCTCGGCGTCGGACCACAGGTGCTCAAGATTGTAGAAGTCTCTGGCTTCCTCGGTGAACACATGTGCCACGACACAGCCGAAATCAAGAAGCACCCAGCTCCCGCTGCGATAGCCCTCGCGGCGGATAGGAGGCTCGCCGGCCTCGCTCATCTGCTTGTCGATCTCGTCTGTAAGTGATTTTATATGCGTGGAGGATGTACCCGTGCAGATAACGAAATAATCGCACAGGGTGGTAAGCTTATCTGTCTTCAGGATCTTTATGTCTTTGCCTTTTTTGTCGTTGAGAGCTTTTGCAGCTACCTTTACAACTTCATCCGGTGTCATCATTGGTCATCATCCTTACTGTCGGTATTACTTGTCGTGCTGCCCGTATACGGGTAAACCGCCGCCGAGCCCATGGCGCTTGACGAGCTGTAGTTCAGGAACGAGGACACTCCGCCCTTGAGCTCACCCGTTGTGGAATAGAAGTTCCCGTCCTTATAGGTGACGATATCAACATTGCTGCAGGTAACATCGGTCTCCCACGGGTTGAGGTACTCGTTTACCATGTCGAGCCATGCATCAATGTCACAGAACACATAGCTTGAGCCGAACACGCTGCCGTTGGTGTTGCCCGGCATGGTCATGAATTTTATGCTGTCCTTATCAAGCTTCAGGAACTCCTTGGCGTAATAGAGCATGTCCTCCGTGGAGAGGCTCGTTTTCATGTTGTCGGTGACGATGCTGATGACCTCGCTGAGGTTGGGGATGTTTTTCAGGCTGAGCATCTGCGTTGCTACCGCCATGAGCAGCTCGTGCTGCATGTCGATGCGCTGGATATCGCCGCCGGCATAGCCGCTTCTGAATCGCATGAGCTGGACAAACTGCTCACCGGTGAGCGTCTGCGAGCCCTCGGGAATGTGGATGTGCAGATCCTGCGCGGGATCGTCATAGTCCATTCCGGGGGGAACATCAAACTGAACTCCGCCGATGGTGTCAACAACCTTTTCGGCAGCCTCCATGTTGACAAGGATATATCCGTCAACATCAAAGCCGAGGAACGCCTGAATAAGCTCCTCGCGCATCGTTGCTATCGGGTCGCAGCCGTAGTAGGAGCTGCTCTTTATGCCGGAGTAGTACGCGGCATAGTGGTATGCCGAGTTTGCCTTTTTGACCTCGTGCTTGAGGTTTGTAAGCGTATCGCGCGGGATACTGACGACATTCAGCGTGTGATTTACGGTGTCGAGCTGTCCGACCATGATCGTGTCGGTATTATTGCTGACAACATCAACACCCGCCACAAGTATCGTATAAACTCCGGGCTTTCTGCCCTCTACGACATTCACGGGACTATCGTCATCGTCGTTGTTATTGAGACCCTTATTATCGCTTGTCGGAGCACTCATGAAAAATTCGACATATACATATGCCGCCGCGAGCAGCAGCACAATGCACAGCAGGATTATAAGGATGACCTTACCCGCCTTGCCCTTCTTCTTTTTCTGTTTTCCCCCCGGCTTTTTTGCCTTGGGTGCGCTCTCGTTTTTCACCGGTGCGCTTTTCTGCGCGTAATCATAGTCATAATAATCGCTGTTAGCGGCGGCAGCTCCCCTGCTGTCCTCGTTACCGGAGTGTTTTCCGCTTTTTTTGCCTCCAAATAGCTGCATATCATAGTTCCCTTCTATGCCGGCACCCCTGCCGTTATTGCTGTGTGTTTGTGTACTTTGCGTACCATTCATACGCTTCGGCAGTTGCGTAATACGGCTCCTGCCCATGGCTTCTTATGTCTTCAAGGCTCATTTCAAGTCCAAGTGCCATCGCTTTGTCGAGATCCTCATAGGCGAGCTTTCTCAGCTTATCCACGCCCTCAAAATCTCTGTTAGGCTCAATATAATCCGCCATATAGATTATCTTCTCAAGCAGTGTCATATCCGGCTTGCCGGTCGTATGCCATCGGATGGCATCGTAGACCTCTCTGCTTATGTTGAAAAGATCCTTTGCAAGCGCCGCACCGGTCTTGGCATGCAGAAGCTTTACATTTTCCTCTTCTGTAGTGTCGTTTATAATACCATACTTGCGGCACAATATCAATTGGTCGGATAACACAAGTTTTTTCGTAATATCGTGCAGTATTCCGGCTTCCGCCGCATTTTCGGAGTCCTCTCCCCAGCGCATGGCGAGATTTACCGCCTCCGCCTCGCACCCTGCCACATGGGCAACGCGCTTCGGGCTCAGCATTGCATACGCTTTTTCACGCAGCCAGTAAAGCTCCGGACGGGCACCGTAATCTCCGTTTTTTATTATGCGGGCATAGACCGGCTCCGGCAGGCACGAGGCACCTCTGCGCTCCGGCAGCATACGGCGAATATCGGACGAGGACATCGGCTTGGGCTCATGGTTTATGAAAACGCACCGTGCGCCGTATGTTCTTTCAAGGTACCCGGCATGCCGCATAACGCGCGCGTCCTCTCCCTCGCTGCGGCAGAAAACACCGAGAGTCATATTCTCAAGCAGGAAGCGGAATCTGTACCATTGCTCAAAGCTGAGCAGCATGTCGCTGCCCATGGCAAATGTAAACTCCGCATCGGGATACAACTGCATGAGCTGCTCAAGCGTATCCGCGGAATAGCTTTTGCCCTCGCGGTTTATCTCAATGTCCGACACCTCGGCATCCGGAATATCCGCAAACGCCAGCCGCGTGAGCTCAAGCCGTTCGGCGGCATCGGGGCTTCCGTCGGCAAGGCTTTTATGCGGCGGTATGCTCGCCGGTATTATAAGCATTTTGTCCGGCTTGAGCCGTTCCTGCACGGCATAGGCTGCCTCTATATGTCCGCGGTGAGGCGGGTTAAAGCTGCCGCCGTAGATAACTATTCTCATTTTTTCTTGTCTTTTACAAGAGCTATTTTAGGCTCTTTTTCATTGCGCTTATACAGCACGAATTTGCTTCCTATCGTCTGAACGGTCTCTGCCGCACATTTTTCCGCCAGCTCTTCGGCCGCCTCGCGCGCGGTAAGAAGGCTGTTTTCAAGCACTCTGCCCTTTACGAGCTCGCGCGCCTTGAGCGCATCCTTTATCTGTGTGAGCGTATTTTCGGTTATTCCGCCCTTGCCTATCTGGATTATAGTGTCCTCAGTCATCGCAATCGAGCGAAGCTGGGCTCTCTGCTTACTTGTCAATGCCATCGGTTTTCCTCAGTTCTTCTTTGAATTTTGCGAGCGCATGGGCTCTGTGCGATATCTTATTCTTTATCTCCGTTCCGAGCTGAGCCATGCTCTCGTCATAGCCGTCGGGCATGAACACCGGATCGTAGCCGAAGCCGCCCTCGCCGGAAGGCTGTGTGAGTATTTGTCCGCTGCACTCGCCCTCGGTGCGGATGATTCTGCCGTCGGGCAGCAGGCAGCATATGCTGGAAACGAATTTTGCCCTGCGGTTTTCGGCATCGCCCATTTTTTTAAGCAGGTACTCATAGCGTTCCTTATCCGTTGCGTCGTGCCCTCCCGGAGCATAGCGCGCAGAGTACACGCCGGGCTCGCCGCCGAGAGCCTCGACCATGAGTCCCGAGTCATCTGCAACGGTCATCTCACCGGTTGCGTCAAACACCGCCTTTGCCTTGAGATAAGCATTCTCGGCAAAGGTCGTGCCGGTCTCATCGACCTCAAAATCACATCCTGCCGCGCGCTGAGACAGTATCTCAACATCCATATCCGAGAGTATCTCGCGCAGCTCCTTCATTTTTTTTGCATTATTGCTCGCCAATATGAGCCTTATCATTTGAACAGCGCCTCCACGAATTCCTTTGGATCAAACGGTATGAGATCGTCTATACCCTCGCCTACTCCGACATATTTGACCGGCAGCTTAAGCTCGTTTGAAATTGCGAAAACGATTCCGCCCTTTGCAGTTCCGTCAAGCTTTGTAAGAACGATGCCGCTTATGCCGGCGGTCTCAAGAAACTGCTTTGCCTGAATAAGTCCGTTCTGACCGGTGGTGGCATCAAGCACCATGAGCGTTTCCGTATCCGCCTCCGGCAGCTCGCGGTGCACAACGCGCGTTATCTTATTGAGCTCGTTCATAAGGTTGGCCTTGTTATGAAGTCTGCCGGCGGTGTCTATTATAACGACGTCGGCTCCGCGTGCCTTTGCCGCACATATACCGTCGTATACGACGGCGGCAGGGTCACTGCCCTCCTCATGGCGCACTATATCCGCACCAGAGCGCTCTGCCCATATGCCGAGCTGCTCGGCTGCGGCGGCGCGGAAGGTATCTCCCGCGCAGAGCAGCACCTTTTTGCCCTCGGCAGTAATGCTGCCGGCAAGCTTTCCGATTGTTGTTGTTTTGCCGACTCCGTTTACTCCGACCATAAGGATGACCGACGGCTTTGTATCCAGCTTGAGAGCGGTATCCATCTGACCGAGCATATCCTGCATATATGAAACGAACGCCGCCTTTGCATCCTTGCCGCGGTTTATGCGGGATCTGAGCAGTATGTGCTTATAGTCATACATGATCTTCGCCGTCGTTTCGCCTCCGACATCGGCCATGATGAGCATTTCCTCGAGCTCATCGTAGAAATCCTCGCTGTCGATATCGTAATTGCGGAATACCTCCTCGAGTTCCTCAATGCTTTTGCGGGTCTTTGTAAGACCGGAAAACATTTTATCAAAAAAGCCCATATTAACCTCCTCAGTCGTTTTCTATCGAGCGCTGTGCCTGATCAAGGTCAAGCTCTATGACCTTTGATACGCCCTTTTCCTGCATGGTGACACCGTAGAGATGATCTGCCTCCTCCATGGTACCGCGGCGGTGGGTTATAACGATAAACTGCGTTTTATCGCACATTTTGCGCATGTAATCTGCATATCTCGTGACATTTGCTTCATCAAGAGCCGCCTCTATCTCGTCCATAACGCAGAACGGTGTCGGGCGTACCTTTAGTATGGCAAAATAAAGCGCTATGGCGACAAATGCCTTTTCTCCGCCGGAAAGCAGGCTTATGTTCGACACCGCCTTGCCGGGCGGCTGCACCTTTATCTCTATGCCGCACTCGAGCGGGTCGGACTCGTCCTCAAGTATGACGGACGCCTTTCCCCCGCCGAAAAGCTCCAGAAATGTTTCTCTGAAGTTTTCGTCGATGAGCCTGAACTGACCGAGGAAAACCTCCTTCATCTCGGCAGTAACATCATTTATTATCCCCAGCAGGTCCTTTTTCGCCTTTTCAATATCGCTGCGCTGACCGGTGAGGTACTCGTAGCGGGTATTTACGCGCTCGAACTCCTCGATAGCTCCGATATTAGGTGTCCCGAGAGCGGATATCTGACGGCGCAGTTCGTTTATGCCGCGGGTTTCCTTCTGCAGGTTTTCGACCGGCTGGCGCAGTGACTCGGCTGCCGAAAAGCTGAGTTCGTAATTATCCCACAGCTTATCGAGGATCTGCTTTTCCTCCATATCCGCCGCGAGCTTTTTCTGCTCAAGCCTTGCACAGCTTCGTTCAAGCTCAAGCAGCCGGCGGTTGGACTCCTGACTGTCCTTATCCGTCTTTGTTCTTCTGCCCTCGAGCTCCATTCTTTTAGCATTGATTTCCGCTATCTCCGCTTTTATGCTCTCCGCCTGAGTGAGTATATCCTCGCGCCGCTTCAAAACGGCATCAAGTCTTGTCTGAATATCGCGGCAGTTATCCTCCGCCTTCTTTATGGCGCCGCGCCTGAGCTCACTGTCGCCGGACAGGCTCTCCGACAGCGCCCTGAGCTGCTGTGCCGAGGATTCGGTCGTGCGCTTTTCGGCCTCGGCCGAGGCTTTATCACGCAGTATCTCCGCGCGCTCCTCTATGGCTGCGTCAAGCTCATACCGCAGTCCCGAAAGGGCGTTCACGGCTTTTTCGAGCTCGCGCTCGGAGCCGTCATACTCTTTGCCGAGGCTGACGCGGCGCTTCTTCAGGGCCTCGAGCTCGTTTGCCCGTGACAGTATGCCCGTTCCGCGGGCGGCGCTGCCGCCGGTCATGGAGCCGCCGGCATTTATGAGCTGTCCATCGAGGCTGACTATGCGCAGCCTGTTTCCGTTTGCCTTTGATATGCGCACGGCATCGCCGAGTGTTTCTGCAACGACCGTTCTGCCGAGAAGGCTTGCAAAAATGCCGTCGTAGACCTTGTCGAAGCTTACGAGATCATACGCTACACCGACAAAGCCCGGATCGTTCACAGGCGCATCCTTCATGATGCTGCCGCGCACGGTGTCAACCGGCAGAAATGTTGCTCTGCCTGAATCGGAGCGCTTGAGCATTTCAATGGCGCTGCGTCCGTCGTTCTGAGTGTCGATAACTATATTCTGCATAGCGGCGCCCAACGCCGTCTCTATCGCCAGCGCATATTCGTTATCTGTTTTTATAAGATTTGCAACGGGTCCATGCACTCCGTGCAGATTGCCTCTGCCGGCCTCGCGCATGACCGTTTTTACGGCCTTTGAAAAGCCCTCGTACTCCTTTTCCATTTCGGAGAGCATATGTATGCGGGCATCCATGCTGCGGCAGTCCACCGAAAGGCGGCTGACCTTTTCCCGGAGCTGTCCGACCGCATTTTCGCGGCTTTGCAGCTTCATGCGGCAGCCCTCTATGACATTATTGCTGCCGGTCTCCTTCTGCGAAAGCCCAGCTATGTCTTCCGCAAGAGAGAGCGCGCGGGCGGCATTTTCGTCTATCTGCTTTTCAATCTCAAGCAAACGGCTCTGGGCACCGGCTATATCGCTTTTCATGCGCTGCACGGTCTCTTCGCCGCTTTTGATATTGGCTCTGAGTACAGCCGCCTGAGAGTCGCACTCGGCAGCTTTGCCCTCGGTCTGCGATAATCTTTCGCGCGCCTTATCGGCTTCGATATCCTTTTCATGCATGCGCTCGGATATGCTGTCTGCCGAAGCATACAAAGCCTCAAGGCTCCTGTGAGCCTCGTCGAGCTCGTTTTTTGCATTTTCGTAATCCGTGCCTATGACCTGCGCCTGACTGCGCAGCTTGTCGAGCGTTGCCATCCAGACGGATATCTCCCGCACACGCAGCTCGTCGCGCAGAACGAGGTATTTCTTCGCCGTTTCCGACTGCTTGCGCAGAGGCCCGACCTGAAGCTCGAGCTCGTCTATCTTATCGTTTATGCGCAGAAGGTTCTCCTCGGTTTTTGCAAGCTTGCGCTCGGACTCCTCCTTGCGGCTGCGGTAGCGCGATATGCCGGCGGCCTCCTCGAAAACCTCGCGGCGGTCGGTGCTTTTATTGGAAACGATATCGGCAATCTTGCCCTGACCGATGATGGAATAACCGTCTCTGCCGAGACCGGTGTCCATAAGAAGGCTGTTTATGTCCTTGAGCCTGACCGCCTCGCGGTTTATGTAATACTCGCTCTCACCGCTGCGGTAATATCTGCGCGTGAGCATAAGCTCGGTGCTGTCGCAGTCAAAAACATGCTCGGAGTTATCTATTATGAGCGATACCTGCGCAAAGCCCAGCGCCCCGCGCTTTTCCGTACCGCCGAAGATAACATCCTCCATTTTGCCGCCGCGGAGAGTCTTTGAGCGCTGCTCGCCCATGACCCACAGTATCGCGTCGGATATATTTGATTTGCCGGAGCCGTTAGGCCCGACTATCGCGGTTACATCCTTTTCAAATGTTATTCGGGTCTTGTCCGGAAACGACTTGAACCCCTGCAATTCCAATGCTTTAAGATACAAATGCTCTACCTCTGATAAACAATGTTTCAGATTATTTTATAATAAACGGCTGTCTTAATCAAGCCTGATAATGCGTATTTGCCCGATTTTTTCATCGGACTGACGAATTTTCAGCTCTCTGATCGAAAACTCCCGCTTTAAGCTCTCAATATTGCACCTGTGCTGTCCCGCCATTTTTGAAACATCCGAGCGGTTTACGAGCAGCAGCACCGAGCTTCCGGAAGGGATTCCGGTAAGCTTCTCACGCGCCTTTTCAAGCATGAGCCGCGACCTCACGAGCTCTCCGAGAGCCGGATGATACGCCCCGCCGAGGGCATCTCCTCCGCTGAGCTCCTCCGTGGGATTGAGACCCATTCGGATTATCGGTATGCCCGCTGCGTCAAACAGCGGAACGATCTGCGCACAGACTCGCACGGCATCCTCCACCGTATGCTCCCTGTAGGCTCCCGCACGCCACAAATCGCAGAGCACGGTGTCCCGCACGATAACGGTCGGATATATTCTTACCCCGTCAGGCGAAAGCGCTATTATGCGCTTTGCCGTTTCGACGCAGCCGGCATCGGTATCGCCCGGCAGTCCGGTCATCATTTGCAGGATAAGCTTGAAGCCGTATGCTCTTATAAGCTCTGACGCTTCAGCCACCGATGCGCTGTCATGCCCTCTGCCGGAAAGCTCAAGCACCCTGTCGCACATGGACTGTGCACCGAGCTCTATCGTCTCGACTCCGTAATTTTTAAGGCGCCTGAGAACTGCGGCATCTATTGCGTCGGGGCGTGTTGAAAGCCTTATGGAGCTGACGGTGCCGTCGGCAAGATACGGCTTTGCCGCCTCTAAAAGTGCCGTCTGCTGACTCTCGGGTATGGCGGTGAAGCTGCCTCCATAAAACGCCAATTGCCGCTTTGTCCCCGCTGGGGTCAAGGCGGCTGCTGCTTCTATTGAATTTTTGACGGTCTGCGCCGTTGCTGGCTCCTGACTGCCGGATATTCTGCGCTGATTGCAGAAGACACAGTCGTTAGGGCAGCCCAGATGCGGCACGAACACCGGTATTATACTGTTTCTTGGTGTCATTTGCCAAGCCTCTCGAGCGCTGCGCAGGCAGCGGCCTGCTCCGCTTCCTTCTTTGTTCTCCCGCTGCCGGCGCCGATGACCTCACCGTTCAGGCTTACCTCCGAAAGGAACAGCTTGTCATGATCCGGTCCCGACTCGCCTGCATCGCGATATTTGAGCACCTGATCTGCCTTGCGTTGTACAAGCTCCTGGAGCTCGGTCTTATAATCGGTGGCATGGTGCGCCCTGATGCTCTCGGGACTGAGTACCATCTTCTCTATAAAACTCTCGGCGGGCTCAATACCGCCATCGAGAAATACGGCGGCAATGACAGCCTCGACCGCATCGGCAAGTATCGACGCACGGGCTCTGCCGCCGTTTTTCTCCTCACCCCTGCCCATGCGAAGAACGCTTCCTAAATTGAGCTCCTGCGCAACGCCGTACAGGCTGTGCTCACACACGAGCTCGGCGCGCACCCTCGTCATTTTGCCCTCGGGCAGTGACGGAGTAATGGAGTAAAGGTGCTTTGCCGCCACAAAGCCGAGTACCGAATCGCCGAGAAATTCCAGCCGTTCGTTGCTCGGAATACCCTCTGCGCGGTTCTCGTTTGCGTATGAGCTATGTGTCAGCGCGTTTAAAAGAAGCTGCTTATCCCTGAATGTATAGCCTAATTTCTCTTCTAACTGTTTCACTTACTGCACTTCTTCCGAAATTTTCATGTAATCTATGTTTTTCTCGATATCTCCTACTATATCCGCCTCGGCAAATGCCATGGCCTGACGGATTGCGGCAAAGAAAGCCTCATCGCCTGACGAGCCGTGAGCCTTTATGACGGGCTTGGATATGCCGAGGAACGCCGTCCCGCCGACCTCGTTGGGGTCTATCCGCTTTGCTATGCCCTTGACATCCTTCTTGACGACAGCCGCCGCAAGCTTATTCTTCGTGCTCATCAGGAATACGCCCTTGAGCTCGGTAAACAGCCATTTTGCAACGCCCTCCGCGGTTTTAAGGGCGATATTTCCGGAAAATCCGTCCGTTACGACGACATCAACGCCGCCGAGCAGCATTGTGCTTGCCTCAACATTTCCGACAAAGTTCAGTCTGCCGTCTTCCTTTGCGCGGGTGAGCAGCTTATATGTATCGTGCTGGAGCTGACCGCCCTTGGTAGGTTCGGTGCCAATGTTCAGAAGGCCCACGCGCGGGTTCTCAAGTCCCATCATCCTGCGGGCGTAAAAGCTGCCCATATATGCGAACTGGAGAAGATACTCAGGCGTACATTCGGCGTTTGCACCGCAGTCTATAAGCATAAGACCGTTTTCGCAGCTCGGCAGCACCGGCGCCATTGCCGCACGGCGAACGCCCTTTACGCGCTTTACGATAAGCGTCGCTCCGGTGAGCAGAGCTCCGGTGGAGCCTGCCGACACCACTGCATCACCGCCGCCGTTTTTCAGGAGGTTCAAAGCAACCGTCATTGACGAGTCCTTTTTGCGCCGGGTAGCGGTGCTGGGATCGTCCTCCATAGTGACGACATCGCGTGCATCAACTATCTCGATGCCGCTTCTGTTTTCTCCGAGATACCTTTCGATCTCCTCACGGCGGCCTACCAGCACGAGCTCCGCTCCGAGCCGGTCGCGTGCATAAACCGAGCCTTTTACTATTGCCTCGGGAGCGTTGTCGCCGCCCATTGCGTCAACTATTATTTTCACAGCCGAAGACCTCCCTTTTCATTATCTCATCTATGAGCGCCAGACTCCTTGCGGAGATCTCGGCATTTTTATTGCGCTTTCCCTTGACTCTGTAGCCAAGGGGCGATATTATCCCGAAGTTTATATTCATCGGCTGGAAATCACCGACGCTGCCGCCGGAGATGTACAGGCTCAGTGCACCTATAGCGGTCTCCTGCGGAAAGTCGACCGGCTCAAGCTGCATGAGCCGCGCCGCGGTCTCTATGCCGACGAGCATACCCGATGCCGCCGATTCGACATAGCCCTCAACGCCCGTCATCTGTCCGGCAAAGCTAAGACGCTGCTGCGATCTGAGACGGTAGTATCTGTCGAGCAGCACGGGGCTGTTTAGATATGTGTTGCGATGCATTACGCCGTAGCGCACGAAATCGGCGTTTCTCAGCGCAGGTATCATCGAAAAGACGCGCTTCTGCTCGCCCCATGTGAGATGGGTCTGGAAGCCGACTATGTTATAAAGCGTTCCGTCGGCATTATCCCGTCTCAGCTGAACAACGGCATAATTTTCACGCCCCGTGCGCGGATCACGCAGGCCGACCGGCTTCATGGGTCCGTAGCGCAGGGTGTCCTCCCCGCGTCTTGCCATGACCTCGACCGGCATGCAGCCTTCAAACACGCCGCCGTCGTCAAAGCCGTGCACCTCCGCTTCTTTTGCGCTGCACAGCTCGCGCACGAACGACTTATACTCGTCTTCGTCCATCGGGCAGTTTACATAATCCGCCGTACCCTTATCATAGCGCGATGCGAAAAACGCGTTTTCCATATCAACGCTGTCAAGCGTCACCATCGGCGCTACGGCATCGTAAAAATGCAGTCCCTCACTTCCGCAGAGCGCCCGTATCTTATCTGCCAGAGCATCGCTCGTGAGCGGCCCCGTTGCTACGACGGTCTCGCCCTCCGGGAAGTCGACGGCTTCGTCGGCTATGACCTCAATATTTTCGTTTTTATTAAGCTTCTCGGTTATGTACCGGGCGAACGCCTCCCTGTCAACGGCAAGGGCTCCGCCCGCAGCAACGCGGTTAGCGTCGGCGCTCTCCATTATGAGCGAGCCCATGCGCCGCATTTCGGCTTTGAGCAGTCCGACCGCATTCGTGAGCTCATCACTGCGCAGAGAATTTGAGCACACAAGCTCGGCAAAATATTCCGATGTATGCGCGGGAGTCATTTTCTTGGGCTTCATCTCGACAAGGCGCACACTTATCCCGCGCTTTGCGAGCTGCCATGCACATTCGCTGCCCGCGAGTCCGGCTCCGAGGACGGTTACCTGTTCCATATCGTCATCCTTTGGGCTTTTTAGCCGTTGTTTTTTTCTTTGCGGCAGTCTTTTTCTCGGCGGGCTTTTTCTTGTATCCTCGCTTATCCTCCGGCACGAATTCCGGGCAGTCCTCGTTTATGCAGAACGATTTCTGCCTGCCTCTGCCGCTGGGCTTGAACAGCGTTTTTCCGCAGCTCGGGCAATTGTCCTTTGTGGGCACATACCATGTCATGAAGCCCTTTATCTCGCTGCCGTCGGCTGCGGTGCCGCGCCACGGGCAGTCCGCTCCGCGCTCACAGGCGTAATAGGTGTTTCCCTTTTTCGATGTGCGCTTGAGTATACGGCTGCCGCATTTGGGGCACTTGCCCGGCATTTCAATCACCAGCGGCTTTGTGAAGCTGCACTCCGGATAAGCCGGACATGCGAGGAACCTGCCGAACCGTCCGGATTTCACGACCATCTGCTTGCCGCAGACATCGCAGTACTCATCGCTGAGCTCATCGGGAACCTTAATTCTAATTCCGTCAAGCGCCTTCTCGGCATTCTCGAGCTCGACGCTGAAATCGCCGTAGAAATCGCGCAGGAGCTGCTTCCAATAGAGCTCGCCGCTCTCGACCTCGTCGAGCTGTTCCTCCATGTGGTTTGTGAATTTCAGGTCGACTATATCGGGGAAGCGCTCCTCCATGAGCTGTGTGACCACCTCGCCGAGATTCGTGGGCTTGAGGTATTTTCCGTCCTTAACGACATACTCATGCGAGGTTATGGTGGAAATGGTAGGCGCATAGGTAGACGGGCGGCCTATGCCCTTTTCCTCCATGGCTCTGATGAGCGTAGCCTCCGTATACCGTGCGGGAGGCTGTGTAAACTGCTGCTCGGGCAGCATCTTTTCAAGGCAGACCCGCTCACCCTCCTCAAGGGTGGGCAGCTTGCTGCGGGGCTCGTCGCTTTCCTCGTCCTTACTCTCCTCGTACACCGCAGTGTAGCCTGCAAAGCGCATTTCGGAGTAGTTTGAGCGGAATATATAGCTGTTTGCCTCAACATCGACAACGACATTATCATAAACTGCATTTGCCATCTGGCAGGCGGTGAAGCGGCCCCATATAAGGCGGTACAGCCTGTACTGCTCTGGGGTCAGATCCTTGCGCACGACATCCGGACTGAGTTCAATATTCGTCGGGCGGATCGCCTCATGCGCATCCTGTGCGCCTGACTTGGTCTTATACACCCGGAACGAGCCGTGATAATACTCCTTGCCGTAGTGGTCGATTATATAGTTTTTCGCCGCCATGAGTGCCTCGTCCGAAAGGCGCAGAGAATCGGTACGCATATAGGTTATAAGACCCACGGTGCCGTGACCCTGAATGTCAACGCCTTCGTAAAGCTGCTGGGCAATGGACATTGTGCGGCGCGGAGTCATGCCGAGGCGGCGGCTCGCCTCCTGCTGGAGGGTGGAGGTTATAAACGGGGGTGAGGGTGAGCGGTGCTTCTTGCCGCGCTTGACGGCTTTGACCTTAAACGGCTCATCCTCGGTCGCGCTTATGACGGTGTTTACATCATCCTCCGAGCGGAGCTCGAGCTTTTTATCGTCCTTGCCGTAAAATCTGGCGGTGAACCTGCCGTCGCCGCTGCCGGTACCGAATATCGCGTCAAGCAGCCAGTACTCCTCGCTCACAAAGCTCCTTATATCGTTTTCACGGTCAACGACCATGCGCGTTGCGACCGACTGAACTCTGCCGGCCGACAGTCCGCGGCGGATCTTTTTCCACAGCAGCGGTGAAAGCTTATAGCCGACGAGACGGTCAAGCAGACGCCTTGCCTGCTGTGCATCCACGAGGTTATTGTCTATATCGCGCGGCTTTCCGATGCTTTCGGTGACGACCTTTTTGGTTATCTCATTGAATGTAACGCGTCTTGCGCGCTCATCTGTCAGAGCCAGAAGCTCCTTGAGATGCCACGAGATAGCCTCGCCCTCACGGTCAGGGTCGGTTGCAAGATAAATGGTTTTGGCATTCTTGCTGAGCTTTTTGAGCTCGTCTATTATTTCCTTATGATCCTTGACCGGAATGTACTTGGGCTCGAAATCGTTTTCGATGTCGATGCCGAGCGTGCTCTTGGGCAGATCCCTGAGGTGTCCCATGGACGCCACGACCTTATAATCACTGCCGAGGTATTTTTCTATCGTCTTTGCCTTTGCCGGCGACTCGACGATGACGAGATTTTTCTTTGCGCTGGGCATTTATCGTCCTCATTTCATCTTAATATTCAGCGAAAAGCGCTTGCCCGTCTCCTGCCGGACATAGCCCTTTATCTGAAGCAGCGTAAGATCCGCAAGCACCTTTGCGGGCGGAAATCCGCTGCGCTCAATTATCGTGTCAACATGAAGCGAGCCTTCATCCATGGCTCCGATTATCTTCAGTTGGCTCGGGCTGAGCCCCTCCAGCTGTTTCTTCAAGTCAATATAAGCCGCGTCTGATGCCTTGTCAACAACTTTTTTCGTGCATTTTTCGTCAGGCGCGGCTTTTGAGTCCTCATTTTGACGCTGTGTGAGCGCCATCGGGATGAGTCTGCCGGTGTCTCTGAATCTGACCTCCCTGAGCTTATCCGGATAAAAGGCGGCGAACTCGCTTACCACATCCCAACCGTTGGTTACGGGCTTTGCACCCTCTTTTATCAGCAGATTCGTTCCCTCGCTGCTCGGCTGATCGGCATTGCCTGGAACGGCGAATATCTCCTTGCCCTGATCGGCAGCCTCGTTTACGAACAGCCTTGTTCCGCTGCGCATGGGTGCTTCGATCACGGCGACACCGAGCGAAAGTCCGCTCGTTATGCGGTTTCTCGCCCGAAAAAACGAGCTGTGCGGCTTTGTGCCCGGCGCATACTCGCTTATAAGTGCGCCCGTGAGCTCTATCTCACGCGAGAAGCCGCTCTTATCAAGCTCGTGCGGCAGACCGAGCACGCCGATGACCTGTCCCTCGGCATACAGCGCGCCCTCAGCCGCAGCGGAGTCGATACCGCGCGTTAAGCCGGATATGACCGTTGCTCCGCATTTGGCTATCTCATAGCCCATGCGCATTCCCATTTTCAGCCCGTAATGCGTCGCCCTGCGGGTACCGATTATGGCTATCGCCGGCAGCGCGTCTATATTCGGGAGTCTCCCTTTTACATATAAAACCGCCGGCGGCAGGTGTATATTGCGCAGACGCTCGGGGTAGCGTGCATCGGCGAGGGTCACAATGTCTATTCCCGTGCTTTCGCACTTTTCGAATATTCGCTTTGCCGTCTCAAGGCTCCGCTTTTCAAGCTGCTGTGCACCGTCCTTATCGCGCGGGAGAATGCGCTCGAGCTCACCCTTCGGCGCATTATACACATTCTCCGGCGTTTCATAATGCGAAAGCAGTGCGGCGACGGTTTTTGCACCTATCTGAGGCGTATTTGACAGCCACAGCCAATACAGCACTTCATCCATTGCCTTACCTCGACATTTCCCACATGATGACCGATGCAGCCACTGCCGCATTGAGCGACTCCGACTGCGGATTCATCGGTATTATTATTTCTCCGCCGCATATATCGAGAAGCTCCTTCGACAGTCCCCTGCCCTCGCTGCCGATGGCAACGGCGCTGCGGTGAAGCTCGGCGCATCGGATATCGGCGGCGCGATCGCTCAGCGCCGCCCCGAACAGCGGCAGACACCAGCGCTGAGTAAAGCCGTCGAGCTGACCGATACTCATGCGCAGGACTCTCTGGCGGAAGATTGCGCCCATGCTCGCACGAACGGTTTTCGGGTTATACAGATCGGCGCAGGCGCCGACCATTATGACGGCGTCAATATTAAATGCATCCGCGCTCCGTATGACCGTTCCGACGTTGCCTGGATCCTGAAGGTTTTCAATAACTATGACCCGCTCCGGCTTAAGGCTTTCATCTGCCGTGGGGACAGCGACCGTAAACACGGGTCCCGGTCCCGAGCGCAGGGGAGATGCATACTCGACAAGATCCGCCGGGGCGCAGTACTGCTCAACGCCTTCGGGAAGCTCCATGGGCTGTACGCCCTCCCGCCAGAGCACCTGCTTTATGACTGCTCCGGAGCTTAACGCCTCCTTAAGCGTCTTTTCCCCGTCGCATATAAACTGCCGGCAATCTGCGCGGTAGCCGTTATCCGAGGCAACGGCGCGCATATGGCATATTATTCTGTTTTTTCTTGAGCTTATCTTTTCCATAGAAGATAATTTATATCACAACTTCAAGTTTGTCAAACACATACATTAAATATATACGGAATATGTAAGAGAAAAAAACCGCCTGACGGCGGTTTTTTCTCAGCCATATATCCATGCATTCGGCAGATAACGGCACCTGATCTCCGGATTTGAGCATTTGGTTACATACTCTCCGTCATACCACATTACGGAGCTCGTTCCGCCGTCCATGTTCATTGCCTGATATGCATCGTATCCGAGCAGGATCTCCGTGCAGTCGGGAAGTCCGATACCGAGCGATCTGCCGGGAAGCCTGCCCTCTATAACAAGAAGCATGACATCACCGTCGCGCGACTGGGCAACGACCGTCCTCGGCTGTATTGAGCGGAACGCCGACTGAGCATCTATGAGCGCCTCACCGTCTATGATGAGCGCGGGGGTAAACTCAACGGCATCGCGCGCATTGGCGGATACCTTTGTATCGGCATCAACAATATACATTTTGTTATCTGTTCTGAATTCCAAGCGCTTTCTGCCGTAAGCCGTATGAGTTCCGTATTCCTTGCCGCTGCATATCGTCAGACCGTCGACCGTGCCGCCGCTGCCGACACCGTCGGCATCGTAAAACCCGCTGGCATTTACTCCGAGTATACCGTTGCAGCGAGGCACAAAGTCCTCAAGCAGCTCACCGTAGGAGCCGATGTACTTGGCGATGCAGCAGCGAATATCCTCCGGATTTTTGAGAATTGCAAGCACTCCCTGATAGTTTGAGCCCTTGACACGCACAAGCAGCACGCCCTTCTGCGCGTTTATGGCAAGTACCTGATCGCCCTGCTTTGTTTTGATGGTCGTACCCTCATCGTTGAGTCCGGCTTCGTTGATATTGAGCTCCATCAGCGATTTTTTGCTTTCGCTCGGATGCAACTTGAGATATTCCTCGAGCGAGCTCTTGTCGACCTCATCAAACAGCTCGTAAAAGCTGTTGTCGTCCTTCTGCTCGACATTGTGCGTCCACTCGCTCTCTATGCCCTGCTGTGCATCCTGTTCGGCATTAATGTTTGCCATCACCTCGGCAATGACATCATCCGGGAAGAAGAGCTCGGCAAGCCACTGGTGGCTCATGGTCTGCATGGCAGTCTCTATATATGCATCGCGCAAATTTTTTATGAAGGGTATCTTCGTGTACACGACAAATGTGTACAGCCCCGCGAGTACGGCAAATACGCAGCCTAAGGCAATGAGCGTTTTTCTCAGCTTATGCTGCTTCTTTTTCTTTTTTATATTCTGAACCCGCTCAGCGGCATCCGCCGGCTTTTTCTCAGCAGGCCTTTTCTCCGTCGGCTTCACCTTAACGGGCTCTGCCTTGACGGGTCTTACCTGCGCTTTCGCAGCCGGGCGGGTGGTAGTGACGGTTCTTGTTGACTTTGAGCTGAAGATCTTTATGAGTGGTTCCTTCTTTCGATAAGAGGTTAGGGGCTATAATACAACAAGACGGCTCAAAAGTCACTATTGTTCCAAAAATCTTTACAATTTTTTCAGAATCCCTCAAAAAGATTTATCTGTGAGCTCTCCGGCATGTCGCCGAAGGCTCCCATACGCCTCAAGGTCTCAAGGTGGGTGGTGCTGACCTTGGGACAGACCGCGCTGACCTCCTCGACGGATATGTAGCTCTGACCGTTTTTCGTACAGCTTTCAAGATCGACCGCAGCCGCCTCGCCGAGACCGGCAATAGCGACAAACGGCGGACGGAGCTTGCCGTCGGAGGTTATTCTGAATTTCGTGGCGCTCGACTCATACAGGTCAATTGGCGCAAAATCAAAGCCGCGCATATAGAACTCATAGACCGATTCGAGCGTAGTAAGGATGCTGTCCTCGTTGGCGGTGGCATCCTCCTTCTGGCGCAGATCATATATCCTGCGCCGCACCTCGTCCACTCCGGCGGTCATCATTTCGGCGTCGAAGCTGTTTTTCTGACTGCGGCGATAGAAATACGCGCTGTAAAACGCGAGCGGCTCATGCACCTTGAACCATGCGATACGGAAGGCCATCATAACATACGCAACGGCGTGGGCTTTCGGGAAAAGGTAGGCTATCTTGCGGCAGGACTCGATATACCAGTCCGGAACATCGAGCGAGCGCATCTGTGCCTCGGCATCATTTGGGAACTCGCCGCTTTTCTTCACCTTGCCCTTTCGCACCGCCTCCATGGTTTTGAACGCCAGTGAAGGCTCCATACCCTTCTGGATAAGATAGAGCATTATATCGTCTCGGCAGCCTACGGTTTCGTTAACGGTGGCTATGCCGTTGACGATGAGGTCGCGGATATTTCCCGCCCACACATCGGTGCCGTGGGAAAAGCCGGAGAGCCGCACGAGCGTGTCAAACTGGGTCGGCTGAGTGTCAACGAGCATCTGGCGTGTAAATCCCGTGCCGAACTCGGGTATGCCGATGCTGCCGGTTTTGCCGATAATATCGTCGTCCTCAGGAAGTCCAAGAACGGCCGGCGTTGTGAATATCTTCATCGTATCGGGGTCTGAGAGCAGTATCTCGCGCGCATTAACGCCGGTTGCATCCTCGAGCATTCTTATCATTGTCGGGTCATCGTGACCGAGCTCGTCAAGCTTCAGGAGGTTCGACTCCATGCAGTGATACTCAAAATGCGTAGTGACGATGCCGCTTTTCGGGTCGTCCGCCGGATGCTGCACGGGGCAAAAATCGGTTACATCCATGTCCTGCGGTATGACGACCAGACCGCCGGGATGCTGACCGGTCGTGCGCTTTACGCCGACAAGTCCCTTTGCAAGGCGGTTTTCCTCGACCTTGGTTACGCGTATATTGCGCTCCTCGAGGTATTTTTTAACATAGCCATATGCTGTCTTCTCGGCAAGCGTTCCGATGGTGCCGGCACGGAAAACATGATCCGAGCCGAAAAGCTCCTCGGTATATTTATGTGCCTGTGCCTGATACTCGCCGGAGAAGTTAAGGTCTATATCCGGAGTCTTTTCATTTCCCGGGAAGCCGAGGAAGGTCTCAAACGGAATGTCAAAGCCGTCCTGCCGCATGAGCGTACCGCAGTCCGGGCAGTTTTTCGGCGGCATATCGGCGCCGCAGCCGTAAGAGCCGTCGGTTATGAACTCCGAGTGCCTGCACTTGGGGCAGACATAGTGCGGCGGCAGCGAGTTGACCTCGGTGATGCCGGACATATACGCAACTATAGACGAGCCGACCGAGCCTCGGGAGCCGACAAGATAGCCGTGCTCAAGAGAATTCTGCACGAGCTTCTGCGCGGACATATAAATGACATCGTAGTTATGGTCAAGTATAGTCGTTAGCTCAGTATCAACGCGGGATTTTACTATTTCCGGCGGATTTTCACCGTAAATTTCATGCATCTTCCCGTAAACAAGATCCTTGAGGTCGCGCGCGGAGTTCTCGATCTTGGGAGGGTACAGATCCTTGGGCAGCAGCTCTATATCATCAACCATGTCGGCAATGGCGCGGGTGTTTTCTATAACGACCCTGCGTGCCGTCTCCTCGCCGAGATAGTCAAATTCCCTGAGCATTTCGTCGGTGGTGCGGAAGAATATGGGGCAGCCGCGGTCGGCATCGGAGAATTTCTTTGCCGCCTGCAGTATCTTGCGGTACTGCTCATCCTCGGCATCGAGAAAATGTACATCGCTCGCCGCGATAACGGGCTTATCAAGCTGTCTGCCGATCTCTATTATGCGGCGGTTATAGTCCTGCAGGACCGTGATGTCGCTGACAACGCCGTTATCGACCAGAAAGCCGTTATTGCCGAGCGGCTGAATTTCAAGATAATCGTAAAACGAGGCTATCCTGCGCAGCTCGGAATCGCTTGCGCCGTGCATCACCGCGCCGTACAGCTCGCCCATGCCGCACGCCGAGCCGACAAGCAGTCCCTCGCGGTGCTTTATCAGCAGGCTTTTGGGCATCGTGGGTGTCTTATGGAAGTACCTGAGGTAAGACTGCGACACGAGCTCATACAGGTTTTTCAGTCCCGTTTTATTCTTTACAAGCAGTATCATATGCCGCGATCTTGCGTGATCTGCGGGCTTTATCCGGGAATAAACGCTCTGAATGTCGTTAACCGTCTTTGCGCCGCGCTCTGCAAGCATGGCGAGAAAGCGCCCCATGATGCGCCCGCACACCAGCGCATCGTCGCTGGCTCTGTGGTGATTGAATTCCGGAAGGCTCAGGCGGTTTGATACTATATCGAGCTTGTGCTTTTTCAGATCGGGCAAAAGTGCACGGGAAAGCTCAAGCGTGTCGATATACACAGGCTCAAACTCTATGCCGTGCCGTCCCGCAGCCGCCGACATGAAGCCGGTGTCGAAATCGGCGTTGTGGGCAACTATCGGGCGGTCGCCGGCAAACTCAAGGAAGCTGCGCAGCGCCTCCTCCTCGGAGGGAGCACCCCTGACATCGCGGTCGGTTATGCCGGTGAGTTGGGTTATCTCCGCCGGAATGTGCATTCCGGGGTCTACAAATGTGTTGAAGGTCTCCTTTATCTCGTTTCCGGCAAAAATTACGGCACCGATCTCAGTCATGCGGTCAGAACCCGCGTTCAGACCGGTGGTCTCAATATCGAACGCCACCATTTCGTCGTACATATCGCGGTCGCAGTCACCGTGAACGGCAAGGCTTCCGTCCATGTCGTTTACAAAATAGCACTCGCAGCCGTAGATTATCTTAACGCCGTGCTTTTTGCCGGCCTTCCACATATCGGGGAACGCCTGCAGGACGCCGTGGTCGGTCACGGCAATGGCGGGGTGTCCCCAATAGGCCGCACGCTTTACGATGGCTGCCGGATCCGTCAGCGCATCGAGTGCGGAAAAGCGGGTGTGGACATGCAGCTCGACGCGCTTTTCCTCCGCATTATCCGGACGGATATACCTTTTGCCGGCGACTATGTCCTTTGGCTCAAGGATAATATCCTCGTCATATCTGCTGTATGCAACAAAGCCGTTGACCTTCAGATGATCACCGACATTTATTTTGCTTATTATCGACTGGTCGTCCTCGCCCTTCAGGAATTTTATGACCCGTATCGAGCCTGTGAGGTCGGTTATATCAAAGCTGAGCATTGCACCGTCACGCTTTTTGAGCCTGCGGCTTGAGACCTCAAAGACATCTCCCTCAACGACGACCCTGCCGGAGTCCTGATTGAGCTCTTTCATCGGAGTGGGTGCTTTTTTGATGCCGTGTCCCATGAGCACCCTGCCGTCGCCGCCTGAGGGTGCAGCGCTCTCAGGCGGAGCGGGGGTCTTTGCACCCTTTGCGGTCTCGGGACTGTCCGGCACGATGGCGGCTTTCTTCAGCCCGTAATCCGTGCGCAGAATGCCGCACAGCGCATCGAGCTCTGCGGGTGCCGGAGCTCTGACAAACCACGCCCGCACGCTCATTGCGCTGCTTTCAACGCTTATTTCAACATCGGTGACATATGCCTTTTCAAGCCCGCCGCAGCTTGCCGTCTGACTCGCCGCACCGGGGAACATTTCAAGAAATGAAGTATGCTCGCTCAAAACCGTACATCCTTTTCAATCAGGTCTATAAGTGCATCGCACAGTTTGTCCGAGGGATAGGTCCCCAGCACCTGTCCGTGCTTAAACAGCAGACCGCAGTCCTTGCCGCCTGCAATGCCGTAGTCTGCCTCTCTCGCCTCGCCGGGACCGTTTACGACGCAGCCCATTACGGCTACCGTTATGTCCCGCTCAATACCGGAAATGCGCTTTTCAACCTCGTGCGCAAGTCCGATAAGGTCGATATTGGTTCTGCCGCAGGTCGGGCATGATATAAGCCTTACGCCGCGGCGCATACCGGCAGCCTTAAGTATGGCAACAGCCGCCTTCACTTCCTCCACGGGATCGGCTGTGAGCGACACCCTGACGGTGTTTCCGATGCCCTCGCACAGCAGCGTTCCTATACCGACGGCAGACTGTATGGTGCCGTTCCATGCCGTTCCGGTCTCGGTAACGCCTATATGCAGCGGGTAAGGAAGCTCCTGTGACGCAAGGCGGTAAGCTCTCACGGTGAGCGGTACAGAGGAGGATTTGAGTGAAACGCAGATATCGTCAAAATCAAAGCGGTTTAAAAGCTCGATATGCCCTTTTGCGCTCTCAACGAGTGCCTCCGGACACGGGTGTCCGTATTTTTCGAGCAGAGGCTTTTCAAGGCTTCCGCTGTTTACTCCTATGCGAATGGGTATGCTTCTCTTTCTGCACGCCTCGGCGACCTTGCGCACATTCTCCGCCTCGCCGATATTGCCCGGATTTATGCGGATCTTATCGGCTCCGCGCTCGGCTGCCGCCAATGCGAGACGGTAGTCAAAATGTATGTCCGCGACTATCGGGATGCCCGTGCGTTCCTTTATTGCGGATATAGCCTCGGCTGCCGCCATATCCGGCACGGCAAGGCGCACAATCTCGCAGCCGGCCTTCTGAAGGTCATTTATCTGACCCACGGTCGCCTCGACATCGTGAGTTTTCGTGTTGCACATCGACTGCACGGAAACAGGGCTGTCCCCGCCCACCGTCACGGAGCCGACCGATATTGTTTTTGTCATTTTTCTCTCGTACATGGCATTACCCCGTTATGAGTCTGGCTATATCGTTATACATGATAAACGCCATCAGCAGCAGAAGGAGGATCATGCCGCCGGCGTGGATATAGCCTTCGTATTTAGGATCGAGCCTGCGGCGCGTTACGGCTTCGATAATAACGGTCACTATCATCAGGAACACTCTGCCGCCGTCAAGCGCCGGTATGGGCAGCATATTCATTATTGCAAGGTTTATCGCAATAAACGCCGAGAAATACAGCATTGAGTAAATGGCGTCGGCAGTGCTTGCCGCGCTTGAGCCGACCTCGTTCATCATGTCAACTATGCCGACGGGTCCCGCCATATCGTCAACGCCGACGGCACCGTGGATGAGGTCGCCCAGTCCGAGCCATACAAGGCGCGAAAACTCCATGGCCGTATTCCATGTGTACCTGAGCTTTGCGCCGAAGCCGGCTTCGCTTACCGTCCATGTAAAGCCGTATTTCATTCCCTGCTCGGTCTCTACCGCGCGGGTCAGCTCCATATCGTTAAGCTCCACCTTTTCACCGTTGCGGATGACGACTATATCGTAAACTCCGTCACCGCGCTCAAGGAACATGGAAACATCGCTGTTTAAGTATATGCGGTGCCCGTCGATGCTGTAAAACCTGTCGCCGACCTGAAACGCGTCCTCGCCGCTGTATGGACAGCCGTCGAGAAAGCCACTGATGACAGGCTCAATAAAGCCCTGCGCCGGCGCATACATGATAACAATGAGCACGACACCGAGCACAAAGTTCATAAACGAGCCCGCGCACAGGATGAGAAGTTTTTTCCAGAAGCCCTGATTTACAAACGCTCTTGGATCCTCGGACTCCTCGTCCTCGCCCATGGCGCAGAAGCCGCCCAGCGGCAGAATGCGCAGCGAATACTGAGTCTCGCCCTTCCGCTTTTTGAATATGGCGGGACCCATGCCGATGGCAAACTCATCAACGCGCACGCGGCACAGCTTTGCGGTTGCAAAATGTCCGAATTCGTGAACGGCAATGAGAATGCCGAACATCAATATTGCGATAATTATATACATTAGGAAAAGTGCTCCCTGACATAAACTCTTGCCCGCTCGTCGGCTTCCAATATTGCGTCGAGCTCTGGCTCTTTTATTATCTCTATGCTCTCTACCGCCTGCAAAGCACAGTCATATATCTGATTATAGCCAAGGCGGTGGTTCAGAAACATTGACACGGCGACCTCGTTTGCCGCGCTCATGATGCAGGGCGCGGTGCCGCCCATGCGCGCGCAGTCCATTGCGAGCTTCAGGCACGGGTTTTTTTCGTAGTCCGGCGCTTCAAATGTCATATCCTTCATATCATAGAAATCAAGGTGCCTGAATGGGGATGCGCACCTTTCCGGGTATGTCATTGCAAGCTGTATCGGCAGCCCCATATCCGGAACTCCGAGCTGGGCTATGACGGTGCCGTCTACGAGCTCCACCATCGAGTGAACGATGCTCTGGGGGTGAACGACGACCTGAATATCGTCGGGTGAAACGCCAAAAAGGTGCATCGCCTCGATAAACTCAAGTCCCTTGTTCATCATGGTCGCGGAATCGACGGATATCTTTGCGCCCATTGACCAGTTCGGGTGCTTTACCGCCTGCTCCGGGGTAACGTTCTCAAGCTCCGAGCGGGCTTTGCCGCGGAACGGTCCGCCGCTGCCGGTCAGCAGTATTTTTTTTAGCTCGCCTTTTTTTCTTCCCATGAGGCACTGGAAGATCGCGGAATGCTCGGAATCGACCGGCACTATCTCCGCGCCCTCGGCAGCTGCCGCAGGCATAACAAGCTCACCGGCACATACAAGAGTCTCCTTGTTTGCAAGGGCTATGCGCTTGTGCGTTTCGATGGCCGCAAGCGTAGGCTTCAGACCGACGGAGCCCGACACCGCAGTGACAACGCAGTCGGCTTCGTCAATGGTAGCCGCATCTATGAGCCCCGTCATACCGCTGCCGACCCTTATATTCGTATCGGCAAGCCTTATTTTCAGGTCATTTGCCGCATTTTCGTCAAAAACGGCAACAAATTTAGGCTTCAGCAGCCTTGCCTGCTGCTCGACAAGATCTGTTTTTCTGTTTGCTGTAAGCGCGGCGACCGGAACGCCCAGATGCTGCGCGGCAGCGATGCTCTGCCGTCCTATTGAGCCGGTCGAGCCGAGGATGGATACGGCTTTTATCATTCCTTGACACCTCCGAAGCGACGGTCGCGGCGGTTGTATGCCGCAATTGCCTTATCAAGCTCCTGCGGTGTAAAATCCGGCCACAGCACATCGGTATAGTAAAACTCCGAATAGGCACACTGCCACAACAGGAAGTTCGATATACGGTACTCCCCGCCCGGTCGAATGAGCAGATCCGGGTCTGGTATACCTGCGGAATAGAGGTATCCGGAAAACTTCTCCTCTGTGAGCTCACCCTCGGTTTTCCCGGCCGCATAGTCGCGCGCATACGCCTGCGCCGCACGCACTATCTCCGCTCTGCCTCCGTAATTTATACACACATTCGCCTGAAAGCCGTCTATCGTCTTGGATATTTCGTCCGTTTCGGCAATAAGTCTCCGAAGCTCGGGAGACAGCTTTGAGGTGTCCCCGAACACCTTCATGCGGATGTTCTTTTTGCGCATATCGCGTATCGCCTCGTGGAGGTATTTATCCAGCAGCTTCATTATGCCGCCTACCTCCTCCTCGGGGCGCTTCCAGTTTTCCGTTGAAAACGCATATACCGTCAGATACTCAACGCCTATCTCCTTGCAGTAGGTTGCAATATTTCTAAAGGTCTCCGATCCTGCAAGATGCCCCGCATTGCGCGGCATCAGGCGCTTTTTTGCCCAGCGACCGTTTCCGTCAAGTATGATGGCAATATGGCGGGGAAGGCATTTTGCCTGCTCCCCCGCCGAATTTTGAATCTTATTATCGCCCATATCAGATCTCGAAAAGTTCCTTTTCCTTGGCGTCTGCGATGCTTTCGACTTCCTTTATATAGTCGTCGGTGAGCTTCTGAACATCCTTCTCAATATCCTTGTAGTCATCCTCGGTGATCTCGGAGGCCTTCTGCTGCTTTTTAAACTTATCCATGGCCTCACGGCGAATGTTGCGCACTGCGACCTTGGACTCCTCGCCGTATTTCTTTACCTGCTTTGCAAGCTCCTTGCGGCGTTCCTCAGTAAGCTGCGGGAACACGAGGCGGATGACTCTGCCGTCGTTCTGAGGATTTATACCGAGATCGGATGCGAGTATAGCCTTTTCAATACCCTTGAGGACGGAGCCGTCCCAGGGCTGGATCATCAGCGAACGCGGGTCGGGAACGGATATGGATGCGACCTGCTGAATGGGGGTGGGTACGCCATAATAATCAACCGTGATCTGATCAAGCACCGCCGCGTTGGCTCTGCCGGCGCGAACCGATGCAAGCTGGGTCTTGAGCACCTCAGCCGTCTTCTTCATTTTGTTTTCGATTTCGGGATATTTGGACATAATGTTACCTCCTGATTCTTAATATATTACTATACAATTGTATTTACCTGCTGACTGTGGTACCGAGCTTTTCACCGCTGAGAACCCTGACTATATTCTCCGGCTCGGCAAGAGCAAAGACGATGACCGGAATGTCGTTATCCATGGCAAGGCTCGTCGCGGTGCTGTCCATAACGGCAAGGTGCCGTGCGAGCACCTCGTCATAGCTTATGCTGTCATACCTGACGGCTGAAGCATCCGCTCTGGGGTCTGCCGAGTAAACGCCGTCGATGTTCTTTGCCAGAAGGATTGCGTCAGCTCCGATCTCGGCGGCTCTGAGCACCGCGGCGGTGTCGGTCGAGAAAAACGGGCAGCCGGTGCCGCAGCCGAACAGAACGACCTTTTTTTCTTCAAGGCACTTTACGGCCTTATCCGTGGTGTACCTCTCGCCTACTCCCTGGATGTCAACCGCCGTCAGAACCTGAGCCTCGGCGCCGCTCCGGCGCAGTACATCGGCAAATGCAAGGCAGTTCATAGCAGTTGCAAGCATTCCCATGCGGTCTGCGGAAACGCGCTCGATATGACCTGCGCCGTCCTTCACACCGCGCCAGAAGTTGCCGCCTCCGACAACTATTCCGACCTCAGCGCCGAGCTCAACGCACTTATTGACCGCCTCGCATACCTGACGGATAAAATCAAAGTCGAAGCCTGTCTTCTTATCCCCGGCAAGCGCCTCACCGCTGATCTTGATAAGTATTCTCTTATAAATAGGATCTGACATACATTATCTCCTTTATTAAATATCGAGTATTCCCAGAATAACTATACCCACTACGACGAGAAAAACAGACGCATAGTGCTTAAACGAGAGCTTTTCCTTGAGGAATATCCTGCTCCACACGACCGAAACCACGCAGTACGCCGAGATCATGGGCGCTGCGAGAGCCGAGTGAGCGGTATCGGCAAGGGCGTAGATATACGCAAACTGACCGGCAGTCTCAAAAATCGCGCCGGTGTACTTGGGCACCTCCCGCTTGGGTATGAGCCGCTGCTTTTTGACGCCGAGGACATACACGGCGCAGGCTATGCCGATTACGAGGAATGTGAGCTCATACGCGACATTCGCCGAGTCCTCATTGAGCGTTTCAAGAACTCTGCTGTCGGCAAAGGTACCAAGTGCGTCGAGCAGGCAGTAGATGACCGGCAGAGCGATGGCGATCCAGCTTTTCGTGTAATGGTGATTGCTTGCATCCTGACGGGCGCGGCGCAGCTCCTCATCCTCATTTGCCTCGGTAAAGCCAAGGGCTATAACGCCGAGGCAAACGAGTGCGACGGCAGCGAGTGCCGTCTTCGGCAGGCCGTTTATGCCCTGCGTTGCGAATATAAGAACCGCAACGATAGCGCCGGAGGAATTGCATATCGGCGACGATATGGAAAGCTCAATGTATCTGAGCCCTATATAGCCGACCGTCATTGAGACGATATACAGCATCGACACCGGCAGGTACTGCAAAATAACCTCGCCGTTTATTACTACGCCGCCGACAAATATCTCATAGGCGGCATGTATTCCCATGACCGCGCCGACCGCCATAACCATCTTCAGATGGCTGTATCTGTCGTCGGCATCCTGACAGCCGATCTTTGAGAAAAGATCGGAGCCGCTCCAGCACAGGAGCGCGGCAAGTGCAAACCAAAACCACATAATTTTTTTCGTTCTCCGTATACGATTTCTTTTTAACTAATGCATTTTACCATACTCCGACGCATTTGACAATTAACAAATGACAAATTATGCGCGCATGACGGTTTATAATTTTTCCATGGACATAATCTACATAGACCGGCTGTTTGCCTTGAACCTCATACTGGACTATCTTCTCATGCTGTGCACGGCGCGTCTGTGCGGGATAAGACTAAGACGGATAAAGTATCTCCTCTCGGCTGTGTTCGGCGCGGGCTATGCCGCGCTTAGCCTGCTGCCGCAGCTTTCCTTTCTCTCTCTTGCGCCGGTAAAGCTCATATCCGGAGCTTTAATGGCTCTCATCGCCTATGGCGGCGAGGAAAAGCTCTGGCGCTGCTGCCTTACTTTTTTTGCGATATCGGTGCTGTTCGGGGGGACGGTGTGGGCAATATCCCTGCAGGACGGCGGCAGCATCGGAAGCACGCCGTATCTGCCCGTTTCGATGCCGGTGCTCGTTATATCGTTTGCGCTCATATACGCCGTTTTGAGCTTTGTTTTCAGACGCAGCATAAAAAGCGCAGATATAAGCGTTTCGGATGTAAGCATCTCATTTTCAGGCAATGAGGTGAGCTTAAGATGTCTGCATGACAGCGGCAACGCACTGTACGATCCCATGACCGGCTCCGGCGTACTCATAGCCGGCCGCGAAAAGCTCGCACCGCTGTTTCCGAATTGCAGGAAGGAGCTCGGCAGTCCCGACTGCACGCTTCTTTTGCAGAACGAGTACTGCGCCGGCAGGCTGAGGCTGATCCCCTACTCCGCCGTTGGCACGCAACACGGTATGCTTCCCGTTTTCCGCCCGGACGAGGTGCGCCTCAACGGTGCTCTGAGAGACGATATCGTGGTCGCGATATCCCCGACTCCGGTCGGCGGAGACGGCTTTGATTCCATATTTTAACCGGAGGTCAAGTATGGACATTCTGAATTTTATCAAAAACTGGCTTCATAAGCATCTGCTTTCCGACAAAGGGCTTTTCTATATAGGCGGCAGCGACATCCTGCCGCCGCCGCTTGTGAAAGCCGAGGAGGAGGCTGCAATAGCGGCAATGGAGGCAGGCGACGAGAATGCCAAAAAAATTTTGACGGAACATAATCTGCGTCTTGTCGTCTACATATCGAGACGCTTTGAGAACACGGGGGTAAACCTCGAGGATCTTATCTCGATCGGCACAATAGGGCTCATCAAAGCCATAAACACCTTCCGCAGCGACAAAAACATCAAGCTTGCAACTTATGCATCCCGCTGCATCGAAAACGAGATACTGATGTATCTGCGAAAGATAAGCAACCAGCGCACGGAGGTAAGCTTTGACGAGCCGCTGAATACGGATTGGGACGGAAATGAGCTTTTGCTTTCCGATGTTCTCGGGACCGATGACGACGAGGTGTACCGTCCGCTTGAGGACGACGCCGATCGTCAGATGCTCCTGAACGCCGTCGGCTCGCTTGCCGAAAGGGACAAAAGCATTATCACCCTGCGGTTCGGTCTCGGCGGCGGAAGTGAATACACACAGAAGGAGGTAGCGGACATGATGGGCATCTCGCAGAGCTACATCAGCCGTCTCGAAAAACGCATAATCGGGCGACTGAGGCGCGAGATAATCCGTCAGCTTCAATAAGTCAAAAAATTTTATCTATACATATCACAATTTGTTGACAAATTGTAACGCGCGGTGTAAATTGTAGTTGTATAGAGAGCTATCATGCATAGCTACAGAAAAAACGCTTTTCAAGAAGGAGAAACGAAATGAAAAAGTCAACAAAGCTTATCAGTCTGCTTATGGCAGTGATGATGGTAGTTGCGCTGCTGCCGACTATGGCTCTTGCTGATGATGTCGAGACGGCAGATGCCGGCGACACCGTCGGCGGCCTGGTAGACAGCGTAAACGGCATTGACATCCCTACCTATCTGGTCTACTGCTCCCTGATGAGCAAAATGCCCGCAAGCTACGCAACCGTAACACTGACCAACAACCTCACCGGTGAGGCTTCCTCCTACACCGCAAACGCATTGGGTCTTGCTCTTATCCCTAAAAGCCTCGTCGGTGTATACTCAGTCGCCGCCACCTGCGACGGTGTTATCACCGGTCTGAAGTACAGCACCCTTCCCGGTATCAAGTGGTCCTTCAGCATAAAGCTTGACGCCGACAAGCTCATCCTCTACCCCATTCTCAACATCGGTCTTAACTACACCGATCACTTTGCATACATGATCGGCTACAATGACGGCACCGTCAGGCCCGACGGCAACATCACCCGTGCCGAGGTCGCAACCATCCTCTACCGTCTGATGACTCCCGAGACCCGTGCAAAGTTCCAGTCCACCACCTCCACCTTAAGTGATGTCAAATCCGACATGTGGTTCAACAAAGAGGTCTGCACTCTCGTCAAGGCGGGCATCATCACCGGTTACCCGGACGGCACCTTCAGACCCGACGCAAATGTCACCCGTGCCGAGTTCTCCGCAATGATCGCTCGTGTATTCTCCGTATCCTATGTCGGCAACAACACCTTCGAGGATATCAACGGTCACTGGGCAGAGAAGTACCTCAACCTTCTTGCAAAGCTCGGTATTCTCAAGGGCGACGGAAACGGAAATGCCAATCCCGACGCTTACCTCACCCGCGCTCAGACTGCCGCGATGAGCAACCGTCTCGTCGGCCGCAACTCTACCAACAGCAGCATGAGCAGCTGTGCAGATCCCATCACCACCTGGCCCGATGTCAACAACTCCTCGTGGTACTATGCAGATATTCTTGAGGCTACCAATTCCCACAACTACACATGGACCCTCAATCTGAAGAACGGCATCAGCAACGAGTCCATCATCACCGAGCAGTGGACCAACATCCGCACCGATGCTCCCGACTGGAAATAATCCACACCAAACAACAAAAAATCCCGTCCTCGGACGGGATTTTTTTGTACCTTTTTCGGTTTCAGGTTTCAAGCTCCCTGTACATTGCGGGGGCTTCTTCTTTTTTTACCGTTTCGCTGATGCTCAGCACCTCGACCTTTAGTCTGCGCTGGCCGAACGCTATCTCGATGACATCGCCGACCTTGACCCGGTAGCTTGCCTTGACCTGCCTGCCGTTTACGCTGACGCGCTCGGCGTCACAGGCATCGTTGGCAACGGTCCGGCGCTTTATGAGCCTCGATACCTTCAGATACTTATCAAGTCTCATGCTTGGCCTCCTCATTGTAAAATTCCCGCAATACTTTCGTATCGCGGGAATAACCGTTTTTATTATCTTACTTTGCGACTGCATCCTTCAGAGCCTTGCCCGCCTTGAAGAAGGGAACCTTGCTTGCGGGGATCTCGATAGCCTCGAGGGTCTTGGGGTTACGGCCGACGCGGACACCGCGCTCCTTGACATCAAACACGCCGAAGCCAACCATCTGAACCTTTTCGCCGGATACCAGAGTCTCAACGATGGTATCAAATGCGGCGTTTACAGCCTTCTCGGTGTCTTTCTTGGAAAGACCGGTCTTCTCTGCGACGGCTGCTATAAGTTCTGCCTTATTCATGTGTAATCCTCCTATAAATACGGCTGTACGCCTTTTCTATATAGCCCGCGGCGCCGATTGCGCATCTTCGGGTTATTTACTGTATTTTCTGCCCGACGGCAGTGCATTTGCAAATCTATCACAAATCGCGCAGATTATCAAGCATTTTTTCAAAAAAGCCGGATATGCAAGCGTTCCGTGAATTTTTCAGCGGATCAGCTCATGTGCAGGAGCTTTGCGACCTTTTCGCCCTTAGGTATGAGCTTCATATCCTCCGCGGTTATAACGCGCAGCTTAATGACCGCTACGGCATAAACAATGACCGCCGCAAGGATGGCCGCGCACATAAATGCCGCCATCATCAGCTTGCTGCCGGAGCCGGCGAACGTCATTCCGGCATAGTAAACTCCATATGCTATGACGCCCATGACGAGGCTCGGCACAGCCGGACGCAGAACGATATTCTTCATTGACATTCCCTTGGAGAACCTGCGGTTAATGAAGATCACATTCATAACGCACATGGTAAGGTAGCAGCAAACGGTGCCGATGGCCGCGCCGTAGATATTTACCGACGGAATGGCGACAATGAACCAGTTGACCGTTATCTTAACGATGCCGCCGGCGACTATGGAATAAAGCGTGAGCTTTTCGTTGCCGGTAGCCTGAAGGATAGCGGTGCTTATGAGCGAAAAGCACACGAACACCGAAGCGATTCCGAGAATGCACAGCAGTGCGGGACCTGCCTCGTTTGCGCCGGGGTAGATCACCTTCATTATCGGCTCGCTGAGCACTGCAAGTCCTATGCCCATCGGCAGAGCCAGCGCCATGGATATCCGCAGGGAGTCCTCGGATATCCTGCCAGCCTCATCCTTCTTGTCAAGAACGAGCTTTGCCGATATTGCGGGCACGACCGAGATCGTGAGCGGGGTTATAAACGCAGCCGGCAGATTAAACAGCGTCTGTGCCTTTCCGTAAACACCGTACAGGGTGTTGGCGTGGGAGTAGCTGTAGCCGACGGCATCCTGAAGTCGGGTCATGCACAGACCTGCATCAACGAGATTTATCAGTGAGAGAACGACGGAGCCGAGTGCAATTGGGATGCCGATATGCAGCAGGTTTTTGAGTATAGTGCCGGCGCTTTCGGGAATGTCCGGCTCGGACACGGTTTCAAAGCGGTAATTGCGCATTTTGTACACTATCATGTACAGCAGTGCCGCCAGTGAGCCGACGGTTACGCCGAAGATAGCGCCCGCAACCGCCTTGGGCTGGTCGTAGCCTGCCTTTATCAGGTAAGCAGCCAGAGCCAGTCCCGCAGCGACCTTGGCCAGCACCTCAAGAATCTGACTGACGGTGGTCGGGGTCATATTCTCATAGCCCTGAGTAAGTCCGCGGTAGGTAGCCGTTACGCAGCAAAGCAGTACCGCAGGAGAAAGCGCCTGAATGCTCAATGCCGCGTCAGGACTGTGGATAAGCGTTGCCGCGAGCCAATCCGGGAAAACAAACATTATGGTCGAGCTTATAACTCCGAGGGTGAAGAAGGTCCACCATGCAACACGGTAAGTACGCCTTGCCTGCATCTGCAGTCCTCTCGTCTGCGCTGCGCTTATCATTCGTGACAGCGCCACGGGGAAGCCGGCCGTTGCGAGGGTGAGGAACACGCTGTATACATAGTAGGCCTGCAGAAACAGACCGTATCCGTCGTCACCGAGCATATTCCCGAGAGGGATCTTATACAGTGCGCCGAGTATTTTCATTATAATAACGCCGGCGGTCATTATAGCCGCGCCGTGCAGATAGTTTTGTTCTTTAGCCTTTGCCACTTGGAGCCTCCGATCACTGTTTACGGTTTTTTGGAATTTTTCTGTGGGACTTTAGAAATATATACTACATAGGCAAATAAATCAAGGGAATTGTGTAAATTCCCTTGATCTAAGCAAAAACCAGGTATTTCACCGTCCGCCCGGCATAAATTTCAGCACCGCGACCTGATCGGGTGTGTCATGCGTTACGGTTATAGTATTCGTATCGTAAAAATGCACTATCGGCAGCGGCATATACTGATCGGTAAATGCGTTTACCCTCTCCATTCTTCTGCTGCCGCAGCCGTCGTGGGCATAGTGCATGGGAATGACGACCCTCGGGCACAGCTCATCCGCCAGAGGCTTTGTCTTATCGCTCGGCATTGCACGAAAGCCGCCGGCATTTATCATAAGCACATCGGCTCCGGACAGCTCGCTTTTTTCCGCTTCCGTGAGAAAGCTGCCGAGGTCTCCCATATGTACGAGCTTGTACCCGTCCCATCTTATAATGTGTATCTTGTTTTTGCCGCGCAGGCTGCCATAGCTTGTGTCATGGAAGGTATCAATGACGCTTACCTCATACGGGCACACGGCAGCCGTTCCTGAGAGCCTTACGCCCTGACGGTAATTATGTCCGCGGTGCTCATGGCTGCACAGCACCGCATCGGCAGTCGTTGACAGCACCGGGTAGTTGGCGTTTGTAAGATCATAGGGGTCTATGACCACGCTGTAGCCCTTGTGACTTATCTTAAAGCAGGAATGTCCCAGCCAGCTTATCTCCATTGTGTATCTCCGTTTCAGGTCTCGTAGTCATCCGCAAGCAGGTGCTCGCCTATTTTGTACACATTGCCCGCGCCGACCGTCAGAATGAGATCGCCCGGCTGTGCATTTTTGCGCAGATCGTTTTCTATCTCCTCAAAGGTCCTGAAAAACTTTGCCCCGTCTATCTTCTCGGCGAGGTCTGCCGAAGATATACCAAGAATATTCTTTTCACGGGCGGCAAATATCTCCGCAAGATAGACCACATCGGGGCGGCGAAGCTGACGCACGAAATCGGGGAAAAGCGCCATGGTGCGGGTGTAGGTATGGGGTTGGAAAACAACGATCGTGCGCTTATAGCCGAGTGCCTCGACCGCATCGAGCAGCGCCTTGAGCTCGCCCGGGTGGTGGGCATAATCGTCATACACATCCGCTCCGTTGAACTTGCCCTTGAATTCAAATCTTCTGCCCGCTCCGAAAAATCCGGCAAGCCCGTATTTTATTGCGGTTGGCTTTATACCGAGGCATATGCAGGATGCCGCCGCCGCGAGCGCGTTTTTGAGATTGTGCACACCGGGCACATGGATGCTGACGGTCTCAAAGAATTTGCCCTTATACATTATATCGAACTTGGTAAGAGAGCCTATGCGAATGATATTCTTGGCATATACATCCGCCTTTGAGGTGAGTCCGAAGGTAACGATATTTCGGTCAAGACCCTTCACGGCATCCATTGTGTTTTCGTCATCGTGATTTACGACCACATAGCCGTTTTCCGGAACATGGCCGGCGAACTCCCTGAAGCTGTGCTTTATCTCGTCTATGCCGGAAAAGAAATCGAGGTGATCCTCCTCAATATTCAGAATGACCGCAACGGTCGGGTAAAACGACAAAAACGAATTGTAATACTCGCACGACTCCATGACGATGGTGTCGCCCGTGCCGACACGGTGACCAGCCTTAAGAAGCGGCAGAGTACCGCCTATCATGACGGTGGGGTCCTTTTCCGCGGCCATAAGGATATGGGTACACATCGAGGTAGTCGTTGTTTTTCCGTGAGTACCTGATATGCACAGGGCGTTTTTATATTCGCGCATTATGGCGCCCCACGCCTGAGTACGCTCAAAAACCGGTATGCCCAGCTCGTGGGCGCGCACTACCTCGGGATTGTCGTTGTGGGCGGCAGCGGTACGGACAACGAAGTCGATCTTATCGGTAATATTTCCGGCATCGTGACCGATGAATATCTCAACGCCCTTTTCTCTCAGGTGCGATGTGCGCTCGCTCTCGGCTATATCGGAGCCGGTTATGATCAGTCCCGCATCCGACAGCACCTCCGCCAGCGGCGACATTGATACGCCTCCTATGCCGATGAGATGTCCCCTCATGCCGCACTTTAAATATTCGCTGAAATCAGGCATATAGTCTCCAATCATTTACCATATTATTAACATTTTGATGTTGATGTTGTATTTTGCAAATGATATTATAATACCGTAGGGTTCACATTACAAGAATTAAAATATCACTTATTTTTATAGGATACGATAATCATGCCAAAAATAAACCCGCCAAAATACATACGCCAGATACTGTTTGGTCTGCAGGCAAGAGGACACCTTGCGTATCTTGTCGGCGGCTGCGTGCGCGATGTTATAATGGACATTGCGCCCAATGACTGGGATATCTGCACGAGCGCCCTTCCGGAGGATGTGCTTGAGCTGTTCCCCGGCTCTCTCCCGACGGGGCTGAAGCATGGGACCGTTACCGTAGTCGTCGGCAACAAGACCGCCGAGGTAACGACATTCCGCACGGAGGGCGACTATCGGGATCATCGCAGACCGGACTCGGTCACCTTCGTTTCCGACCTCATAACCGATCTCAGCCGCCGTGATTTCACTATGAATGCCATCGCGCTCTCGGCCGACGGTATGATAGCCGACCCGTTTGACGGTGTCGGCGATATTGAAAGGCGCACCATCCGCTGTGTGGGCGAGCCCAAAATGAGGTTTACCGAGGATGCTCTGCGTATGTTTCGTGCACTGCGGTTTTCCGCGCGGCTGGGCTTTACCATCGAATACGCCACCATGCAGGCCATAGAGCAGTGCGCGCCGTTTGCATCGGAGCTTGCTCCGGAGAGGGTCCGGGACGAGATAGAAAAAATACTGCTGACACCGCGTCCAGAGACCATGAGTGCCGCCATAAGCTTCGGGCTCATGAAGCGATACATACCGGGTGCCGGCTGGAAAACTCCAAACCTTGCGGACATTGCGGCAATGCCGCGAAAAAGTCTGTCGCGCTGGGTCGCATTCAGTATCATGCTCCGTAAGTACGGATATATTCCGTCCGCGCGGGATTTTTTGACGCAGCTCAGGCTCGACGGCAGAACCGTCCGCTGCTGCACCGATGCCGAAACGCTTCTGAGCACGGAGCCGCCCACCGACGGTCTAGGCTGGAAAAGGCTTTTGAACCGCTACGGCGTTGACACCGTGACCTGTGCCGTGCAGGCATATTCCGTTATCATGGGCATCGACCTCGAAAAGGATCTGAAGGCGGTTTTAAAAAGCGGCGAATGCTTCTCTCTGAAGCACCTTGCCGTTACCGGCGACGATCTGCTCTCCATAGGGCTCAAGGGTCATGAGCTCGGCGAGATGCTGAAGTTTTTGCTCGACTATGTAATGGAATACCCCGACAACAACAAACGCGAGATCCTTTTGGAGCTTGCAAAGGACTCGGAGGAAAGCTGATGAATAAAGCAATGCAGGAGCTCAATGCTCTTTGCGCGGGCTGTCTTGACTGCCGGCTCGGCGAGACGCGCACGAAGCTCGTTTTCGGCGACGGCAATGCCGCCTCCCCCGTTATGCTCATCGGTGAGGGTCCCGGAGAGCAGGAGGACTTGCGGGGAATTCCGTTTGTCGGCAGAGCCGGTCAGCTTTTGGACGATATGCTGAAGATGATAGACCTCGATCGAAGCAAGGTCTACATCGCCAACACCGTAAAATGCCGTCCTCCCAAAAACCGCGACCCGCTGCCGGAGGAAAAGGCGGCCTGCGAAAAATGGCTCCGGCGGCAGATGGAGATAGTAAATCCCCGCATCGTTATATGTCTGGGCAGGATAGCCGCCGCTTCGATAATAGACGAAGGCTTTCGCATAACCCGCCAGCACGGACAGTGGTTTGATGTCGGCGGCAGGCGCTGCTGCGCGATATACCATCCGTCGGCACTGCTGCGCGATGCAGCAAAGCGTCCGGAAGCCTTCACCGATCTGCGTGCGATAAGAAGCGAGATACGCAGACTGTGTCCGGAGGTGTACGAATGATATGTCGTATCCGCGAGTACCGCAGTGACGATATCGGTTCGCTGTGCTCGCTCTGGTCAAATGTTTTCGGTGATCCCGTGCGGCTGACCGAACGGTTCTTTGAGCTGCTGCCGTCGATGGGCACCGGCTTTGCCGCGGAGCTCGACGGAGAGGTGTTCGGCGCGGCATATGTGCTGGACGCGTTTCTGCTTCTGCCGGACGGAGCGTCAAAAAAGGTCGCCTATATATACGCCGTTGGCGTTGACGAGCCGTATCGCGGTCATGGCATAGGCATGGAGCTTACAAAGGCCTGTATGCGCAGGGCCTGGGAGGATTCAACGGACATCTGCTGCACCCTGCCCGCCGAGGGCTCGCTGTACGGATGGTACGAAAAAAGGTGCGGCTTCAGGCCGGCAACATTTTGCGGCTATGAGACCGTCGCCGCAGGTCAGACCGTTGACGGCATACGCAGGATGCACGCGGATGAATACGGCTTTCTGCGTGACGACCTGCTGAAGGGATGCGCGCATATAAGCTTCTACTATGGTTATCTGCTGTTTCAGGAGGCACTGCTTGACGAATACGGCGGAGGATTTTTCGGGTATAAAGGCGGCATAGCCTGCGGATACATAGAAAATAATGTACTGTATATCAAGGAAGCGATCAGCGACGCGCCGGAGTTTGTTCCCGCATTGTGTACACTGCTCGGTGCAGAACGCGCCGTCATCCGCCGTGCCGGCGCTGACGGCGAGCCGTATGTTGCCGCTTACGACGGAGATCCCCTGCCTCCGGACACTGTGTGGAATCTCACCTTGGATTGAAGGTCAAGCAGCGTCCGGCTCTGAGCGTATAATTTGCATACGGCAGCAGGACAAGCTGAATCTCGGCGGCACCTTGTGTGTTGCCGGGATTTTTCGGCTGTGCCCGATATCTCTGACATACCGAAGCCGCCGTTCGGCTTCCCGTCTGTATTTTCGCCCGAAACCGCACCTGTTTTTGTGCAATTGTTAGTTAAAATTTAATCACTTTTTTCAAAAAAGCCTTGATTTCACTGCATTTTCTACATTTTATACAAATTTCGTATGTTGACAATCATACGCAATTGAATTAGAATAAATTCCGTTACAATCATGGCTTGAACAAAATATTAATAATGATAAGAGGTAACAAGATGTTTAAAGTCGTACAAAAGAGATTTCTGAACGATGCAAAGACCATTTGCCTGTTCGAGATCGAAGCTCCGCTGGTCGCAAAGCACGCCCAGGCAGGTCAGTTCGTCATCTTCCGTCTGGATGAGCAGGGCGAGCGTACTCCTGTTTCCGTAGCGGGCTATGACCGTGAGAAGGGCACCGTCACCGTTATGGTGCAGGCTGCCGGCCGCACCACCAAGATGCTGCACACCGTTGAGGAAGGCGATTATATCACCGACTTTGTCGGTCCCCTCGGCAAGGCTACCGAGATGGACGGTCTGAAGAAGGTCTGCGTCGTCGGCGGCGGCGTCGGCTGTGCCATCGCCTACCCCATCGCAAAGGAGATGCACGAAAAGGGCATCGAGGTCACATTTATCGCAGGCTTCAGAAGCGCAGACATAGTCATCCTCAAGGATGAGCTCAAGGCCGCCTCCGACAAGCTCATTATGTGCACCGACGACGGCACCTACGGTGAGAAGGGCTTCACCACCCAGTACCTCCAGCAGGAGATCGACGCCAACATCAAGGAGGGCAAGCCCCAGTTTGACCGCGTTATCGCCATCGGTCCCGACATCATGATGAAGTTCCTTGCCGAGGTCACCCGTCCTTACGGCATCAAAACCATCATCTCCCTCGACCCGATCATGGTCGACGGCACCGGCATGTGCGGCGGCTGCCGCGTTATCGTCGGCGGCGAGACAAAGTTTGCCTGCGTTGACGGTCCCGACTTTGATGCACACGAGGTCGATTTCGACTCGCTGATCAAGCGCGCCGCGTTCTATAAGGAAGAACAGGACGAGGCTGCAAAGCATATCTGCAATATGACCGGAGGTAAGCGTAATGGCTAACATGAGAATGGATAAAAACCCGATGCCCGAGCAGGATCCCACAGTCCGCACCGGCAATTTTGACGAGGTCGCTCTCGGCTACACCGCAGAGATGGCAATGGACGAGGCAAAGCGCTGCCTTAACTGCCACAACATGCCCTGCCGTACCGGCTGCCCCGTTTCGGTACGCATCCCCGAATTTATCGCCAAGGTCGCAGAGGGCGACTTTGACGCGGCATATGAGATCATAACCTCCACCAACTCCCTGCCCGCCGTCTGCGGCCGTGTCTGCCCGCAGGAGAAGCAGTGCGAGAGCAAGTGCGTGCGCGGCATCAAGGGCGAGAGCGTCGGCATCGGCCGCCTTGAGCGCTTTGTCGCCGACTATCACATGAACAAGGAAGTCAAGGACGAAATAAAGGTTCCCGAAAGCAACGGTCACCGCATCGCCATCGTCGGCTCCGGCCCTGCCTCCCTCACCTGCGCCGGCGATCTGCGCAAGCTCGGCTACGATGTCACCATCTTCGAGGCATTCCACAAGTCCGGCGGCGTTCTGGTTTACGGTATCCCCCAGTTCCGTCTGCCCAAGGAGATCGTTGCGGCAGAGATTGAGAACCTCAAGGCCATGGGCGTTAAGATCATAAACAACGCAATCATCGGCAAGTCCGAAAGCGTTGACGAGCTGTTTGAAGACGGCTTCGAGGCAGTGTTTATCGGCTCCGGTGCAGGTCTGCCCCAGTTCCTGCACATCCCCGGCGAGAATCTGCTCGGCGTTTACTCCGCAAACGAGCTCCTCACCCGCGTAAATCTCATGAAGGCTTACCGCGATGATTACGACACGCCTATAAAGCACTTCCATAATGTCTGCATCGTCGGCGCAGGCAATGTCGCTATGGACGCGGCTCGCGTTTCCAAGCGTCTGGGCGCAGAGCATGTTTATATCACCTACCGCCGCAGCCGCGACGAGATGAGCGCCCGTAAGGAGGAGGTCGAGCACGCAGAGGCAGAGGGTATTGAGTTCAACATGCTCAACAACCCCGTTGCCATCCACGCCGGCGAGGACGGCCATGTCACCGGCATAGAGCTCCAGAGGCAGGAGCTCGGCGAGCCCGATGAGAAGGGCAAGAGAAGACCCGTTCCCATTGAGGGCTCCAACTGGATCCTCGATGTTGACACCGTTGTTATCGCTATCGGCACCAGCCCCAACCCGCTGATCCGCAACACCACCAAGGGACTGACCTTCACCCGCAAGGGCGGCATTGAGGCCAACGAGGGCGGCGCTACCGCACGCGAAGGTGTATTTGCCGGCGGCGACGCAGTCACCGGTGCAGCCACCGTTATCCTCGCAATGGGAGCCGGCAAGACCGGTGCCAAGAGCATTGACGAGTACATAAAGAGCAAAAAGTAAGCTGATATTCAAAACGCACCGGAGCCGCTTGCCCCGGTGCGTTTTTGTGCGTGTTTATGAGCAAATTCAGGCAGCTTTCGGCTATTACGCTCCCAATTTTTCGTTAACATTTCAACAAATCGAATTTTTGCATTTATGGTATTGCATTCAAAAGATATCTGCCGTACAATAGCAGATACATTCAGGTTCACTTTTGTTATGTCATACTGTTTTTTGCATTCAAATAAGTCAGAAAGGATGATAACCCCATGAAGCGTGACCAGTTTCAGGTCTATCTCGACGCAAATCCCGGCGCAAAGCTCCGCGATGTGGTTTCGCAGATGCTTTACGATGAGATCGTTTCACTTTGTATTGCACCGGGCACCAAGCTCAATGTAAACAGCATTGCATCCGCGCTTGGAATATCCCGCACTCCGGTCGCAGAGGCGATAATGAATCTCTGCGAAAAGGGCTTTGTCATATCCAAGCCCGACACGAGCGGATTTTTCGTCATTGACCTCAGTCTGCGCGACATGATCGACCTGTACGATGTCCGAACGGCTATAGAGTGCGAGGCTGCGGCACTGTGCACCGAGCGCGCCGATACCGAGACAGTCAAGGAGCTTGACAGGCTCGCCGTAGAGTTTGCCGAATGTGTTATCCGCAAGGATTATGACGGCATGATAGCTACCGATATGCCCTTCCACGGGCTCATCGTCGAGTCATGCGGGAATAAATACATCCAGAAATGCTATAAAATGCTGCGTCCCAATCTCACGATGTACCAGTCCTCGATGATAAAATTCATAAGCAATTCCGAGGATAACCCCTGGTCACCCAGCGTTATATACAATCATGTTGCGGTAGTTGAGGCCATAAAAATGCATATCCCCGACCTCGCAAAGCAGGCGATGGCGGATCATGTGAAGTCCAGCCTCAACTTCACAATGTTCTCCGGCGGCGGCGCCGATCCCTTCGCAGGGATCAGAAAGCCAAAGGCGGTCAAAAAGTGAGCGGGCAGTCCTGAATGCCGGCTTTAATGCAGCGCATGCTTGGTCGGAAGCGTCTGCATCGCCATGGCGAATAAATATATTGTTTGTGAAGGGCAGCGGTAATGGAAACCAAAAAAAGGAATTCTAATTTAGAGCTATTGCGCATAGCAGCGATGCTGATGATTGTGTGCTCACATATTTACTATCACTGTATTGACGGACAATTGACCGCAGCATGGGATTCGGAGCTGTTTTGTCAGCCGGTGCTATTCAAGCGGCTGGGGATATTGGCGTTGATATCCCCTGCCGGAGTGATCGGAAATGATATTTTTATCCTGATCTCCGGTTATTTTATGGCATCGAAGGAAGCATCGTCAATCAATCTGACAAAAACAGCTCAAAAGCTTCTTTTGCAATTGGGCTTTGCCGCTTTTGTTCTCGTGATATCATCAAGCCTGTATGTTTCATGGGCAAACGCAAAGTGGAATATCAATTTAAGCTCATATATCACATTTTTCTCTTTCAATAGCTTTTCGTGGTTTGTAGGATATTATTTTTTAGTAATAGTTGTTGCCAAAATATTCTTAAACTCCAGATTAGCGAAGTGCGATAAGAGCAGTTATTTGATGCTTGTAGTAACATTGTTCGCCGTCGTTCAGTTCAGCTGGTCAACGGGTTTGCTGGCAAGCCTGATGTCAGGGTTTGAGATATTGGTCACGGGCGTATTTTTATATGCGCTCGGAGGCTACATCCGCAGGTATGAGCCGTTTGAGAAGATCAGGCTTTGGGCACTTATTGCAATTATTGTACTTACCAATGTTGTTATCTATGTAAATTATCATCTTACAACGATAACGAACATACATAATTTCAATCCCGATGACGGAAATCTCTTTATTCAGACTATACCGGGATACAGAAATAATAGTATCGTAACGCTGATACTCGGCATTGCCATTTTCGAGCTGTTCAGGAGGATACCCAGCTTCAGCAGTAAAACAATCAACTATATAAGTGCTGCTACCTTTATGGTTTATTTGCTGCATGACAACGATTTCTTCTACACCCTATGGATGAGCGTTCACTGGCTGCCGCTGCTTGGCAATGATATATTGAGCTTTCCGCTGTGCCTGGCAAAATGGACCGGCATAACATTCGGATTTGGAGTTGTGGCTTATACGGCGTATTTATTGTTGGGTAAGCTGCTCATGGCATTGAGACCGTTAGCGGTCAGAAAATAGAGTGTCTGACAAAATGACCTCCTTCGCCCTGATGCTTTCAGGTGGAAGGAGGTCGTTTTTATTATTATTCGGTACTGAACAGCCGTGCCGGGATTATGCCTTGCGTACCTTGTCGATATGGCGGGTGAGGTCGAGCATCTTGCAGCTGAAGCCCCATTCGTTATCATACCATGCCATGAGCTTTACGAAGTTGTCGTTGAGCGCCAGACCCGCTTTTGCATCGAAAATGCTGGTGTGGGGATCGGTGATGAAGTCGGAGGAAACGACCTCGTCCTCGCAGTACTCGATAACGCCCTTCATGCTGCCCTCGCTTGCTGCCTTGACAGCCGCGCAGATCTCATCATAGCTTGCACCCTTCTCAAGACGGCAGGTGAGGTCAACGATGGAGACATCGGCGCTGGGGATACGCATGGAGGTGCCGGTCAGCTTGCCCTTGAGTTCGGGAATGACCTTGCCGACGGCCTTTGCAGCACCGGTGCTGGTGGGGATGATGTTGCCGTGTACGCCGCGGCCGAGGCGCCAGTTCTTCTTGGAGAAGCCGTCGACGACCTCCTGAGTTGCGGTGTCGGCATGAACGGTGGTCATAAGGCCCTCGACGATCCCGAAGTTATCGTTTATGACCTTTGCAAGAGGTGCAAGGCAGTTGGTGGTGCAGGAGGCGTTGGAAACGACCTTGATGTCGGGAGTGTACTTATCAAGGTTTACACCGCAGACGAACATCGGTGTGTCATCCTTGGAGGGTCCGGACAGGACGACGACCTGTGCGCCCGCATCGAGGTGAGCCTGTGCCTTCTCGGTGGTAAGGAATGCACCGGTGCATTCAAGGACATACTCAACGCCCAGCTCGCCCCAGGGCAGCTCTGCGGGGTTGCGGTTGCCGACTATTGCGACACGCTTGCCGTTTACGGTGATGGAATTGTCGTCATACTCGACGGTTCCCTGGAAGCGGCCGTGGACGGAATCGTACTTCACGGTGTATGCCAGCTGTGCGGGAGTTTTATCGGGAGCGTTTATTGCAACGATCTCAATATCGTCGGCAACTATGCCGGCTCTGAAAGCAAGACGGCCGATGCGGCCAAAACCATTGATTGCAACTTTGATCATTTTATGTTCCTCCGTTTTATAAATTTCAGCATGGAAAACATTACTTACTGCTTGGTATAATTGTAGCATATACTATGCTCAAAAATCAATATTCCGATACAGCCAAATCTCCGTTAAAAAATAGCCATTTTTGAGACTGCTATTGTATAATATGCTTGTTTTTGATAAAATAATGCCGTAATTTGTTGTGAGGTGGACGATATGGCGGATAAGGACCTGTTATCAACCGCATTTTCAATGCTCAGTGAACCGGTGGCGGTTTCGCGCCGGACAAAAATACTGTATATGAATCCTGCCGCCGTCAGGCTTGCCGGTAAGGACTGCTCCGGCATGCGGCTGGATACGCTCATGCCCTCGCATATATCAAACAATCAGGCGGATAATTTTATATCCACTGCCTTCATCGGCAGCAAGAACTGCACGGTTAAGGTGTCGTCGGCAAACGGGCTGAGGATATATGTCATATCATATGAGGTGCCCCAGACCGAGCCGTGCGAGGCAGTTCTGTCCTGCCTGCGCTCGAGTATGTCGAATATAAAATTTGCCGCCTCGTGCATATCCGTTATCGCCGAGGATATTGCAAACGACAGGCTCTCGGAATATGTAAGCACGCTCAACCGCAGCTATTGCAGAATAAAGCGCGCGTTGGACAATCTCGGCACGCTTTCCGGCATAGCCGCAGGTACGCTGCCTTTTCATCCGCGCCCCATGGACATTACCGAGCTGTGCCGCGGCATTATAGATACCGCTTCTCTGCTGACGGAAAAGCAGGATATAAATATCTCCCTCCATGCAGAGGATCACATGCGGATAGTCGCCGACAGAGAGCTGGTGAGCAGACTTGTGCTCAATTTGCTGTCAAACAGCATACTCAATTGCCGGCGCGGCGGCAGGATCTCGGTGTCGCTGCTGCGCACCGACAGCAATCTTGTTCTGGGCGTTGACGACAACGGCATAGGCATTGAGGCCGATGAGCTGGCATTCGTGTTCGCCCGGTATAAGTACGGAGAATGCCTCACACATCCGGTGGGCTCCGGTATCGGGCTTGCGGTGGCAAAGGGCATTGCCGAGCTGCACGGCGGTGCCGTCATAGTCGAAAGCAGAGGCGAGGATCTGGGTACATCGGTGCGCGTAATGCTCTCGTATGACACTCAGCCCGAGCGCGGTCTGTCGGCTCCCGAGGCCGTGTACGGCAATACCGATATGCAGACCATACTAACGGAGCTTTCCGGATGCCTCACCCTGAACTGCTATTCCGAATATCTGAACGATTAAAGCAATTGAAAAAGCCGCCTCGTGGCGGCTTTTTATTCATTATCATTCCGTATATAAATACTTTAAGCGCTCTAACTTTTCGTCATCGAGTCCGAGTCTGCATCTCAGGAATGCTCCGGCACTGCCGTACCGCTCGGTTATTGCATCGAAGGCGGCATCGAGGTAGCTTTCGTGGACGGTGTCGAGCTCGCGTATGAACCTGAGCGTAGGCTCATCGTCCGTATACCTCCGGCAGTTGGCAACGAGTCGCTCGGTGCCGGCAGCACAGCGCTCACGGGTAATGAGATAATCGTCATATATCTGCTCGTGCGGTACATCGAGCGCGGTGAGCAGCAGCGCAGTCGCAACACCCACCCTGTCCTTGCCCATGGTGCAGTGATACAGCAGCGCACCGGTCTCACGGCTCAGCAGTATCTCGAAAAACCTCCGGTAATGCGCGACCGAGTGCTCGGCAGTGACCATGATAGGATACAGTGAGCGTATCTGTTCGGCGCCGTTTCCGCCGCGCGGCATGAGCCGCTGCGCCATTTTAACGGTGCGCCGTGCCTCCTCATCCTCCGTTTCGGGCTTATCTCTGGTTATACCCTCCGCCTTGTCCTCGAGTATGGGACAGACGATGTACTCGGCACTGCTTATTACGCGATCGGGCTTTTGGTTACGCTCGGTGCCCGTTCTGAAATCGACTATGGCTTTCAGATTTACGCTCTCAAGGTATTTTACATCGGCATCGTTCAGGCTTGAGAGCATGCCGCTGCGGATGAGACGGTTTCTGCATATTTCCCGTCCGCCGCGCGTTAGGATGCCGCCGAGGTCGCGTGCGTTCGGAGCCCCCTGCAATATTATCTCAGGCTTATACATCAAACGCCCTCCAATCCGAAAAGTCTCCTGCCGTTTTCAAGCGTCAGATGTTCGATCTCCTCTGCGCTCATCCCTTTCACCTCGGCTATCCTCGCCGTCACATGGCGAAGCTGCGTTGAGTCATTTCTTTTACCGCGGTTCGGCACCGGTGTGAGATACGGGCTGTCGGTCTCGATAACAATGCGGTCAAGGGGGCACATTTCGAGCACCTCGATGGCTTTGCGTGCATTTTTATATGTTATCGGTCCGTCAAAGCCGAGGTACCAGCCGCGCTTCAAAAGTTCGGCTGCCATCTCGGTGCTGCCGGAAAAGCAGTGGAACACGCCCCGCAGCTCCGGATAGCGGCACACCGTCTCAAGGCTGTCGCCATGCGCCTCGCGGTCATGGACAATAATGGGCTTATCGAGGCGCAGTGCAAGCTCGATCTGCCTGCAAAACAGCTCCTTCTGCTCCTGCTTATGCCCGGCATCCCAATAATAATCAAGACCTATCTCTCCTATGGCAACACATTTCGGATGCTCTGCAAGCCTTTCAAGCTCGCGCATCCCGTCCGGTGTCAGCTTGTCAATATCCTCCGGATGCCAGCCGACGGCGGCATAAACAAAGCTGAACCGCTCGGCAAGCTCTACCGCCTGACGGCTGCTTTCAAGGTCACAGCCCGGATCAACGATAAGCCCCACGCCGTTATCCGGCATTGAGGCAAGTATATCAAAGCGGTCGGCGCTGAACGCACCGCTGTCATAATGCGCATGAGTATCAAATATCATCGGTCATACCTCCTCGCCCATTATAACATTACTTGATATGCGGGCGCAAGCGGTGATATAATGAGCGGGCACGGAGGTTGGATATATGGATCTTTATGACACGCTTATAGACGGCATCGACGGTGATCTTACCGTAAGTACCGTAATGTACGGGCTCACATGGACCGCAGCGGAGCTGAGCGACGGCCGCTTCGGCATAGCTCTGCGCAATCCGACAGCAACGGTGCAGCGGAGGTTTGACTCTCTTGAGGGGCTCGGCGCGCGCGATGCGGCGCAGGCCGTGCGCTCCTGGAATCTTGAGGAGGCATCCGAGGGCATGGCTGTGATAAACGCCTTTTACAACACTCGCGAGCGTTCAGCCGGGCTGGGTGCCGGCTGCGGATATGATAAAAGCTGCACTCAGGGCATGGCGGTCGAGGGCAGAAAAATCGCACTCATAGGGCACCTGAAGCTCCAGCCGGACGCTCTCCGAGGAGCGGAATCGGTTTACATAATTGAGCGTGAGCCAAAGTCCGGAGACTATCCCGATCCCGCCTGCGAGTATATTCTGCCGGAGTGCGGCATTGTTATTATCACTGCCAGCGCCGCGATAAACAAGACTCTCCCGAGGCTGCTTGAGCTCTCAAAAAATGCGGAAACGGTCGTTATAGGTCCGTCCGCACCGCTTTGTCCCGAAATAATGCGGTATGGGATAACGAGAATATCCGGAATGACCGTGCGTGATGTACCGGCATTCAAGGAATGGATGGTGTCCGAAAGCGGCAGTCCATACCCATACGGCGACGTGTTCATGATATAGCCGGCGGGAGGATATTATTTGAAGCTGTTTTCTGACATGAAGACATGCAAAAGCCGCCGCAAGCTTCATAATGCTTGCGGCGGCGTGGTGCCGGTGGCGGGGGTCGAACCCGCACGGGGTATTAGCCCAACGGATTTTGAGTCCGCCTCGTCTACCAATTCCAACACACCGGCTTATCGTACAGCATGGGTATTATAACTTATAATTTTGTATTATTCAAGTGTGAGCTGCCAATATTCATGTAATTTTTTGTTCCCGCTTTACATTTTTTCGCCGTAAGTACTACCAAAATTGAAAATTGTATGTTACAATATTTAAATGTAAATCTGTAAACTTATAAGAAAGAGGCAAAACCATGAAAAAGATACTCGTACTTGAGGACGAACCGAATATCCGCAGTTTTGTGGTAATTAACCTCCGCCGCAACGGATATGAGCCTATCGAAGCCGAAAACGGCATGACCGCACTCAGCCTGCTTGAGAAAAACCCGGACATAAGTCTGGCTCTTCTCGATGTCATGCTGCCCGATATCGACGGCTTTGAGGTCTGCCGGCGCATCCGCGCCTCAGGCTCCAAGATCGGCATAATCATGCTCACCGCAAAAAGTCAGGAGATCGACAAGGTCACGGGACTTATGACCGGCGCCGACGATTATGTCACCAAGCCCTTCTCCCCCGCGGAGCTCACCGCAAGAGTGGATGCTCTCGTAAGGCGTCTCGGCAACGACGCTGGCGATAAGCCCAGCTATGAAATATCAAGCGGGCCTTTTCTGCTCAACACCCGCAACCGCACTCTGGAAAAGGACTGCAAGCGTCTGAAGCTCACACAGATAGAATATCTGCTGATGAAGCTTTTTATGGAAAACCCGGGAAAGGCCATGTCTCGAGAAGACATTCTCAAGGCGGTGTGGGGCGAGGACTTCTCGGGCGAATTAAAAACCGTTGATGTGAACATCCGCCGCCTGCGTATTAAAATCGAGGCTGACCCGACCGAGCCCGAATATCTCACCACCGTCTGGGGCTTCGGCTACAAGTGGGGCTATTGATAATCTATCCCTTGGAAGTGTTAAATGTTTTTTAAAAGCCTTAAATGGCAGCTGCTTGCATCAAGCATAGCGGCGGTCATACTTATCGTGTGCCTTATCGTGTTCTTGGCGCATGGTCTTATCGCTCCGGCCATCATGATAGCGGTCATAATAGGCGCATACATAATATGTGTCAATGTCTGGTTTCGCCACTTTGTATCACAGCCGATAAAGGCGCTTTCGGAAAACGCGAAGAATATTGCCGGCGGAAGCTACGGTGCGCAGGTGCCGTCGGTCGGCGATAACGAGATCAGCAGACTCACCGACGACATAAACCGTATGTCCGCAAAAATCGCCCGCTCGGACAAGGCAACCTCGGAGTTTATATCACAGATATCGCACGAGCTGCGCACTCCGCTTACCGCAATACTCGGCTGGAGCGAAACGCTGCAGTACGATCCCGCCGTCAAGGGAGATTCTCTGCGCGGCGTCAAGATAATTTCAAAGGAAGCCGAAAGACTCACGGGTATGGTAGCCGATCTATTGGAGTTTACCCGCATTCAGGACGGCCGGTTCAACCTGCGCATAGAGCTCGTTGACATTGCAGCCGAGCTGGAGGATTCGCTGTATACCTACGGGAATCTTATGAGCGAGGCGGGCATTGAGGTCAGCTACATACCTCCCGAGTACGATATCCCGCTCATTTCCGGCGACCCCGAGCGCCTGAAGCAGGTGTTTTTAAACCTGCTGGATAACGCCGCAAAGCACGGCGGCGACGGCGGTAAGGCGGAGGTCTCGCTGTCTCTTGAAAATGACAGCGTTGTGATCTGCATCCGCGATTACGGGCACGGTATTCCCGAAAACGAGCTTCCGTTCGTCAAAAACAGATTCTACAAGGGCAGCTCAAAAAACCGCGGCAGCGGCATCGGTCTCGCCGTTTGCGACGAGATAGTAACGCGTCACGGCGGAAGACTCGACATTTCAAATGCCGAGGGCGGCGGCTGCCTTGCAAAAATAATCCTGCCGATTTCGGAAAACTGAGGTAGATAAATGTCAGACAAAGATAACAGCTCAACGGCGTTCAAGACCTCCATCGGAGGTCAGGCGCTCATAGAGGGCATAATGATGCTCGGCCCCGGCAAGCGCGCTGTCGTATGCCGTGGCTCGGGTGAAATGGTCGAAAAGGTAGAGCCGGTCATTCCTCTCAAGGAAAAATCTCCCGTACTCGCACTTCCGCTTATCCGCGGAGTTGCGGCGTTCATATCCTCGATGATAAACGGTGTTAAGGCGCTTTCGTTCTCCGCCGAGCAGCTTCCCGAGGACATGCAGGAGGAGCCGGACAAGATAGACCAGTGGATAGAAAACCACTTTTCCGGCGAGACTGCGCAGAAGCTAATTATCGGCATAGCCGTTGTACTGGGCATTGCGCTTTCGCTTTTTCTGTTTCTATTTCTGCCAACCTTCATAGTCGGTCTGTTCCCCGCCGTGAAGTCCGATTTTTACTGGCGTACCCTGCTTGAGGGTATCCTCAAGCTCGTCATATTCTTTGTTTATCTGATATTGTGTTCAAAAATGAAGGATATGAAGCGTCTGTTTTCGTATCACGGCGCCGAGCACAAAACGATATTCTGCTATGAAAAGGGTCTGCCGCTGACGGTTGAGAATGTCCGTCCGCAGCCAAGGCTGCACCCAAGATGCGGAACGAGCTTTATTTTCGTTGTTATTATAATAAGTATACTCGCCGGCTCGTTTATCCATGTTTCGGACACTCTGCTGAGGATGGCGCTGAAGTTTCTCATGCTCCCGCTCATAGTCGGCGTGAGCTATGAGCTGAACCGCTGGGTCGGACGGCACGACAATATATGCTCAAGGATTCTCTCGTGGCCGGGCAAGCAGTTCCAGCGCATAACCACAAATGAGCCCGACGACGATATGATAGAGTGCGCAATACGCGCGCTTGAGCTCGTCATCCCCGAAGAAAAAGGCAGCGATGCCTGGTAAGGACCATGGAAAATGCCAAAGACATACAATGATATTTACTTTTCGGTGAGGAATATGCTCAGGGAAAAGGGCGTTGAAGCCTACAGCCTTGAGGCCCGCATTCTCCTTGCCGCGGCAGCCGGAAAGACCACAGAGCAGCTTATGCGCGATATGTATCTTTACACTTCTACCGAAATAGAGCAGCGCGCTGACGATATGATACGGCGCCGTTTAGACGGTGAACCGCTTGCATATATCTCCGGCTCGTGGGAGTTTTACGGTCTGCCCATGACGGTAACTCCGGATGTTCTCATTCCGCGCATGGATACCGAGATACTCGTCGATGCCGCCATAGAAGCCATAAAGGGCTTCGGCATGAAGGGCAGGATACTCGATCTGTGCTGCGGAAGCGGCTGCATTGCCTGCGCGCTGGCACATGAGCTGCCGGCCGCGAGAGTAGTTGCGGCGGATATAAGTCCCTCGGCGCTTGAGGTGTGCCGGAAGAACATTAAGGACAATAAGCTCACATCGCGGATAATCCCCATGAACGCCGACGCTACCACATGGCCGCCTATGAGCATCGGAAGCTTTGATGTCATAGTATCAAACCCGCCGTATATTCCCTCGTTTGAGCTGATAGAGCTTGACTGCTCGGTGCGCGACTATGAGCCGATGACCGCGCTCGACGGCGGCGAGGACGGGCTCGATTTCTACAGGGCGATAATAAAATACTGGACAATAACGATGCGCCCGAACGGACTTATGATGTTCGAGGTCGGCGAGGGTCAGGCAGAGGATGTCGGCAGGATGCTGCTGCACGCGGGATTCGTTTCGGTGGATACCCGCAAGGACACTCTTGGCTTTGACCGCGTTGTCATCGGCAAATGGAAAAACGAATTTTGACTATACATGAGGTGAACTAAATGGCAGATAAGAAGAAGGCTCCCATCTCGACTCACTCGCAGGCCGGCGACAAGAAAAAGGCGCTTGAGACCTGCATTGCACAGATAGAAAAAAATTATGGCAAGGGCGCCATAATGCGTTTGGGCGACGATATTCCCGTGAATGTCGAGGCTCTTTCCACGGGTTCGCTCTCGCTTGACCTTGCGCTCGGCATAGGCGGCGTTCCCAAGGGAAGGATCATCGAGATCTACGGTCCTGAGGCATCGGGCAAGACGACGCTTGCCCTGCATGTCGTCGCCGCGGCTCAGAAGGCCGGAGGCGAGGCGGCATACATAGATGTTGAGCATGCGCTCGAGCCGGCATATGCCCGTGCGCTCGGCGTTGACATAGACAGTCTGCTCATCTCCCAGCCGGACACCGGCGAGCAGGCGCTCGACATAACCGAAAGTCTTGTCCGTTCAAGCGCAGTTGATGTCGTCGTCGTTGACTCCGTTGCGGCGCTTATCCCCCGCATAGAGCTTGAGGGTGAAATGGGCGACTCCGTCGTCGGCGCTCTTGCGAGGCTGATGTCGCAGGCAATGCGCCGTCTTGCCGGCTGTATCTCGAAAAACGGCTGTACCGTCATATTCATAAACCAGCTTCGTCAGAAGATCGGCGTTATGTACGGCAACCCCGAGACTACCCCCGGCGGTCTTGCGCTTAAATACTACGCCTCCGTGCGCATAGATGTCCGCCGAATCGAGACCCTCAAGGTCGGCGGCGAAATGATAGGCAACCGCACGAGGGCCAAGGTCATAAAGAACAAGTGCGCTCCCCCGTTCAAGGAGGCTGAGTTCGATATCATGTACGGCGAGGGAATATCCAAGGTCGGCGAGATAGTCGATCTCGGCGTTAAGCTTGAGATAATCGACAAGGCCGGTGCATGGTTCACCGTAGGCGAGCAGCGCATTCAGGGCAGAGATGCCGTGAAGGAATATCTGCTTTCAAATCCCGAGATATGCGCAAATATCGAGCAGCAGATACGCGATAATGCCTACAAGCTGATGGCTCCGCAGGCACGCAAGGCGGCCCAGGCAGCCGGACGCGCGGTGGATATAAGCGCCGATGATTTTGAAGGCTGAGCACGGTGCGGCTTTGTGAAATAAAGCAGACCTCTCCGGAGCGGTTCACGCTCGTTTTCGACGATGCCCCTGAGCTCAAGACAACTCTGGGAATAATTACCGAGCGCTTCCTACACTCCGGAATGGATCTGAGCGGCGAGGCATACAGTGAGCTCGTGTGCGCCTCTGCCCTATCGCTTGCCAAAGCCCGCGCGCTGAGGATAATAAACACGCGGCCCATGTCCCGCGAGGAGATGCGCAGGCGGCTCGTCGAAAAGGGCGAGGCTCCCGAAAATGCCGAGGCATGCGCCGACTGGCTGTGCGAAATGGGGCTCATCAACGATGAGCAATATGCCGGCAGCGTCGTGCGGCACTATGCCGCCAAGGGCTACGGTCAGGTGCGCATAAAGCAGGAGCTCCGGCGGCACGGCGTTCCGCGCGAAATGTGGGGCCCTGCACTCGAGCAGATGCCGGAGCAGGACGAATATCTTGCGCGCTTCCTGCGCACAAGGCTTACCGATCCGACCGATCGGGCTCAGGTCAAAAAGGTCTCCGACGCTCTTTTCCGGCGCGGTTACTCGTGGGAGCAGATAAGAAGCGCCCTAAACGAATTTGATACTCAAGGTGAACTCTGATGGACAAAACTGTTGCCCTAATATCTTTGGGCTGCGCAAAAAACCTCGTAAACAGCGAGCAGATGCTGTATCTACTCAGCGAGGCAGGCTATGCGCTCGCCCCTTCTCCGGACGGTGCGGATGCCGTCATCATAAATACCTGCGGCTTTATTGACGCGGCAAAAAGCGAAGCGATAGACACCATTCTCGAAATGGCGCAGCTCAAGTCGGAGGGCAGACTCGGCAAGATAATCGTCACCGGCTGCCTCACGGAGCGCTATCGCGCCGCCGTTACCGAGGAGCTCCCGGAGGTGGATGCCATACTCGGCGTCGGCAGCTTCGGCGATATAGTTCCGGCGGTGGACGCGGTGTTCGCAGAAAAGCCGGTGAGTCTTTTTGCCGACAACAGCGCGCCGGTCGACGAGATCCCCCGCGTTGTGAGCACCGGTCCCTCGTGGGCATATCTGCGCATAGCAGAGGGCTGCGATAACTTCTGTGCGTTCTGCGCGATACCGTTTATCCGCGGCAGATACCGCTCGAGAGAAATGGAAAATGTCCTTGAGGAGGCGCGTGATCTTGCAGACCACGGAATTAAGGAGATCATCGTTATTGCTCAGGACATAACGCGCTACGGCACTGACCTTTACGGCAAGCGCTCGCTCGCGGAGCTGTGCCGCAAAATAGCGGAGATAGACGGCGTTGAGTGGATAAGGCTGCACTATACTTATCCCGACCAGTTTGACGATGAGCTCATCGACGAGATAGCGTCAAATCCCAAAATAGTAAAGTATCTGGATATTCCCATTCAGCATATAAACAACAAAATTCTCAGGACAATGAACCGTCACGGTACCGGAGACGACATCCGTGAGCTTTTCAAAACGCTGAGGCAGCGCATACCCGGTCTGGTGCTGCGGACAAGCCTCATAGCCGGTCTGCCCGGCGAGGGCGAGGCGGAGTTTGAGGAGCTGTGCGAATTTCTGCGCGAGGCTAAGATCGAGCGCGCCGGCGTTTTCCCCTTCTCTCCCGAGGAGAGCACTCCAGCGGCAGGTATGGAGCACTGCGATTCTGAGGAGGCTCAGCGGCGTGCCGAGCTCATCATGGACATTCAGGCGCGCATAATGGACGACTTTGCGGCATCGCTTGTCGGCAAAACCCTGCCTGTCATATGTACCGAATGCAGCGGGGACGGACAATGGACAGGCAGGAGCTGCTACGATTCACCGGATATAGACGGGCTTGTATATTTCAGCGGCAATGGCGGCGAGGGTGAGATAGTACCCGTGCACATAACCGCGGTTTCCGATGACGGAAACCTTATCGGCGAGGAGGAACGATCATGAACACACCCAATAAGATAACGATAGGCAGGATAATTCTTGTTCCGATTTTCATGTTGCTTTTGTATACAGAACTCCCGTACTGGGCGCTTGCGGTTTACATAATTGCATGCCTGAGTGATCTCGCCGACGGCAGGATCGCGAGAAAATACAATCTTGTGACCGATTTCGGCAAGTTTATGGATCCGCTGGCAGATAAAATGCTCGTGCTGGCGGCAATGTGCTATTTCGTTGAGGTCGGGCTCATGCCCGGCTGGGTGGTGGCACTCGTGCTGCTTCGTGAGTTCGGCGTTTCCGGTCTGAGGCTGCTCGCGGTCGAGCAGGGCATCGTGATCGCTGCGGCATGGTCGGGCAAAATAAAGACCGGCGTTACCATGGTTGCCCTCGGTATACTTATAATCGCAACACAGCCATGGTTCCCCGCGCCGGAGACCGTATCCGTTGTATGCTGGGTACTGATACTCGTTACCACGCTGTATTCCGGCATTGAATACTTCGTTAAAAACATCGGTGTTTTCAAGCACTGCGCTTGACATACCGGGCACCCGATGGTAATATTCTATTGGCGTTGAACGGAAGAAGTACTTCTCCCCTGCCCGCTCAGAGAGGCTTTGACATTGGCTGAGATCATTGCTGCGGGAAAGCGAAGGAAATGCGTCCGGGAGCCTCGGAGTAGGAAATGCCTCCGCGTAAGACCGCGTTAAGGTCCTTTTGAGCTACAAAAGAGAGTGGAACCGCGTAAAACTACGCCTCTCATGGGTAAAACCATGGGAGGCTTTATTATTTTAAAAGGAGCAGAACATGAAGCTTTATAATTCCGCAACAAGAAAAAAAGAGGACTTCGTCCCCAATCATCCCGATATAGTTAAAATGTACACCTGCGGTCCTACGGTGTATCACTATGCGCACATCGGAAACCTCAGATCGTATATCATGGAGGATATTCTCGAAAAGCATTTGCGCTATGTCGGCTATAATGTCAAGCGCGTCATGAATATCACCGATGTCGGGCACCTCACCAGCGACGCCGATGAGGGCGAGGATAAGATGCTCAAGGGTGCAAAGCGCGAGCACAAGTCCGTAATGGACATTGCAAGGTTTTACACCGACGCATTTTTTTCCGACTGCGCAAAGCTCAACATAAAGACCCCCGATGTAGTCGAGCCCGCGACCAACTGCATCGACGAATATATAAAGATAATCACAAAGCTCATGGACACCGGCTATGCCTACTTTGCCGGCGGCAATGTGTATTTTGACACCTCCAAGCTCGAACGCTACTATATTTTCAACGACTTCAACGCCGAGGATCTGGATGTCGGCGTGCGCGAGGGCGTTGAGGAGGACACGAACAAGCGCAACAAGAACGACTTCGTTCTTTGGTTTACCAAGTCAAAGTTTGAGGATCAGGCGCTCAAGTGGGACTCTCCGTGGGGCGTGGGCTACCCCGGCTGGCACATCGAGTGCTCCGGCATATCCATGAAGCATCTCGGCGACGATCTCGACATTCACTGCGGCGGCATCGACAACGCCTTCCCGCACCACACCAATGAGATCGCGCAGTCGGAATCCTACCTCGGTCACAAGTGGTGCAGCTACTGGATGCATGTTCTGCACCTGAACACCAACTCCGGCAAAATGAGCAAGTCAAAGGGCGAATTCCTCACCGTTTCGCTGCTTGAGGAGAAGGGCTATGACCCACTTGCTTACCGTCTGTTCTGCCTGCAGAGCCACTACCGCAAATCGCTCGTTTTCTCGTGGGAGAATCTCGACAATGCGCAGGGCACATACAACAAGCTCATCAACCGCATTGCCGCGCTCAAGCCCGCCGGAGAGCCTGTGGATGAAGCTGCCTTCAGCGCTCTAAAGGAAAAATTCGTAGCGGCACTCGATAACGACCTGAACACCTCGCTTGCGGTGACGGCGCTGTACGATGTGCTCAAGTACGATACAAATGACGATACAAAGCTTGCCGCCATCGCGGATTTTGACAGGGTGCTGAGCCTGAGCCTTATTGAACGGGCAAATGCCCGCCGCGAGGAGCTTAAAAAGCAGTCCGTTTCCGGCGGCGCGGAGTTTACCGTCATATCCGAAAGCGGTGAGGCGGATACAGCCGTCGAGGAGCTTCTCAAGGCACGCGCAGCGGCGAAGAAGGCGAAGAATTTCGCTGAGGCCGACCGCATCCGCGATGAGCTGAAGGCTCAGGGAATCGAAGTTACCGACATTCCGAACGGCGCAAAGTGGAAGAAAATTTAATATAAAAGCCAAGAACGGCAGGTCATCGACCTGCCGTTTTTTCCTTATGCTTTCTTAGGCTGTCATATACAAACAATATTACCGCCGCCCATACGAAGACAAAGGTTATTGCATTTGTCCTTGTGAATGCCTCATGGTATATGAGAACGCCGACGAGGAGCTGGAGCGTGGGGTTAACATACATAAGTATGCCGGAGGTAATGATGGATGTGCTCTTTATGCCCTTTGCAAACAGCATGAGCGGTATTGAGGTAACTGGCCCCGTTGCCGCCAGCAGCAGCATTTCGGACACGCTGAGCGACGCAAATGTCGTAAAGCCGGAAAGCTGCGCATATATTATGAATGCGACCGCTATGGGCAGGACTGCTGCTGTTTCTATGCACATGGATGTTTCACTGTCGGCGCTCACTCCCTTTTTTATCGCACTGTACAGTGCAAAGGTCACGGCTATGACGATTGCAATGTACGGAACGGTGCCGTAGCTTACTATCGAGATGCTCACGCCGATCAGAGCAAGCGCTGCGCTCAGCCATTTCAGTGTGCTCAGCTTTTCCTTGAAGAATATTGCGCCGATAAGCACCGAAAACAGCGGATTTATGTAATAGGCAAGGCTCGACTCAAGTATTCTGTTCGTTGCGACGGCAAAGATATAGACTCCCCAGTTGGATGAAATGAGCAGACCGCACAGGATGAATCTGCGGCACTCGCTCTTATCATGGACTATCCTTTTCAGCTCCTCGCCATGTTTTTTGATAAGCACGGCGGCGAAGCAGAACAGAAAAGAAAAAACTATTCTCTGTGCAAGAACATATGCGGAGTTTACGCCGGCGAGGAGCTTCCAGAACACCGGAAGCAGTCCCCAGAGGATATAGCATCCGAGGACATTCAGAGACGGCTTGTTCATTTCAGCTCACATTTCCATATCGGGATAAAGCGGAAAGCGCGCGCATATATCGAGCACCTGCTGCTTTACATCGCCTACGGCTGATTCGCCCTCGTTTATGATGCGCACGATCATTCTGCCGATCTCGCGCATTTCGGTCTCTCCCATGCCGCGGGTGGTCACGGCGGGAGTGCCGAATCGCATACCGCTCGTGAGTTTCACCGGCTGCTTGTCAAACGGGATAGAATTTTTATTTGCGGTTATGTGTGCTGCGTCAAGAAGCTCCTGAACCTCGTTTCCGGTGCGTCCGAGACTCATTGTGTCGGCCAGCATGAGGTGATTATCCGTTCCGCCGGACACAAGGCGGATGCCGCCCTCGGCAAGCGTCTGCGCAAGCACGGCGGCATTATTTACGGTCTGGCGCTGATACTGCTTAAACTCGGGGCTCATCGCCTCTTTAAAGCACACTGCCTTGCCTGCTATGATATGCATGAGCGGTCCGCCCTGAGTTCCGGGGAAAACGGCGCTGTTTATCTTTTTCCTGAGCTCATCCTTGCAGAGTATTATCGCTCCGCGCGGACCTCTGAGTGTCTTGTGAGTCGTACTGGTGACTACATCGGCATACGGCACGGGGCTCGGATGCACTCCGGCGGCGACAAGTCCGCCGATATGTGCCATATCGACCATGAGATATGCGCCGACCTCATCGGCTATCTCACGCATTTTCTTGAAATCTATGATACGCGAATATGCACTCGCTCCGGCAATTATGAGCTTGGGCTTGCACTCGCCGGCCGTCTGCATCGCCTTTTCGTAATCTATGGTCTCGGTCTGAGGATCGACACCATAGAAGCAGGCGTTAAAATACTTGCCGGATATTGACGCCTTCGAGCCGTGGGTCAGATGACCGCCGTGGCTCAGATCCATGCCGAGAATGGTATCGCCCGGCTTCAAAAGCGCAAGGTACACCGCCACATTCGCCTGTGAGCCGGAGTGGGGCTGCACATTCGCGTGCTCGGCTCCGAAAAGCTCCTTTGCCCTGTCTATGGCAAGCTGCTCGACAATGTCAACATACTCGCATCCTCCATAGTATCTCGCACCGGGATAGCCTTCTGCGTATTTATTTGTAAGATGGCTGCCCATTGCTTCCATAACAGCGCGGCTCGTGAAGTTTTCCGACGCTATAAGCTCAATATGGTCGCGCTGGCGCTGAAGCTCCTGCTTCATCGCTCCGTAAAGCTCCGGATCGCTGCATTTTATCGTTTCGTAATTCATCGCTTCGCCTCCGTCAGACAATTTCTTCTGAATTATACGCTAAACGCCGCCTCATAGCAAGACACAATCTCTCAAATTTGTTCGTTTAGCGCACACTTAGGCGAATTTTCTTGAATAAGGCAGAGCGCTGTGTTAGTATGTTACGGTGAGGTGAGGCGCATATGGCAAAAAAGCTTCTGAAAACGCTTCTTATAATTTTAGGCGTTGTACTGCTCGTAGCAGCGGCATTCATTCTCTGGCTGTCCGTTACGGAATTCAAGCCCGGAGATGTGACGGATGTCAAGATAGAAAACAACTCTCAGGTCAGCAACATTTCACCCTTCCTCGGTCAGGAGATCACGGTGATGAGCTGGAACATCGGCTATGCCGGGCTCGGCAAGGACTCCGATTTCTTCATGGACGGCGGCACGAATGTTGCCTCCGCCGATCAGGATACGGTTTCCGCCTCGCTTCTGGGCATATACAAGACTCTGTACTCCGACGAGTACCCTGCTTCGATATTCATGCTTCAGGAGGTCGATAAGGACTCCTCCCGAACCTACGGCAAGGATGAGAGCGATGTTTTGGGCATTCACAACAGTGCCTACGCGTTCAACTACTCCTGCAAATTTGTACCGTATCCCCTGCCGCCGATAGGCAGGGTCAACAGCGGTCTGCTCACGACCACGATATTCGATATGGACTCTGCCGAGCGCATATCCCTGCCCTGCCCGTTTGACTGGCCGGTCAGTATGGCAAACCTCAAGCGCTGCCTGCTGGTGAGCTATCTGCCTATATCCGGCAGCTCAAGCAAGCTTGTAATCGTTAACCTCCATCTTGAGGCCTACGACGACGGTGAGGGTAAGATTGCCCAGACCAAGCAGCTGCGCGAGTTCATCCAGTCGGAGTATGAAAAGGGCAACTATGTTATTGCCGGCGGCGACTTCAATCAGATCTTCCCCGGCGGGCTCGACAAATATCCCAACACTCACAAGGATCTGTGGGAGCCGGGCGTGCTCTCCGATGACATAATGCCCGAGGGCTGGACTCTTGCATACGACCTTGAAACTCCGAGCTGCCGTCTTCTCAATCAGCCCTACGATCCCTCCGACACGGAGAACACCCAGTATTACTCGATAGACGGCTTTATCCTGTCGCCCAATGTCGAGCTCGTTTCGGTGAAGACCCTTGACGAGGGCTTTGTGTATTCAGACCACAATCCCGTAAAGCTTCAGGTGAAGCTGCTCGACGAATGATCGCTGCGGACGGCACATATAATTCAGTGTCGTCCAATGCTTTTTACATTTTGAAACGGAGATGCCACAATGAACAAAACTCAGAAGATCATCGCAGTAATTGCATTTGTTCTTATAATCGTGCTCATAGCGCTTATCTGCGTAAGCCTGCAAAACAAGCTTGAGCCGGACGGCCCAAGCGAAGCGGAGCAGAGCAGCCAACCCTCGGCAAGCCTTGAGCCTACTCCGGAGCCCACTCCCACACCGCTCCAGTTCACCGCTGCCCCCGACGGTTATTTCAAGGACGCCCTGTTCATCGGTGACTCACGCATGGTCGGTATAGAGATGATGGGCACGCTTGAGGATGCCACCTTCTTTACGACCGTCGGTCTTAGCCTTACGGGTGCGTTTACCACAACCGCCGATGTTTCCGGTGTCGGCAGCACTACGCTGCCCGCTCTTTTGCAGAGCCGGACCTTCGGCAAGATATATGTCATGCTCGGCATAAACGATATAGGCGGATCGGTAGAGGCGCTCAAGCAGACCTACTCCAATCTCGTGTCCCGTCTGCGCGAGGCTCAGCCGGATGCCATAATCTATATCATGTCAAACCTCCACGTTTCCGCAACGCAGGATGCACGCGGCACGGCTGTGAACAACACCAATCTCAACAATCTCAACGATTATACAAAAACCCTTGCCGACGGCGAAACGGTATTCTACCTTGAATGCAATGATATTTTCGACGACGCGAACGGCACGCTGTCCTCAGACCTCACCTCCGACGGCATACATGTCGACGGAGCCTCATACAAGAAATGGGGAGAGTGGGTCGCGCAGAACGCGATAGTAAAATGATTTAAGCATGAAAAAAACCAGCTATACAGCTGGTTTTTTTCATATACCGATTACTTTTTGCTCAGTGGCAGCCGCACCCACAGCCGCAGTCCTCGCCGTCCTCATGGCTGTGATCGCCGCAGCCGGAGCAGCCGGAGCAGCCACCGCCGCCGCAGCCGCCCTCATCGGACAGGTACGGAAGCTGACCGTGCATCATGAGCTCTGCCGCATCGTCTGCATTTCCGCAGAAGCCGGCAAATGCCACGATACCGTATGCCGCAAGAGCGGCTCTTGCATGCACGCCGATATTGCCGACAATGACGGCATCGACACCGAGGCTGTCCATGAGGTCGGCGACCGCCTGATGACCGGTCTCCTTGACCTCGACAAGCTCCTTGGAAAGGATCTCGGTGTTGTCCTCATTGGTCTTATAGACCGCGAACATCTCGGCATGACCGAAGTGTTCGAATATCTCGTTATCCTTGTAAGATACTGCGATTACCATGTGTTATTCTCCTTTTTCTATAAAGTCCGCCAGCCCGCTGAGCGCGTCGGCGTTTACGCTTTCGACCTCGCCGGCATCGACCATTGCTGCAATGACGGGATCAATGGGCAGACGTGCGGTGTGCTCAATGCCGAATTCCTTTGCGGCAGCCTCTACCCTGCTCTTGCCGAATATCTCATACTCCCTGCCGCAGTCGGGGCACTTGAAGTAGCTCATGTTCTCAACAAGACCGAGCACGGGAATATTCATGAGCTTTGCCATGTTGACCGCTTTTGCAACTATCATGGAAACCAGCTCCTGCGGCGAGGTGACGATAACAATGCCGTCTACCGGAAGGGACTGGAACACCGTGAGCGGCACATCGCCGGTGCCGGGAGGCATATCGACGAACATATAGTCGACATTATCCCAAAGCACATCGCTCCAGAATTGGGTGACTACACCCGCGATAACGGGTCCGCGCCAGACGACGGGGTCGGTCTCGTTATCAAGGATGAGGTTTACGGACATGATCTGCGTTCCCCTGTCGGAATAGCTGGGGATAAGCATATCCTCGGTGCCGCGGGCGTGCTCATGGATGCCAAACGCCTTTGGAATGGACGGACCGGTTATGTCCGCATCAAGCACCGCCGCCTGATGACCGCGGCGCTGCATTTCGCTGGCTAAAAGACTCGTTACAAGGCTTTTGCCTACGCCGCCCTTGCCGCTGACAACGGCAATGACCTTTTTTACGCTTGCTGCGGGATTGAGCTTTGCGCTCATATCCTGCTCCTGCCGGTCACTGCAGTTTTCCTGGCAGGTGGAACAATCGTGTGTACATTCGCTCATTGCAATTAACTCCTAATATCAATATTTAAATATTTATATAACAAACATTATAATACTATTGCTTCGTTTTGTCCAGCCGGAGGACGAGATACATGGCGGCAAGCCCCGTAAATACGCCGGTAATTATACCCGAGGCCAGCAGCACCGGAGCATACACCATGAGCGCCGCCGTCTTAGTTATCACAATTGCAGCCGCAAGCTGCCCCAGATTATGCGCAACGGCAGCCAATGCGCTGACTACCCACAGCATTTTCCGCGGGAACCGCGTTACGGTCAGGCACATCACTGCATATGCAAGCACTCCGCCGGAAATGCTGAACAAAAATGCCGAAACGCCTCCTGTAAACACGCTGCCCATCACTATGCGCACGGCAAGGATAAGCCCCGCCTCGCGTCTTCCGAGCAGAAGCATTGCGATAAGCGTTATGACATTTGCAAGTCCAAGCTTCACGCCGGGCACCGGCACCGGAGCCGGTATCTGCGCCTCAATGACAAAAACGATAAGTGATGCGGCGGTGAGCATAGCCATGAGGGCCAGCTTTTTTGTCTTAGGCATCAACGCCGCCTCCCTCTATCTCTATCGTAAGCCTGTGCGGAAGGCACACTATCGGTACTCCCGCCGTACTCACCTTACCCTGGGCAATGCATATATGGTCGCGGCAGTCGGATTCTACGACGCTTATCCCGTCGGGTGCGATATTGATCTTATTATAACCAAACTCCGTTTCGATTTCCATGTCATATGCCGCAGTCACGGTGTTAAGGTCTATTTTTTTATAAACCTCGCCGTCGACACGGATAACGGCAATCTTCCCCCGCTCCCCCGTCATGCGCAGCACCGCAAACGCGGCGGCACATATTATGAGCACGGCAGCAAAAATCACTATCCACTTTTTAATTCTTCCGTTTTCCATGAAGCCATTGTAAATAAAATGGGCTCGCTTGTCAATGCACTGCATTTATGATATACTGATTAAATAATTTCACCATTGAAAAGAGGTGACGCGCTTGGCTGACACTATAGTGACGGCGGCTTCCTATGTACTGCCGTTGTTTGCGATAATCGTGCTCGTAAGATGCATGAAAAGTATGCTCGGCAGCAAGTCGCAGACGGAGATCTGGGGATATATCCACAGGGACGACGGTGTTTCGCTGATAAGTCACTGGGAAAATCTTATAGGCCGCTCCCGCTCGGCAGATATATGTCTGCCGTATCAGACGGTCAGCCGCGTACACGCGGTACTTATTCGAAGCCCCAAGGGCGTCTGGCGGATATTCGACATTTTCTCAAAGGGCGGCGTTTGGGTAAACGGCGAAAAGGTGCACGGTACCGGCATAACGGTGCACGACGGAGATATATTAAACCTCGCCGGCAACAGCGTACGCTTTCGTGATATAAGCGAGAAGCAGCGCGACGCCATAGAAGCCCGCAGGACGCAGACATGGCGGCGCGTTCACCCTGCGGCAACACTGCTTTTCCTGACGGTTTTTCAGGCGCTCCTGCTGCTTGAGCTGTGCTGCACGGCCTCGCAGGAGCACATATCCGGCATTTCGCTCGGCTTCGGGCTGCTGATTCTGCTGGAGTGGTTCTGCTATTTTGCAATGCGCAGCATAAGGCGTACCGGCTTTGAGGTGGAAACGCTCGCGTTTTTCCTCTCCTCGATCGGTCTTGAGATAATCGCCTCATCAGTTCCGGACGAGATGTTACGGCAGATGATAATAGTTTTCGCCGGAGTGGCTGCGTTTTTTGTGCTCGGCTGGTGGCTGCGCGATCTGGACAGGACAAAGACCATGCGCCTGCCGCTGGCCATAATATCACTCGCCATCCTCATGGCGGTGCTCGTGTTCGGAGGCGAGAAATACGGTGCGAAAAACTGGATATTCATAGGCTCTCTGTCCGTTCAGCCCTCAGAGTTCGTAAAGGTTGCTTTTATCTATGTAGGAGCCGCGACTCTTGACAGGCTGTTCAGCACGAAAAACCTTATCATGTTCATCGCATTCTCTGCTCTGTGCGTTATCTGCCTTGCGTTCAGCAGTGATTTCGGCACTGCCCTGATATTCTTCATAACCTTCCTTGTCATTTCCTTCATGCGTTCGGGCTCGATAGCAACCGTTGCGCTTGCCGTAACGGGTGCGGGAATGGCGGGCTTTCTCATGCTGCGCATAAAGGATCATGTTGCCAAGCGCTTTGCCGCATGGGGGCATATCTGGGAGGATGTCTGGGATTCGGGCTATCAGCAGACCCATGCTCTCTCGGCGGGCGCATCCGGCGGGCTCTTCGGCAAGGGCGCCGGAAACGGCTGGCTTAAGGACACCTTTGCCGGAAACACCGACACCGTTTTCGGGGTCATGTGCGAGGAGCTCGGGCTTATAGTCGCAATATGCGCGGTGCTTGCCATTCTCGCGCTGACCTTCTTTGCCGTCAGAAATTCCGGACATGGCAGGAGCGCATACTATTCCATCGCCGCCTGTGCCACCGCAACGATGTTCATGGCTCAGGCAGCGCTCAATGTGTTCGGCTCGGTCGACATTCTGCCGTTTACCGGCGTTACATTTCCGTTTGTTTCACGCGGCGGCACATCGGTACTTGCGTGCTGGATGCTATTGGCGTTTATCAAGGCCGGCGATACGCGCAAGGGCGCAAGCTTCGTTGTAAGCTCGCCCGAGGCGCAGACCAAGAAGGTGCGGGAGGAGAAGGCATGAAAAAAGTATCTTTAAGAGCCTTCAGCGCCCTGCTCATGGCAATGCTTATAGTCGTCGGACTTTTCGTTTATGTCATCCGCTATGTGAAGGACGGCGAAATGTGGGCGCTGTATTTTGACGAATCGACCTCCGGCTGCGAATACACGATAACCGACCGCAACGGCACGGTGCTCGCAAAGATGGGCAGCGGCGTAAAGTCATATGCGGAGGACGCAAATACCCGCATCGCCTGCTACCATCTCACCGGCGACTATACCGGCAATGTCGGCACCGGTGCTCTCAAATCGTTCCAGCGTCAGCTATCCGGCTTCAGCCTTATAACGGGCATTGAGGAGCGGGACGATGTAAATCTGCAGCTGACCGTTGACGCGGAGCTGAATCTCAAGGCATACGAGGCCTTGAACGGCAGAAGCGGTGCCGTTATGATATGCAACTACAAGACCGGCGAGGTACTGTGCATGGTTTCCTCTCCGTCCATAGACCCGCTCAACCCGCCGGACACGCTGCCGGACGGAGCATATATAAACCGCTGCCTGAGCGCATCGTTCGTGCCGGGCTCGGTATTTAAGCTTGTAACGCTCACTGCGGCGCTGGAGAATATCGACAACATCTACCACCGCACATTTTCCTGCACCGGCTCCTTGAATGTGAAGGGCGTTTCCATAAACTGCGCCGGCATTCACGGTGAGCAGACCATAGAGCAGGCGCTTGCAAATTCCTGCAACTGCGCCTTTGCGCAGCTCTCGCTCGAACTGGGACCCGACATCATTGCCGAATATGCCGAAAAGCTCGGCATAACGACCTCGCTCACCATCGACGGCATATCCACCGCCGCCGGCAATTATGACAAGGACAGCTCAATGAGCGCCGCTATGGCATGGTCGGGCATCGGTCAGTACAACGACCTCGTGTGCCCCTACGCGATGATGCGCCTTGCCGCCGCCTACGCAAACGGCGGCACGGTCGTTGAGCCCTCTCTGCTCGGTGTTTCCGATAAGGAGACGACCCTCGTCAGCTCCGACACCGCCGAGAAGGTCGCGTCCATGATGAACTACAATGTCATTTATCACTACGGTACGAGTAAATTCCCCGGGCTCAACATTTCCGCCAAAACAGGCACCGCCGAGACCGGTGACGGGAAAGCAAGCCACTCTTGGTTCGTAGGCTTTTTGAATGACGACGAGCACCCCTACGCCTTTGTCTGCATAGTTGAAAACGGCGGCAGCGGTCTGGGCGCTGCCGGCAGTGTTATAAATACCGTTTTGCAGACGGCAGTAAGCAAATAATACAGGAGAAATACAATGACAGACATATCCGTCAACGGGCTTGTAAAGTCCTTTGAATTGGGTAAAAACATACTTGACGGGCTCAGCTTCGACATTGCCGAGGGTGAGCGCGTCGGCATTCTCGGGCATAACGGCTGCGGAAAGACGACGCTGTTCCGCATATTGACGGGCGAGATAGACTATGATGAGGGTACTGTGGCAATAGCCTCCGGCAAACGCATGGGGCTTATATCGCAGATCCCCGTCTACCCCGAGGGCTGGACCACAGAGGATGTTTTAAAGGACGCTCACCGCGAGCTTTACGCCATATCCCGCAGGCTTGAGGAGCTTGCAGAGCAAATGGAGCATAACCAGTCGGACAGGCTTTTGAGCGAATACGACCGCCTGTCATCCGACTTTGCGCGCCTCGGCGGCTATGATATGGACACGGACCGCAATCGCGTGGCAAACGGTCTGGACATTCCGCAGAGCATGCGCGAGCAGCCGTTTGACCTGCTGTCAGGCGGTGAGCGCACGAGGGTTAACCTTGCGCGGCTGATCCTTGAAAAAACCGACATACTGCTGCTCGACGAGCCGACGAACCATCTCGACCTGCGCGCGACGGAGTGGCTTGAGGAGTATCTTCAGCATTTCAAGGGTACCGTTCTGCTCATAAGCCATGACCGGTATTTTATCGACAGGACAGCAAAGCGCTGCATTGAGATAAACGACGGCAAGGCGGAGTTTTACAGCGGCGGCTACAGCTTTTATGTTGTTGAGCGGCAGAAGCGCTTCGAGGAAAAGCTCAGAAGGTATGAAAAGGATCAGGCAAAGATAGAGCAGCTCACAAGAGCCGCCGAGCAGATGCATCTCTGGGCGTTCATGGGCAACGACAAGCTGCACAAGCGTGCGTTTTCAATGGAAAAGCGCATTGCCAGGCTTGAGCAGACCGCACGCCCGACCGAGGCAAAGAAGCTTTCGGCAAGGTTTTCGTCCTCCGACTTTTTCGGTGACGAGGTGCTTGTGTGCTCCGGAGTCGGCAAGGCATTTGGAGATAAAAAGCTATTTTCCGGTCTTGATCTCACTGTTTCCGGCGGTGAGAGGATAGCCCTCATCGGCGATAACGGCACCGGAAAAAGCACGCTGGTCAAAATGATAATGCGGCAGGAGGCTCCCGACGAGGGCAGCATAAAATTCGGTCCCTCGGTGAGGCCGGCATACCTGCCTCAGATAATCGGCTTCAATAACGAAGATCGCAGTCTGCTCGACACGATGCTGTATGACTGCCTCTGCCAGCCGCAGGAGGCGCGCGACCGGCTTGCCGCGTTCGGCTTTCGCGGCGAGGATGTGTTCACTCCGGTAGGCGCGCTCTCCGGCGGCGAAAAGAGCCGCCTTAGGCTGTGTATGATCATGGGCGGCGATATAAACTTCCTCATCCTCGACGAGCCGACGAACCATCTTGACATTGCCAGCCGCGAATGGATGGAGGATGCCGTTTCGGATTACTCCGAGGCGCTGCTGTTCGTTTCGCACGACCGCTACTTCATCGAGAAATTTGCAACGCGCATATGGCTTCTCGAAAACGGCAGGCTTCTTGACTACCGCGGCACATACGGACAAATGAGAGAATATCTCAGGCGGCAGGAGGTGTTCGCGCGCGCGGCAAAGGCCGAGAGCAAGGCTTCAAAGCCCGCGCAGCCGGCGAAAAAAGGCTCACCAAGCAAAGAAAAGCGGCTTGCAAGGCTTGAAAGAGACATTGCCGCTCTCGAAAAGCAGATCTCCGGCATTGAAGCGCTCGAGCAGGAAAACGCCAGCGACTATCAGAAGCTCATGGAGCTCGGTGAGGAGAAGGACAAGCTCAGCGAGCGTCTTTCGCTGGCATACGAGCAGTGGGAGGAGCTTGCCGATGAATAAAAAGCTTATCGCGCCGGCAGCGCTTGTGTTTATGGGGCTTGTATGCCGGTTCGTGCTCTCAGGTATGAATTTCATCGGCTATGCGCTCATCTTTACAGCCGCCGTCGCCTCCGTTATGCTTTTGTGCAAAAGGGCGTGGATAAGGCGCACGGTGTGCGCGCTTACGGCGGCGGGACTCATATATCTTGTGATTGTCGAGATACCGATAGTAAAGGCCTCCGGCGGAGACGGGGACACCGGGTATGATTATATAATCGTGCTCGGCGCGGCCGTACACGGCGACACCCCCTCGCTCTCGCTCATAGAGCGGATGCGTGCCGCGCGCGATTATATGCTCGCTCACCCGAAAGCCGTGGCAATAGTCTCCGGCGGTCAGGGCAGCAACGAAAATCTCTCCGAGGCTCAGGCGATGTTCGACTGGCTCACAAGCGAGGGTATCGCACAAGAGCGCATAATAAAGGAGGATAAGGCGACCTCAACGCTTGAAAATCTTAAATTCAGCTTCGACATCATCCGTGCGCGCGGAGACGATCCGGGCAGCGGCACTGCGGTGGTAACAAGCGAGTACCACATATACAGGGCAAAGCTGCTGGCACATTCGCTCGGTGAGGAGGTCGGCGGCATTGCCGGACACACGACCTACTTCCCCATCATGCTCAACTATTTTCTCCGCGAGGCGTTCGGCGTGACATACCAGTGGGCATTCGGCTGACAGATCCGAAAAAGCCGCAGTGAGCGACAATCTCACTGCGGTTTTATGCTAAATTCATGTGCTGCTTTTCGGTGTCGCCTTACACTGCATTCCGGTGTTGTCGATGGTGAAATCACCGGTGAGGAGTATCTGTGAGACCGGAACGATGGTGTAGCCGTCGGCAAGCAGGGTCTCTATTATGGTCGGCAGCGCCTCGGGCGTGTTCTCGGCGGCGTTGTGGAAGAGAACGATGCTGCCGGATTTCACATTTTTAAGCACTCTGTCGGAAATCTCCTGCGCGGAGAGCCCCTTCCAGTCAAGGCTGTCAACATCCCACTGCACGGCGCTCATACCCATTTCGCTGACGGTGCCGATAACGGTGTCGTTATACTCGCCGTATGGGCAGCGGAACAGTGTCGGCTCGGTGCCGGTGATCTTCTTTATTTTCTCGTTTGAGGCGCTTATGTTGGTCTTTATCTGCTCGGGGCTGAGCTGCGCAAAATGCGCATGGTCGTCCGAATGACTCATGACCTCGTTGCCGGCATCCGCCAGAGCCTTTACCGACTCGGGATATTTATCCGCCCACTGACCTACGACAAAGAATGTCGCGTTCACATTGTATTTTTTCAGAATATCTATAAGCTGCTGCGTATCGTCGTTGCCCCATGCCGCATCGAAAGACAGCGCAACGGTTTTATCGTCGCGCTGAACGCAGTATATCGGAAGCTGCCTGTCGCTTGCCGCCGTGCCCACGACCGACGGGCTGTTTGTCGTCCAGAATATCACCGCCGTGAGAACGACCAGCGCCAGCGCCGATGCCGCCGCTTTGCGGTTTTTGATCTTATCAGATATTTTTTTCAATTAAAATCCCTCCCGAAAGGCTTTGTTCATTACTATGCCTGTCAGGAGGGATTTATACATTTTGTCCGCGGTTCTGAGCAAGCGCCGAGCAATGACCGTCAGCGTCTGAACGGGCAATTCGTCCCATTATTTAGCCGCCTTTTTTGAAACGCGCAAAGCATCCCTTACTGAATTTCAATGTCAAGGTATAAAAAAGCCGCTCCGGTCGGAGCGGCTTTTAAATGGATCATTCCTTGTTGTCAAGCCAATCGGCGACTTTCTCCTCGTCGATGCCAAGACCGCCGGAAATGAATGCTACAGCCTCGTTAAAATTCATGGCTCTGAGGCGTGCATAGTTGCTTGCACCGGTGCCGGGGCCGTCATCGAGTCTGCCTTCGATATAGCCGCACTCATAGCACATATTCAGTGCATACTTGCGGTGGGTATCGAGGGTCATTTCATGTCCGCAGCGAGGGCATTTCATAGCAAAATCCTCCTATTTCTTCTTATTGGTCACCTTACGGTATTTACATGCTTATTATATTCCAACTCCGGCTGTTAAGCAAGACCTACTCGGCACATTTGTGTACGAAAATAGGTGTTTTTGAGAAAAATGAGCGTCAATTTTCCAACAAAGTTCACAATTTCTTTCTCCACGTTCGTTTATCCGAAATATTTTTTTAAAATAACTATTGCATTTATCACGCATTTGTGTTACTATAATCGGGCGTTGGAAATCCGGGTGTAGCGCAGATGGTAGCGCGCTTGAATGGGGTTCAAGAGGCCGCTGGTTCAACTCCAGTCACTCGGACCATAAAAGTACCGAAATTGAGCGATTTTAGCTTAATTTCGGTACTTTTTTATGCTTTTTGTTATTTTGCCGGTTGAACAAAAATAGCGGAAAATCGCTTGAAATAAGGCAAAATAGCCGTCTATTGCTCACCTATTACAGACTTGTTGCCATCATTCAGCCTTTACTATTAATCATGCCGTGTATTGCTTGATATGAGAGCAAAATATTTCAGGCAACATAACAAAATCTCGGCAGCACTTTTCGTATTACCGAGATTTTTTGTTCCGTATGGGCGGAAAAGAGCCGCTCAGAGCCGATTTATCTCTATGCCGCATCGCCCGATTACGGAGGGAGCTTCATCATATTATCTTTTAAGCCTTATATCTGCTTAAACTGGCAGTATCTCTGGAGAATAGCTGCCATTTCGGCGCGGGTAGCCATCTTGTTGGGTCCGAAGCTTCCGTCCGTATAGCCGGTGACTATTCCGTTGGAGGATGCCCAGATGACCGCATCGCGTGCCCACGAAGCTACGGAGGAGGCATCGGTAAAGCTGAGCGTGCCGCCTGCCACGGGGCTTGCCTTCTCATAACGGAAAAGCATCGTTACAAGCTGCTCGCGGGTTATGTTTGCATCCGGTGCAAACTCCGTTGCGCTCACGCCGTCCGTGACGCCCTTGTTGTACGCCCAGACGACTGCGTTATACGCCCAGTGGCTGCTGCTTATATCCGTAAATGGGACACGCATATCAACGACCGACGGTTCGCCGGCTATGCGGTAGAGCACGAGCGCGAACATCGCGCGGGTCATGGTCGCATCGGGTGCAAACTCGTTTGCGGAAATGCCGACCATAAGCTCATGCTGCCAGACATACTCGACATTGCCGCGATACCATGCCGTTTCGGGAACATCGACAAACGGGAACGGCACGAACGCGCCGCACTCGCTGCACTTTATGCCGACGAAGTTATGTCCCTTGGCAGCTACAGGCTCGGATTTGCTGAGCACTTCGTTGCAGACGCTGCAATGGCTGCCCTCGGTGCGTCCGGGCTCTGTGCAGGTAGGTGCAACAGCCTCAATGTCAACGACCTTTGTGTGTCCACTTGCGGGGATGACCTCTGCCGCGACGAGCTCGGTCTTGCAGACGCTGCATATTGTCTGCGCGGTACTGCCGTTGGTCGTGCAGGTAGGGGTAACGGCAGGCGTACCCTCAACGGGGGTGTGCGCCTTCATGGGCACTATCTTCTGCTGCTCGACTACTTCATTGCACACCGAGCAGGTGAGCTCGGCGGTCAGACCGGTGGAGGTGCAGGTGGCCTCGACCGCTGCCTTTGTCTCAACGGGGGTGTGACCCTTTGCGGGGATAACTATATCGTCTGCATTGGTCTGTTCGCTGCATTCCTTATCGAGGAAGAGCTTTCCGCAGGTGGAGCATTCGTAGTAAGCCACATTGCCCGCCTCGGTGCAGGTGGCCTCTATGCCGCGCACGTGCTTGAGGCTGTTATGGGTGCAGGCGCTGAACGGGGTTACCGTCAGGGTCGCCTTATCGGTGACATAGAACACCTTATCGCTGATGCTGTAGATAACGCAGACAAAGCTTCTGCCGTCATCGCGCATGGTGGTATTTGCGATGCTCAGAGTCTCTCCGTTGCCGAGCGAGCTGCCGAGCAGGCGGGTTATAAGAGTGAGAACGTCAAGCTTTTCAAAATTTTCGCTGTTGAGATTCTTGAGTGTGTCGGGCTCGAGCCACATATATTTATATGTAGTGCCCTTGAGCTGCTCAACAAGGCTGAGGTTCACCTTAACGCTGAAGGTTGCCGTTTCGGTCTCGGTGACGGTAACATTACTCGGTCCCGTTACATCGAGATCATTGGCGAACAGACCGGAGATGACCTTGAGCAGAGTGTACGGATCAAGGTTTTTCAGTATATCTCCGACATCGACGCCTCCGTCGATGAGACCCCTTATGATCTCAACGAGCTTGTCAATGTCGACCTTTTCAAGGATTTTTCCGATGGTTTCGTTATCCGCGCCGAGTCCCTTGATTATATCAACTATCTTATCTACATCAAGACCTGCGATAATGTCGCTTATGTCCACATCGCCGGCGATGAGACCCTTGATAACGGCTACGAGCGTATCGGTATCAAGCTTTCCGAGTATCTCGGTCAAGGCGTCGTTGTCGCCGACGAGACCCTTGAGTATCTCAACTATCTTGTCGGTGTCAAGACCTGCGATTATGTCGCTTATATCCACATCACCGGCGATGAGCTGCTTTATCACCGCCGCTATCGCGTCGATGTCGAGCTTATCGAGGATAGGAGTTATATCTATCTTATCCTTTATGAGCTCGGCAAAGAGCTTTGCAAGCTGCCCGTAATCGAGATCCTTGATTATCTCGTCGAGCTTTCCTGAGGTGTCGCCGCCGTTCAGGAGTCCCTTTACGGTGTCGATGATGCTCTGAATGTCAGCAGCGGCATCCCCAGTGCCATCACCGCTGCCATCGGCAATGGCATAGACCGGCAGCATCGTGAACACGAGCACCAGCACCATTACCATACTGATGATGCGTCTTTTCATATTATTCCTCCTTAATCCACACGGGCATTGCCCGAAAGTGACAATATACCGACAATCATTATACAGAAACATTACATCCCGTGCAATGTTATTCATACAAAAAATTTAAAAACAGCAAAATAACCAGTCATGGCGCAGCACTTTTGTGCAGTATTTGAGTAGTATTTTGATATAGGCGGCTCACGCCTGCGCCGCATTTTGCCGAAATTCCTGCGGGACATCGTAAAGCGACTCATGCTCGCTTATTGCGACATTGCGCAGGTCAAAGCTTCCGCCGGTAAGGCACCACTCGTATGTCGCTCCGACCGCTATGCGGATGCCGAGAGCGACAATGTCCTCGGCGCGGTTCTTGTTGCGGATAAGCCTCTGGCGCTGGCAGTTTACAATGAGCTTTGCAAACCAATCGTTAAACGAGTTAAAGAGCTTAAAAAGTCCCACGGGCTTCTGCAGCTCGAGCGACAAAAGCGTTCCGGTAAGCTCGGGTCCGAACTCCATGGCAAGAGACAGGTATCTGTCATACAGCGCCCAGATACGCTCCAGATCGTTTTTCGCATTTATAAACTCCGCAAGCATCGCCTGCTGATCGTCCTTGAGATTGCGGATAAGGTGCGTTATTACCTCCTCCTTGCCGGCAAAAATGCTGTAAAACGACGATCTCGGTACACCGGCCGTGCGGCAAATGTCGCTGACCGATACATTGACATATCCTCTGCTTTTGAAAAGCCCCACGGCAGCGGATACTATCGCGTCGGTGTTTTTGGAGCCTGAAGCCGTCATATCATTCACCTCCGAACAAGTGTCCAAGTTTCTTGTACACTTTATCATATATCGTCCCCGCGGTCAAACACAAAACGCGAACAGTTGTCAGAACAAGGCAGGCAAAATTGGAAAAAACGCTGATATTTCAACGACTTCTTGACTCGGTTGGGTGCGTTAATTTATTATCGTTTCAGAAACATTTCAGGGAGGATATACACCATGAGCTATGAAATGCTGCTATCGCCGATGAAGATCGGCACAATGACGGTGAAAAACCGCACCGTAATGACCGCAGCGGAGTTCAGCCTCGGTCAGACCGACGGTACTCCGACGGAAAAGCTGATGGACTACTATGAGGAGCGTGCCATCGGCGGAGTCGGAATGATAACTCCGGGCATATGCCGCGTAAACGATATGGGCGCGGCATCGACCTTTACACAGCTTGCCATGAGCCACGATTACCACATTGCGCCCATGCATGAGTTTGCCGAGCGCATACACCGGCATGGTGCAAAGCTCTGCATTCAGCTCCATCACCCCGGACGGCAGGGCTATTCAAGCTCGACAAACTCCCTGCCGCTCATAATCCCGCTCGTAAAACGCTTCCCGAAGGTGCTTGATGCGCTGTTCAAGTGCACTCCGTTTCTGCTCGGAATGGAAGAAAGAGGCATCATCTGGTCGGTGCAGGCGCCTTCAAAATGCGAGCTCGCAAAGCACGGTGCCATGCGCGTACACGCCATGAGCCGCCGTGAGGTAAAAAAGCTCATAAACGACTACATATCCGCCGCCGAGCGGTGCAGGAAGGCTGGCGTCGACGCAGTTGAGCTGCACGGCGGTCACGGCTATATGATACAGCAGTTTTTATCACCGAACACGAATAAGCGCACCGACGAGTACGGCGGCAGCTTTGAAAACCGCATGCGCTTTGTCGCCGAGATAATCGACGGCATACGCGACCGCTGCGGCAGGGATTTCCCTCTTATCGTGCGCCTGACGGCCGACGAGATGTACGACCGCATCGGCTTTGCCGGAAAGGGCTACGATCTTGAGCTCGGAAAGCGCATAGCAATGCGCCTTGAGGAGCTCGGCGTCGACGCGATAAATGTTACAAGCGCGTGCTATGACGCCTACAACTACTGGCTTGAGCCAACGAGCTTCGAGCCCGGCTGGAGAAAGCATCTGGCAAAGGAAATAAAAAGCGTTGTGAGCATTCCCGTCATAGCCGCGAATGTCATCCGCACGCCGGAGCAGGCGGAGCGCCAGCTTCGGGAGGGCTGTCAGGATTTCGTAGCCTCGGCGCGCACATTTATATGCGACCCGCACTGGGTGAAAAAAGCCGAGGAGGGCAGAGAAAACGAGATCCGCCGCTGCATCGGCTGCCTCAACTGCATCCGTTCGTTTATGACAAATGCCAAGATCGGCAGACAGGGCGAATGTGCCCTGAATATGTCGGTCGGCAGAGAAAAGGCGTACTTCTCTCAGCCGCGCGACGGCGAGGGCAAAAGCGTTATCGTTATCGGCGCAGGTCCTGCCGGTCTGACCGCGGCTCAGACGCTTGCAAGGCGCGGCTTTGCCGTGGATGTTTACGAAAAAGACGAAAAAGCGGGCGGTCAGGTGATCTCCGCGGCATCCTGCCACCTCAAGGATAAGCTGTACTGGTGCATAGAGGACCTCATGGTAAACGCACAGAAGGACGGCGCAAGGGTGCATCTCGGCACCGAGCTGGCCGCGGAGCAGATAGCCGAGGCAAAGCCCTATGCCGTTATCGTCGCGGCGGGCGGCGTGCCGCTCGTGCCGCGTTCGATACCCGGAACGGACAGGGAAAATGTTTACCTCGCCGCCGACATAATAAACGGCGAAAGGAAGATAGAAAACGCACGCGTTGTCGTAGCCGGCTCGGGCATAACGGGGCTTGAGGTCACGGAGTTTTTAAACGATGCCGGCTGCGAGGTCACGGTCATCGAAATGGCTCCGGAGATAGCCCCCGGCGCATGGTTCCAGCTCGTTGACGACGAAATGGAGCGCATAAAGCCGTTCGGGACGAAGTTCATGACCTCAACAAGGCTTGCCGGCATAGAGGCCGGAAGCGTTCTCACCGAGGATGTGAAAACCGGCGCGAAGGTCAGCCTGCCGGCGGACGCGGTCGTGCTCTCGCTCGGCGTCAGACCCAGAGGCGAGCTTCCGGATAAGCTCAAGGCTCTCGGCGTAAATGCCGTCGCCGTCGGCGATGCGAAAAAAAGCGGCACGATAGCCGATGCCTGCCACAGTGCGTTCGACGCCGCAATGAGCATAAAATAAGGAGGAGAAGTCGTGATAGAAAACAAAAAGATCGTACTCACCGGAGCCTCCAGCGGTATCGGTCTCGAGGTTCTCAAGCTCCTTGCAAAGGGCAGGGGCAATATGATACTCGCGGTATCGCGCCACGCCGAGGAGCGCCTGTTCGACTTCGGTCCCAATGTCATACCCATGAACATCGACTGCAGCACCAAGGAGGGCATCGACAAGCTGTTCCGCGTTGCCGAGGCTGCGTTCGGCAAGGTAGACATTTTCTACGCAAACGCCGGCTTCCCCTACTACGAGGCGTATGACTACGCAAATTGGGACAGGGTGAAAAAGATGTTCGACACCAACACGCTCTCGCCGATATATACCTATTCAAAATATCTTCAGCACCTAAACGGCAGAGACGGACACCTTGCGTTCACCATAAGCGCCATCGGGCAGATGGCTATGCCCGGCTACGCGATATACAGCGCCTCGAAGTTCGGTCTCGAGGGCTTCCAGCAGGCCATACGCCTTGAAAAGCCGGACAACATGAAATTCACCTGCCTCTACCCCGTCGCAACGGACACGAACTTCTTCAAGGTCGCCGCCGACGGAGTGCAGTTTGAAAAGCCGTTTCCGGTGCAGAACCCCGTAACCGTTGCGAAAAAGATGGTGCGCGGCATAGAAAAGGGCAAAAAGAGCGTGTCCCCCTGCCCGCTTTTCGCCGTCGGCAAGGCGCTCATGACCGTGTTCCCCTTTGTCAGGACGATATACTGGAAGCTCGAGCTTGGCAAATTAAAGAGGTTTTTAAAGAAAATAGGCAAATAATGCTTACTAATGATGCGCAAAATTAGAAAATAATACTTGATAAAGCATTTTGTTCATGGTACAATATTACCAGATTTCCATAATTAGCTCAAAATCGGAATTATTGCACAACACAATGTGCAGGAGGTGATACCCGTGAACAATTAACCGCTCAGTGACAATTTATCTATACGCCCAAGTTACCCCAACCCCAGCACTTACAAGTCGAAGTAGATAGGTTCATAATCGGTCGTTTGCAAATGAAAGGATTGGGATATGAGAAAACTTAAAAAGGGATTGTCATTAGCATTAGCACTTTTCATTGTATTCTCATAAGGAATACAGGTATTTGCTTCTGATTACTGTGAAGGTGATGTAAGCGGGTATTATTCAACAGAAGATTCTATACCTAACGAAGATTATGCATTGTCTGGCTATTCAGATGCCAGCTCTGTTTCGTCTTTCGCTGTGATACCTATGAAATGGGCAGTGAGCAAAGGTATAATAACGGGTTCAACTTCTACCACGCTTTCTCCATCTTTGGGGTGCGAACGCTGCCAGAGTGCGACCATGCTAAAGCGTTTTATTGATAAATGTATGTGATTTATAAGGAGGGAACTATTATGAATAAAAGCCTTAAGCGCCCATGGTGGGCGTACGCTATCCTGTTTTGCCTGTGCGGTCTCAGCATAGCCGCAAAAGCCATCGACGAAGAAGGTGTGCTCATTCCTCCGAACTCACTTTACGGAATGTGGTATCTTATCGTCTTGCCGATCCTTGCCGCGGCGGTAGTGTTCGCCGCGAGCCGCAGATGCGGGAAATCCGACATCGTATCACTGCTTGTTTTTGAAGTTCTGCTCGTTCTCTGGTTCTTTATTCCGGACGCTATACGACTCGGCGGATTTTACGCTCCGGTGTCTATGCCGCTCGGAATCGGGATCCTTGTGATCTCTCTGCCGGCAGTCGGAGCACTCGTCCTCAGCGGCATAGCCTATGCCGTAAGCAAGAAATAGCAAAAATAAACCGAAAGCTCTCGGATCATTGATCCGAGAGCTTTCTGCATATTTCTTTTCCGTAGAGGACGGGGTGTTCCCTACCCTTGAGGGTGTCGTCAAAGAGCTGCTGCGGCAGGTCGAGCACGCCGTTTTTAAACAGCAGAACGATGGTCGAGCCGCCGAAGCGGAACATTCCCTTTTCCTCGCCGCGGCTTATTACCGCCGCCTCGTGGTAGTTATCTATCTTGCCGACGAGACACGCGCCGACCTCTATCTGCACGACCGTGCCGAAATTTTCGGTATACAGCATGCAGTACTCGCGCGTGTTCTGCTTGAACACCGGATGCCTGCGCACGGCGATCGGCTGCACCGGATGGTATTTGCCCTGAATGTGCCAGTTGCGGCTCTTAAAGCCGTTATCTATATAGCAGTAGCGATGGTAATTCTCAACGCCGAGCCTGAGCACGAGGCACACGCCGTTTATATACTCTCCGGCAATGGGCGCGCCGCCTACAAGGTCATCGACATTGTAGTAGCTGTTTTTTATCGAGAACACCGAATCGCCGCTTATGCGGTAAGCCGAGAGGCCGCCGTCGCACGGAGAGATGAGCACATCGGGATCCATGTTTACGGGCCGCGCCTCGGGCTTTATCCTGCGGGTGAAGAAATCGTTGAAGCAGCGGTAATCCGCCTTTTCATAATCGCTGAGGTCTATGCCGTTTGCGCGCACGAAGTGGTCTATGCGCCTTGCGGAAAGGCGCGTGTCCATATATTCACCTATCACCGCCGTGAGTATAGGATTTGTCATTACGCGGCGAGCGGGCCAGCCGAGGTGCTTGAAATAGCAGCAGCGCAGACCTATCGCCATTTTCTTAGATGTCATTTTTCCCACCGTTTTTTATTTTTCTTATTACAAGCACCGCAAGCATAAGAATGCCGCAGCCGACTATTGTCGCATAAAAGCTTATACCGCGGCTCAAAAGCTCTATGCTCACAGGGTCAGGCACGAGCTGGTCGAAGCCGCTGAGCAGAATGTAATCCGCAACTCCCACGGCGCCCGGCACCGGCACGGCATTCGAGCCGAGGATGGCAAAAGCCTGCACCGAAAACGCCTTGAACGCTGCCGCCGGCGCACCGCCTACCGCGAGGAACACACACACCGAGACGAGGATGACCGACAACCGCTGTGCCATATTGCACAGAAACACCTTTATAAGCAGCCCCGTTTCCCTTCTGAGCAGGACGCCGCATTCCTTGTACTGCTTTATCATATCCAGCAGCTTTTCATATTGCCTGTCATAGTCCTTGACTATCCTCAGCCTGCACAAAAGCCGCAGTCCCCAGCGGCAAATGCCGAGGATGATCGCATCGTTAAGGATGCACAGGATAAATACGAATATGAATATCGCCTGAATGACAACGCCGAAGGCGATAAAAAGCTTGGGTGCTATGCTCATTTTCATAAGCATACCGGGGTATGCAGCACAGCAGACCGCACTTATGAGCAGTATCGACACCGTGTACATCACGAGGTTTAAAAGCAGTGCGATGGCCGACACCGCCGCCGGAATATTATAGCGCATCATGAATATGAGCGCGGCAGGCTGACCGCCGGTAGCCGAGGGGGTTATGGCCGAGAAAAAAATATCCGTTGCCGAAAAGATTATCCCATTTCCGGTCGAAAACGGATGTCCGAGGAAGCGGCAGGTGCACCGGAGCCCCAGTCCCTCGAAATAGACAAATCCGAACGCACACAGAACGGCAAGCGCCATCCACAGCGCGTCTGCCCTGTCAAGAAAATGCTCAAAGCGGTGCCACGAAAAGCCCTTCGAGCACGAGGTCACGACCTTGACGGTGATTGCGGAGATCACCGCCAAAAGCAATATCCACGGCAGATTGTTCTTAACGCTACTTTTCATTTATCACCGATGTGCGGCTGTCCGCTCCGTTCTTACATTTCCGGCACGGCCCTGCCGTCGTATCATGCCTGCCGCCGGCAATAAGGCGGTCCGGCAAGGCACTGGCCTGAACACGGTTCCGGCGCCGGTAAACTGTGTGGTTTCGATTAGCACAGTTAGTATACACATGAAGGCACGGTTTGTCAACCGCTTTACATCTTAATATACATCTTTTAATCGTTGACAAAGACGAGTTGGGTGGAATATAATTCATTTGTTACCCCCCGACAGGCCGCAGCGTCGGTCCCGGGCGAAAGGTGGATCTGAAATGAATGATGTTATAAAAATGTTCGGCTCAATGGTGTTTAACGACTGCGTTATGCAGGCACGCCTTCCAAAGCAGGCATACAAGCAGGTCCAACGCTCGATAAAGCTCGGTGAAAGGCTCGACAGGGAGACTGCCGAGGTCGTTGCAAACGCAATGAAGGACTGGGCTATCGAAAAAGGTGCAACACATTTTACGCACTGGTTCCAGCCCATGACCGGCATAACCGCCGAAAAGCACGACAGCTTTATCTCCCCTGCGGATAACGGCAGAATAATAATGGAGTTTTCCGGTAAGGAGCTCATACAGGGCGAGCCGGACGCTTCGAGCTTCCCCACAGGCGGACTGAGAGCCACATTTGAAGCCCGCGGCTACACGGCGTGGGATCCCACATCATATGCGTTCATAAAGGACGGAGTGCTCTGCATACCGACCGCCTTCTGCTCATACGGCGGCGAGGCGCTGGATAAGAAAACGCCTCTGCTGCGCTCCATGGAGGCGCTGAACCGTCAGGGCTTGCGTGTGCTCAGACTGTTCGGCAACACTGAGGTCACGGCCGTAAAGACGACCGTCGGTCCCGAGCAGGAGTATTTTCTCATTGATAAAAGCGTTTACGAAAAGCGCCGCGATCTCATTTACACCGGCAGGACACTTTTCGGTGCCATGCCGCCCAAGGGTCAGGAGCTTGACGATCATTACTACGGCACGATAAAGCCCCGCGTTGCCGCGTTCATGGCGGAGCTTGACGAGGAGCTGTGGAAGCTCGGCGTTCTTGCGAAAACCGAGCACAACGAGGTCGCACCGGCCCAGCATGAGCTCGCACCCATTTATACGACCACCAATATTGCAGCCGACCACAATCAGATAACCATGGAGCTCATGCAGAAGCTTGCCCGCAAGTATGACATGGTGTGCCTTCTGCATGAAAAACCCTTTGCCGGCGTTAACGGCTCGGGCAAGCACAACAACTGGTCGTTGACCACCGACACGGGTATAAACCTGCTCGAGCCGGGCGAGACTCCCTATGAGAACGCCCAGTTCCTGCTCATGCTGTGCGCCGTTTTGCAGGCGGTAGACGATTATCAGGATATGCTGCGCATCTCCGTTGCCAGCGCTGCGAACGATCACCGTCTCGGTGCCGCCGAGGCGCCTCCAGCGATAATCTCCGTGTTTCTCGGCGAGGAGCTTGAGGAAATACTCGAGGCCATAGAAAACGACACGCCCTACGGCGGAAAGGAAAAGGAACAGATAAAGGTCGGCGTTCATGTTCTGCCGAAGTTTGCGCGCGATGCCACCGACCGCAACCGCACCTCCCCCTTCGCCTTCACCGGAAATAAGTTTGAGTTTCGCATGCTCGGCTCCTCGGCATCCATTTCGGGGGCGAATGTCGTTCTCAACACCGCAGTTGCGGAGTCGCTGCGCAAATACGCCGACTTCCTTGAGAATGCGGATAATTTTGAATCGAGTCTGCACGAGCTTATAAAAAGCGTTATAAAAAAGCACAAACGCATTATATTCAACGGCAACGGCTACGGTGACGAGTGGATAAGAGAGGCGGCAAACCGCGGACTTAAAAATTTCCGCACCACTGTCGACTGCGTGCCGTATTACCTCGACATAAAAAATGTCGAGCTCTTTGCGCGCCACCGCGTGTACTCCGAGATAGAGCTCGCGGCACGCTATAAAATGAAGCTGGATAACTACTGCAAGGTCATCCGCATCGAGGCTCTGACCATGCAGGAGATGGTATGGAAGGAAATACTCCCTGCGGTGAGCACCTACTCAAGGCAGCTCTGCGACACGGCGCTGGCAAAAGCTCAGCTCGGCGTTGACGCAAGCTTTGAGTCGTCTCAGTGCGCAAAGCTCAGCGGGCTCATGAGTGATACCGTCGCCGGAGTGAACGCGCTCGACGAGGCGGCGAAAAACGCCGACGAGTTTTCCGAAAACTACACCCGGGCCGCCGTTTTCCGCGACAAGGTACTCCCTGCCATGGAGCGGCTCAGGAAAACGGTAGACGAGCTCGAATCGAACACATCCGCCGAGCTGTGGCCCTACCCCACCTACGGTGACATTCTGTTCAGCGTAAGATAGCTTATGGAGGTCTCGCATATGGAGCTCAGTAAGAAAACCGTTAACCGCATACTTCTTATAATAACATTCACAGTCCTGCTCATATGGGGGCTTTACAATCACAAGCTGCTGCTGAAATATATCGGCGATCTGTATTCGCTCATTTCACCGTTTGTTATCGGTCTGTGCATAGCCTACATTGTGAATGTGCTGCTGCGTCCGGTCGAAAAAATGTGGATGAAGCTTTTGAGCCGGTGCAAGGGCGGATGGGTACAGAAGCTTAAGAGACCTATCTGTCTGCTTCTGAGCATTCTTCTGGTCATCGGCATCATCCTCGCCGTTGTTCTCATTATCCTGCCGGAGCTGAGTGCCTCAGTGTCCTCGCTCATAAGCATGATGCCCTCATATGTGAGCGAGGTCGAGAGCTGGTGGGATTCACTGGCGGCATTCCTTAACAGGTACAGCATACAGATACCGGAGTTCAGCTTCAACACCGATAAATTCATACAGATAATCAAGGACAGCGGGACTACGCTGTTCAACACGACCATCTCCGCGACGGCATCAATAGTCTCCGCCGTTATAAATTTCGTTCTCGCGCTGGCATTCTCCATCTATGTCCTTGCACAGAAGGAAACGCTCAAGCGGCAGTCTAAGAAGGTGCTTGCAAAGCTCATGAAGCCCGAGAAAATGCAGAGGCTTCTCGATCTGCTCAATCTTGTAAATCGAACATTTACGAACTTCATAACCGGTCAGCTCACCGAGGCCGTCATAATCGGTGCCCTATGCTTCATCGGTATGGCCATATTCCGGATGCCGTATGCTCCGGCGATATCCGTTCTCGTCGGCTTTACGGCACTGATCCCCGTGTTCGGCGCATTTATAGGAACGGCGATAGGCGCCTTCCTTATTCTCCTCGTAAGACCCATTCAGGCGCTGTGGTTTGTCATCTTCATCATTGTTCTGCAGCAATTTGAGGGCAATCTTATTTACCCCAAGGTCGTCGGAAAATCCGTCGGTCTGCCCGGCATATGGGTTCTGGTTGCGGTCACCATCGGCGGCAATGCCATGGGCGTTATAGGTATGCTCATAAGCGTTCCTCTGTGCTCGGTGCTGTATGTCCTTGCACGAAATGCCGTGAACGGAATACCGCTCAGCAGATCGGATCAATAGCGTCCGCCTGAAAAATTGAAGCATCACAAAAAGAGCTCGGTTTAAGAACCGAGCTCTTTTCCTGTCTTTATCTCTATGACGGTTTTTACTTCTTTACATTCTCGAGAGTCTGATTTCCCTTGTTTTTGGCGCTGGCAGCCACCAAGCCGCTGAGGGCGAGCAGTGCAATAACGTTGGGTATGACCATGAGCTGGTTGAACATATCCGTAAGCTCCCAGACGAGGTCGTTAGACAGCAGCGAGCCGAGGAAGATAAATGCGATCGCAATTATGGAGTACGGCAGAACGGCTTTCTTGCCGAACAGATACTCGATGTTGATACGGCCGAAGAGGTTCCAGCCGATGATGGTGGTAAATGCAAAGAACAGAAGGCAGATGGCCACGAATGCGCTGCCAAGCTCCTCGCCGAACACGCTCCCGAATGCCAGCTGTGCAAGATTGGTCTTTGCAATGCCCAGCGCTTCGAGGTTCTCGGATGTGGTCATGACGCCTGAAAGGATGCCGTCGCCGGTGTAGAGGGTGGAAATAACAACGAGAGCGGTCATGGTAAGGACAACAAAGGTATCTATAAACACACCTATCATTGCGACAACGCCTTGCTCGTGGGGGCACTTGACCTTTGCCTGAGCGTGAGCATGGGGAGTCGAGCCCATACCTGCCTCATTGGAGAACAGTCCGCGCTTTACGCCCTGTGAGATAGCCTGCTTGATTGCAAAGCCTATAGAGCCGCCGATGACCGCGGTGGGATCAAAAGCATACCTGAAAATCATTCCAAAGGTCTCGGGAAGGTACTGAATACGGCAGACCAGAACTATAATTCCTCCAACGACATACAGCAGCGCCATAACGGGAACTATCTTCTCGGCAACGGCTGCAACTCGGTTTGCGCCGCCTATGAAGATCAGTGCACATATGACTGCGATGATTGCGCCCACGATCCAGGTGGGGATACCAAAGGCGTTGCTGCAGCTTTCGCCGATGGAGTTGGACTGCACCATTGCGCCCATAAAGCCGAGAGCAAGGATTATTGCGACCGCAAAGAAGCCTGCAAGGAACTTTCCGAAGCCGTTATTAAACGCACGCTTTATGTAGTATACCGGTCCGCCGGCAACCGTTCCGTCGGCATTGACCTTGCGGGTCTCCTGTGCGAGCACCGCCTCGGCATATATCGTGCTCATGCCGAAGAATGCGATAACCCACATCCAGAAGATGGCTCCGGGGCCTCCGATGAGGATAGCGCCGGACGCACCGACTATGTTGCCGGTACCGACCTGAGCCGCCACAGCCGTTGCAAGCGCCTGGAACGAGCTCATGCCGCCCTCATGCTTTCCGCCGTGCAGAGAGAAGTTTCCGAACACCTTGTGCCAGCCCTCTTTAAAGCAGCGGACCTGAACGAACCTTGTCCTGATACTGAAATACAGACCGCAGCCGACGAGCATTATTATCAGTATGTAATCCGAAAGATACACATTGACGGTCTGAACGATTTTGAGTATTGCGTCCATTTTCTTTTCCTCCTGTTTTTAAAAAACAAAAAACTGCTGAAAAATTTCAGCAGCTCCGGAGACATATTAGAAAACATATTATATCAGATTTATGCTTTCCTCTGTCCTTTTGCCTGAGAGATTCGGCCTTCGCCTTACACCTTCGGCACCCTTTCGGGATTCTCCAGAGCATCCTCCGCCTCCAGTTTCTTCCGATCCTTGAGGTTTCACGGGATTTACGCTAAGAATCCTATCACAACATTCACACTGTGTCAACAACTTTAAATCGTTAAATCTAAAATTATTTTTAATAGTTAGTTAACACAAACGCCCTTCACATATACTACAATTGACTGACATCCTTGAAAGGACTGGTTTAATATGAAAAAAGCAATTTCACTTATCCTATGCGTTCTGATGCTCGGCAGCTGCTTTGCTTATGCGGATGCGATTGAGGGCAGCCGCACCGTCATCGGCGCGGATCTTGACGCTGACGATATTGCCTATGTCTACAAGCAGTTCGGCATAAAGCAGGGCGATGTCAAGGAGCTCACCGTTACAAACGCCGAGGAGCGCGAATATCTCGACGGGCTGGTGGACAGCAGTCTTATAGGCTCCAAGTCCATTTCCTGCATATATATCGAGGCTCTTGCCGAGGGCAAAGGGCTGGATGTCACCGTCAAGAACATCACCTGGTGTACTCCGGACATGTACATGAACGCAATGGTGACAGCCGGCATCACCGATGCCAATGTCAAGATAGTCGCTCCGTTTGAGGTATCCGGAACGGCTGCACTCACTGGCATATATAAGGCATATGAGGACATTACCGGCAAAAAGCTCGACAATGACGCAAAGCTTGTGGGCACTCAGGAGCTCACCGTTACGGCTGAGCTTGCAGACGAGATAGGCAGCGCGGATTCCACCGCCATCGTCAACGAGCTCAAGCTTATTCTCGATCAGACAAAGGAAATGACCGACGATGAGCTCAGGCAGGAGATAATAGACATTGCAAAGAAATATGATGTCACGCTCACCGACAGTCAGATCGACAGTCTCATATCCCTGTGCCGCTCCATGGAAAAGCTCGACATTGACCAGCTCAAGCAGAAGGTCGAGGAGGTTCAGCAGTACCTGAAGGATATCGCTGCCAAGCACGGCGAGGTAAAGCAGTTTCTCTCCACCGTTGCCGACACCGTTACGGAGTTTGTAAACAAGGTCATAGACTTCTTCAAGGGCATTTTCGGATAACTTATGCTCCAGAAAAAAACACTCTGCATAGCTGCATGCTATACAGAGTGTTTTTTTACGCTCATCTCACTGACTATCGCAGAGCCGATGACGAGCACCGCACCGAAAATCCCGAAGGCGGAGAGCTTTTCGCCAAGCACTATTGCCGAAAGAACGAGTGCGAACACGGGGTCTATGTAGCTTAAAACCGCGACCGACTGAGCCTTGAGCCCCTTCATGCTTCCAAAGTACAGCGCGTATGCAATTCCGGTGTGCACGATGCCCACGACAAGCACCATACCGACGGCCAGTGCGTCAAGTTTTATGGCCGAAAAGCCTTCCGTCAGCAGCAGGTACGGAATGAGGATAACAGCCGCCGAGACGAGCTGGACTATCGTTTTTTCATAGTCGTCATCGACCTGTATCTTTTTATTCATTATGACTACCGTCGCGTAAAGTGCGGCGGCGGCGAGCCCGTACAGTATACCCTTCAGATCCTGCGCCTGAATACCTCCGCCCTCCATCATGCCGGATACGAACACCATTCCCACTATGGCTGCGGCAGCGCATATGAGCTTTTTAGGCGTCAGCCGCTCCCCGAGCACAAGCGGAGAAAGCAGGATCACTATGGTCGGCTGCATATAGTAGCACATGGTAGCCGTTGACACTGCGGTGTAATTGTACGCTTCAAACAGGCACATCCAGTTCAGTCCCATAACGGCTCCGGTCAGGGCAAGCAGCAGAAGCTTTTTCCCCTCGATGTGCCCGAGTTTTCTGCCCCTTGCAAGCACAAAAAGCAGCAGGAAGGCTCCGCCGAGCAGTCCGCGGGAAAATGCAAGCAGACCGGATGAGATCGGTATATATCTTCTGAATATTCCTATCGTGCCGAAGATCAGCATTGAGGAAATTATCATTGCATACGATTTTTTGCTGTTCTCATTCATACATTTTTCTCCCGAAATCATGCAAGCCTCAGTCCGATAACGCCCATTAGGACCATGCCCATAAAAACGAGCTTTTTGGGGCTGCTGCTCTCTTTAAAAACGAATATGCCGAACAGTACATTGAAAAGCGTTCCCAGCCCCGTCCACACGGCATATGAGATGCCGAGCGGCAGGGTCTTCGCCGCTATTGACAGAAGTCCGATGCTGGCGCATGTACTGAGCACGGTAAGGATCGTGTATTTGACATTTTTAAGTCCGTTTGACAGCTTCATGCAAACGGTGAATGCAAGCTCGAAAAAGCTTGCGCAGATAAGGACGAGCCACATCATTCCGCTTTGTCCTCCCCGCCGCACATTTTAAGTCCGATTATGCCGCCGGCAAGCACCGCCAGCGACACGAGCTTCAGAGCGCTCACACCCTCATTGAGGACAAATATGCTGATAACGGTCGTTCCTACAACGCCTATGCCGGTGAAAACGGCATAGCTCAGCCCTATGCCGAGCTCATTGACCGCCTTTGCGAGCATAAAAAAGCTCACAACGAGAATCACAACGGTTATTATGCTTGGAATGGGCACCGTAAATCCGTGGCTGAGCTTCATCGTATACGCCCAGACTATTTCCATGAGTCCTGCGGCAATGAGCAGGAGCCATGCAGTATTTTTTTCTTTCATAGCTATTCCTTACAGACGAGAAGCTCCGGGAGAAGTATTGTTTTTGCCAATACATCTCCCGGGCTTTTATCCCTCCGTGCAGCGCAAGGCGCCGTTTCATCTCGGTCCGGACGCATCGCTGCCGGAGCCCTATAAAACATTAAGAAGCATTGTTCAGTTTTCCAGCGCGTCGATATAGCGGCAGGCGGCAAGCGCCGCGCACGAGCCGTCGGCAGCCGCGGTGGTGAGCTGGCGGACGGTTTTTCTGCGGCAGTCGCCGGCTGCGAAAACTCCGGGTGTTTTCGTCGTACAGCTCTCGTCCGAGTCGGCATAGCCGCCGTCGTCAAGGTCTATCAGCTGCGAGAACACGCCGTTATCCGGTGCATGACCTATCGCAACGAACAGGCCCTCCACAGCGAGCCGTCTGCTGTTTCCGGCATTATCCGTCACAACGATACCGCTGAGCTCATCCTGTCCGAGCAGACCGGTGACACTACTGTTGAGCACAAACTCAACATTGGCTCTGGCTTCGAGTGCCTCGACGAGCCTTGCCTCGCCTCTGAACTTATCCCTGCGGTGGATGAGATACACCTTGGAGCAGGTATCGCTCAAAAGCAGTGCATCCTGCAGGGCGGAATTTCCGCCGCCGTTTACCGCAACGGCTTTGCCCTTGTAAAATGCGCCGTCGCACACCGCGCAGAAGCACACACCCGCACCCATGAGCTCCTCCTCGCCGGGTATGCCGAGGGTGCGCGGTCTTGCACCGGCGGCAATGATGAGTGCCTTTGCCTCGAAGGTGCCGCCGAAATCGGTTTTAACGCGCTTTATATCGCCGTCGAGCTCGACGCCGACGACCTCGTCAAGCTCCAGCTCCGCGCCCTGCTCGAGCACCTGAGATGTGAGCCGGTCGCCCAGCTCCGCTCCGGTTATGGTGGGTATCGTGGGGAAATTTTCTACCTTCGGCGACCATGTTATCTGACCTCCGAATGTGCTTTTTTCTATTACAAGAACGCTTTTGCCCGCTCTCAGGGCATACAGGGCGGCGGTCAGTCCCGCCGGTCCCCCGCCTACGACTATCAGATCATACATGGTCTTCGCCTTCGCTTATTTGAAAAGATAGCTCTTTATCGCGCCCGCTCCGGCGTACTTCTCGGCATGGTCGCCGTCAACGACGACGAGCGTCGGCGCCTGCTTTACGCCGTAGTGCTTTGCAAGCTCGATATTTTCCTCAGCCATAACGCGCTCGCACTCAAGCCCCGCCTTGTCGAGGTAGCTGTAAACTATGCGGCAGTTCGGGCAGTTTTCACGCGTGAAGAGTATGGTGCGTCTGCCGGTATCGCCCTTGCAGGTCTCCTCCTCTACGGCAGGCTCCTGCTCCGGCTTTGCCTCGGGGTGGAGAGGTCCATGATGGGTCAGAACGCTCGTTTCGATGTTATATTCCTTGCGCTCTTTATACTCCTGAGTTTTGCCGGCATTCCAGTTCTGCACGGGGCGGTAGTAGCCGGTGATGCGGCTGTACACCTCTGCGCTCTCGCCGCACTCAGGGCAGGTAAACTGCTCGCCGCTGAGGTAGCCGTGATTCTTGCAGACGGAATAGGTCGGGCTTATGGTGTAGTACGGCAGCTTGTAGTTTTCCGCTATCTTGCGGACGAGGTTCGCCGCAGCCTCCCAGCTCGGCAGCTTCTCACCGAGGAAGGCATGGAAGACGGTGCCGGAGGTGTAGAGGGTCTGGAGCTCGTCCTGAATGTCGAGAGCGGAGAAGATATCGTCGGTATAGCTCACCGGCAGGTGGCTGGAGTTTGTGTAATACGGGGTGTCGCCCTGAGATGCGGTGATGATGTCGGGATACTGCTCAACATCGTGCTTTGCAAGGCGGTAAGAGGTGCTCTCCGCGGGAGTTGCCTCAAGGTTATACAGGTCGCCGTACTGCTCCTGATAATCCGACAGGCGCTCGCGCATATGGTTAAGAACTCTCTTGGTGAAGTCCTGGCACTTTGCGGTGGTCATGTCCGCACGGATCCACTTGGCGTTAAGCCCCGCCTCGTTCATGCCGACAAGCCCGATAGTGGAGAAGTGGTTATCGAAATTTCCGAGGTAATACTTCGTGTAGGGATAAAGTCCCTCGTTGAGGAGCTTGGTTATGACATTGCGCTTTACCTTCAGGGAGCGCGCGGCAATGTCCATCATCTTGTCAAGGCGCTTGAAGAAGTCTGCCTCGTCGGCTGCCAGATATGCTATGCGCGGCATATTGATCGTAACGACGCCGATAGAGCCCGTGCTCTCGCCGGAGCCGAAGTAGCCGCCGGACTTTTTGCGAAGCTCGCGCAGGTCAAGACGCAGGCGGCAGCACATGCTGCGCACATCGGAGGGCTCCATATCGGAGTTTATGTAGTTGGAGAAATACGGGGTGCCGTATTTTGCGGTCATCTCGAACAGAAGCTTGTTGTTCTCGGTGGGAGACCAGTCGAAATCGCGGGTGATGGAGTAGGTCGGGATCGGGTACTGGAAGCCGCGGCCGTTGGCGTCGCCCTCGATCATGATGTCTATAAACGCCTTGTTGACCATCGCCATTTCCTCGACGCAGTCGCCGTAGGTGAAATCCTTTTCCTTGCCGCCGACGATGGCGGGCATATCCTTGAGGTCGGATGGCACAGTCCAGTCGAGCGTTATGTTGGAAAACGGCGCCTGAGTGCCCCAGCGGGAGGGCGTGTTCACACCGAAGATGAACGACTGTATGCACTGCTTTACCTCTTTATAGGTGAGGTTATCCACCTTTACAAACGGAGCAAGGTAGGTGTCGAAGCTCGAAAATGCCTGAGCTCCCGCCCACTCGTTCTGCATGATGCCGAGGAAGTTTACCATCTGATTGCAAAGAGTCGACAGGTGGCTTGCCGGAGATGAGTTTATCTTGCCCGGAATGCCGAGACCCTGCTGGATAAGCTGCTTGAGGCTCCAGCCAGCGCAGTAGCCGGTCAACATGCTGAGATCATGCAGGTGCAGGTCGCAGTTGCGGTGAGCGTTGCCGATCTCCTCGTCGTATATCTCGCTCAGCCAGTAATTTGCCGTGATCGCGCCGGAGTTTGAGAGGATCAGACCGCCCACGGAATATGTAACGGTGGAGTTTTCCTTGACTCGCCAGTCAAGAACATTTACATAGCTGTTGACCGTTTCCTTGTAATCAAGGTAGGTGCTCTTCATGTTGCGCAGCTTCTCGCGCTGCTTGCGGTACAGGATATATGCCTTTGCAACGCCCTCATAGCCTCCGCGTGAGAGCACAGCCTCAACGCTGTCCTGAATGTCCTCGACCGCGACATAGCCGTCCTTTATCTTCGGCAGGAAGTCGGCAGAGACCTTGAGTGCGATGAAGTCGATGATATCATCGGTATACTCGGTCTCGGTCGCCTCAAACGCCTTTTTTATGGCGCTTGCGATCTTGTTGATGTCGAAATCGACAACTTTTCCGTCTCTCTTAATGATCTGATACATTTTTATCCTCCAATTATCTCTCAAACACCTCTTACCTCAACCGTCGGGACATACTCCCGGACGGCATCGGCCAATGCGTGCATTTGTTTTTCGTCGTAAGCTGACAAGCCGTCGCCTGAAACGAGGTTGCCGGAATCCTTGAACTGCTGCAGATAGTATTCTCTTGCGCCCCTTATCCACCTTGCGGCCTCTATGAGGCTCTCCCGCGTGTGTATGCCCTTTACAACGGTAGTGCGGAACTCGTAATCCACGCAGCCGGACAGCAGGAGCTCCTTCGACTCCTCCACCGGTGCAAGGTCAAAATGCTCGAAGCCTATCGTTCCGGCGTACGCTTCAGGTGAATTTTTTATGTCCATCGCCACGCGGTCAACGAGCTTTTTCTCGACTATCTCACGCAGAAGCGCGGGATTGGAGCCGTTCGTGTCGAGCTTTATCTTATACCCGAGCTCCTTCACCCGCCCAAGAAAGTCCGGCATATCCTTATGCAGCAGCGGCTCGCCTCCGGTGACCGCAACTCCGTCAAGGACTCCCCGCCGCCTGCGCAGAAAATCGAACACCTCGTCATCCGTGAGGTAATCCTGAGTCATCTGCTCCGGCAGCACGAGCATTGCGTTGTGGCAGAACGGACACCTGAAGCCGCATCCTGCCGTGAATACCGTACAGGCTACCGTTCCGGGATAATCAAGCAGCGTTAATTTTTGAATACCTGTTATCTGCATATCCAGCTCCTTATAATCAACGGTCTAAACAATAGCATAAGGCGGAGGGCTTGTCAATAGAAAACCACAAAATGTAGTTATTTTTACCGCTTTGTAACCCATTCGACCACTAAATATAGTGGTCAGCAATTTTACCGTGAGTTATTATTCTGATGCAGTTTTTTACATTGAAACTTTTTCACCGCAAAAAATTGTTGAGGTTTCAGGCATTACCGCCGTTTTTGCCGGTTCACGATTTATTAATCATTGTAATATTGCAGGATTTGATGCAGCACAACATATTGCGTTTTCGGTTTTATGTTAACACAAGGTCTGCAATACGCACCGCAAAGAGCTGAAGCAGCCGGAAAACGGCTGCTTCAGCTTGTATCTTACAGATTTTCCATGAGCGCTTCGGCGCATTTCATGCCGTCGACGGCGGCGGAGGTAATGCCGCCGGCGTAGCCTGCGCCCTCGCCGCATGGATATATACCGCGGATCTGCGAGCGCCGGTCATCGTCTCTCAATATCCGGACCGGTGAGGACGAACGCGTTTCCGGAGCCGTGAGCACGGCATCGGGCGCGTCGAAGCCGGAAAGCTTTTTACCCAGCTCGGGCAGCGCGTTTTCGAGCACTCGCGTTATTCTCTCCGGCAGGACATCATGCAGGTCGCACCAGTACACTCCGGGTCGGTAGCTCGGCTTTACGCCGCCGGCGCCGGTGCTCCTTCTGTGCGCGAGGAAATCTCCCGCAAGCTGTGCCGGAGCCATATAGCTGCCGCTCATATTAAACGCTGCGCGCTCTATGTCACGCTGCCAGTACATTCCGCCGAGCGCGCCGCCGTAGGGGAAATCCTCTGTATGCAGCGTGACGAGAAGTGCGCTGTCGGCGTTTTCGCCGTCACGCCGCGATCGGCTCATGCCGTTTGTGCAGACCCCGCCCGTCTCGGATGCGGCTGCTATCACCTCACCGCCGGGGCACATGCAGAACGTATACGCGCCGGTGCCGTCCGGAAGGTGGACATTTAGCGAATAGTCCGCAGGCGGAAGCCCGCCCTGCTCTCCGTACTGTGCCCTGTTTATGCTCTCCTGCCGGTGCTCTATTCTGACTCCCATGGAAAACGGCTTCGGCTCCATGGGAACTCCGGCAGCATTGAGCATTTCAAATGTATCCCGTGCCGAGTGACCTATCGCAAGGATAAGGCTGCCGCATTCAAGCACATACTCGCCGTCAGGCCCCTCGACCTTTATGCCGTGCAGGGCGTTATTCTCTGTCACAAGGCCTGTGAGCTTTGAATTAAAGCGCACCTCTCCGCCGAGGGATATTATCTCGCGGCGGATGCTCTGTACGACATTTATAAGTATATCGGTGCCGATATGCGGCTTTGCATCGTAAAGTATACTCTCCGGAGCACCATGCCTATAAAACATGCGCAGCATCCAGCTTATGCGCTTATCGCGTATGCCGGTATTCAGCTTGCCGTCGGAAAATGTACCTGCGCCGCCCTCGCCGAACTGCACATTGCATTCCGGATCAAGCTCCCCGCCGGAGCGGAATTTTTCGACCTTTATCTTCCGCGTTTCCGCGTCGGAGCCGCGTTCGATCACTATAGGCCGCAGCCCCGCAAGGCTGAGCACATATGCGGCAAACATTCCGCCCGGTCCAAAGCCGACAACGACCGGTCTGACCGGAGACGCAAGCATCGGTATATGGTATTCAAAGCGTTCATATCCGGCAATATCGTGACTTCTGTTCCTTGAAAGCAGCCGCTTTTCGTCGGGAACCGTTACCGCCGCGGAGTACAGCCAATGTATATCGTTTTTCTTTCTCGCATCAAGCGAGCGCTTTATTATCTCAAGGCTTTTTATCGTGCGCTCCGGCACTCCAAGCCGTTTTGCGGCTTTCCTTCTGAGCCCGGAGACATCCTGCCCGATATCGAGCCGCAGATTCCTCACAAGTATCATTTTCCGAGCCTCCCCGCCGTAACGCCGCTTGCCCATGCCCATTGCAGGTTATACCCGCCGCAGTCACCGTCGACATCGAGCAGCTCACCCGTTATGAAAAGGTGCGGCACGAACCAGCTCTCAAGCGTCTGCGGGTTAACGCCGGTGGTTTTTATGCCTCCGGCGGTGACCTGCGCATGGTCAAAATCCTCGACGCCGCGCAGGCTTATCGCAAAATCGCGGCAGGCGCGGGCTATCGACTCAAGCTCACCGTCCGAGAGCTCGCAGATACGCTTACCGCCGCTCACGCCGGCATATTTCACGACCATCCTGCCGAGACGGTTGTGCAGGACTCCGGTGAGTATATCCTCTGCGCCGAGCTGCGGATTTGCCTCCGCTCTCGCACGCAGCTTCTCCGCAACACCGGCTCCGCCGCTGAGGTCTATGTGAACGATGCCCTCGCCCGAGGCTGCCGCCGCGCGTGATATATCAAACGCCGCAGGACCCGAAAGTCCCGTTTCGGTAAATTGCAGCTCACCCTCGCTTTCGGCAAGCGTCTCTCCGCTGTGCTCGAGCGCAAGGCGGGCATTTACCCTGACGCCCTTCAGGGCACGCGGATATGCGGGGTCAGTTATGAGCTGAACGAGCGACGGCATTATCCGTGTGCACTTATGTCCCAGCGGCTTTAAAAGCTCATACCCGTCGCTCACGCCGCCGACCCTTGCACCGGCAGCGCCACCGCAGGAGACTATGATGTAGTCGGCGAATATGCTCTCGCCGTCGGTCTGCACCTCAAAGCTCTCGCCGCGTCTTTTTATGCCGCGCGCGGGGCATGAGGTCAGAACGCTTATGTTCTCCTTCAAAAGCGCAAAGCGCAGGACATCGACAACGCTGTTTGCAGAGTTTGACTGCGGGTAGACTCTGCCGCCGTACTCGCAGCTTGTGACGAGTCCGAGCGAATCAAAAAAGCGCAGGGTATCCTCAGGCGTAAATTTTTCGAGCACCGGCAATACGAAATCCGGCTGGCTGCCGTGGTAATTTGCGGCGGAAGCGCCGGTATTCGTGAGATTGCACCTGCCGTTTCCGGTACTCAAAAGCTTTTTGCCGACGCGCTGCTGACGCTCGAGCAGTATTACATTATTATTCTTATCTTCGGAGGCCGTTATCGCGGCAGCCATGCCGGACGCGCCGCCTCCTATTATCACAACATTATTCATTTCACTCTCCGCAGTGATAAAGAATGTCATGGGCAACGGGCTCGTAGAACCGGCGGCGTATCTCGTCGGAATCGCGCGCTGCGCCGAGGATGCACATTATCTTTGCAAGTGCGGCCTCGGTCGTCATGTCATATGCCTCGAGCACATTGCGCCAGCCCTTGAGCCGGTGTCCGACATTGTAAACGGCAAGATCCGAGCCCTCGTTCTGCACTTGAGTGGTCATGATGATGACCTTTCCCCTGCCTATGGCGTTTATGACGATATCCAGAAACTTATCGTCGCCGTATGAAGGCAGACCGCCGACGCCGAAGGCCTCGATTATCACGGCATCCTTGCGCTCGGTCATAAACTGCAAAAGCTCAAAATCCATGCCCGGAATCATTTTTATAAGCCCGACATTCGTGTCGAGCTCAGTGAAAAACTCCGGCCTTTCGAGGCTGTCGGACTTTATATACTGCATGAGCACTCCATCCTGAAGCGTTGCTATGAAGGGGTAATTTATGCTGGAAAACGCAGCGTATGACTTTGACCGCGTTTTTCTTGCGCGTGTGCCGAGAATGACGCGGCCGTTAAAGACAATGTTCACGCCGCAAATATCGTCGGAGCAGGCGCAGGTAAAGGCATCGAGAAGGTTTATCTTCGAGTCAGTGGAATCGAAGCCTATGGGCTTCTGAGCGCCTGTGAGTATGACGGGCTTTTTCGAGCCGCGGATCATATAGCTCAGGGCAGCCGCGGTATATGCCATCGTATCCGTTCCGTGGCTTATGACAAAGCCGTCGTATTTATCGTAATTATCCTTTACGCACTGCGTTATCTTCACCCAGTGCGCCGGTGTCATGCTCGTGCTGTCAACATTGAAAAGGGATATGCACTCGACCATGCACAGCTTCGATATCGCCGGAACGAGCGAGAGAAGCTCCTCGGGTCTGAGCTGCGGAGACAGTGCGCTTCCGCTTATCTGTGAGGCTATCGTACCGCCCGTGCCTATCATGAGTATCTTCTTCATTTTCTCTCGAACACCCCGCTTTTCCCGCCGGTCTTTTTGAGAAGGCGTATATCAGTTATCTCGATATCGCGCTGCACCGCCTTGCACATGTCGTAAACCGTCAGCGCCGCAACGGATACCGCCGTGAGTGCCTCCATCTCAACGCCAGTCGCACCGGTGCATTTGGTTGTTGCGACGATCTCGACGCTGTGTTTTTCCTCGCACAGCGAAAGGTCGATATCAATGCCCGATATTATAATCGGGTGGCACATGGGTATTATCTCGGAAGTGCGCTTTGCGCCCATTATGCCGCCTATCTGCGCAACGGACAGCACATCGCCCTTTTTCATGCCGCCTGTCTTTATAAGCTCAAAGGTCTCGGCATTGACTATCACCCTGCCCGCCGCCACCGCCGTGCGCACGGTGTCGGTCTTTTCGGACACATCCACCATCCTTGCTCTGCCGTTTTCATTAAAATGCGTAAAATCTGCCATAGTGTTTCTCCGTATCGTCAGATGTACTTATTTTATATTCAGCTGCGCACCTTGTCAATGCTCCGGCTGTCTCATGCAAAATTGTTAACAGAAGGTGAAAAATATATGAATTATTGCTGTCGCTGCTTGTGCCGTAATTTTTTGTGCTACTATACAGGCAGATATGTTTATACATTTTGGTTTTTTTACTCAAGGGAGGTAATAAAATGAATAAACGCGCCAAAATATTTGCCGGAGCCTTAGCTGCCGTGCTCGTATTGTCCGCATCAGTGGCATATGCCCTGTCGTCAGAGCCCAAGGCTGCGGTGTCAGACGGCAGTCAGCCGCAGGTTTCGGACACCGTTTCCGTCTGCGGCAGCGCAGTTCCGCTCACGGAATCGCTTCAGGCACTGAACAGCACCGCCGATCACGGCTTTTCCGTCACGGAGCTTGCCGGTGAAGGCGTGCAGACAGCCGCAGGCACGATGATAGACCGCGACACCGCCCTCTCGCTTGCGTCAGAGCACCTTGAGGCAATGACCTCTTCCGTTCCGAGCTCCGTAAACGCAGTTCTCGCAAGCTTTACGGATAACGAGTCTGCCTCCGTTAACGGAAGCGGCCGGACGCTTCAGAACGCACCGGCTTGGGTAATTACATTCAGCGGTGTTACGCTCGCAGCGCAGGGCAGCGGCGGAACAGTCCTCGCCGATTCGACCATGGTCATCGACGCATACTCAGGAGAGCTTCTCGAAGTCATATCATACGGCGTATAACAAGTGCACAATCTCAAACAGCTCACGGCAGCGAATTGCCGTGAGCTGTTTTTTTCGATTTTCTTTATTCAACCGATATCATGTAATAGTAAACGGGCTGGCCGCCGTTGACCACCGTGACCTCAGCGTCGGGGAACTCCTTTTCGATAATGCCTGCGGTCCCCTGCGCATCGTCCTCGCTGACATCCGCACCGTAGTACACGGTTACTATCTCGGGGTCGAGCTCCTTGAATGCCTCCTGCATCCTTTCGAGCATGGCGGGCATCTCAGTGCAGCTGCCGATGAGCTTTCCGTCAAGCAGGCCGAGGTACTCCCCTGCGTGGATGGTGTAGCCGTCGAAGTCCGAATCGCGCGCGGCGTATGTTATCTGGGCGGTGTGGACGCCGTCGAGCGAGCCCTTCATAGCCTCGGCTATGTCGGAGGTTTCGCAGTCGGGGTCGAAGTTGAGCATTGCGGTTATACCCTGCGGGATGGTCTTGGTGGGGATAACGACAACGGTCTTATCCTCGCAAAGCGGGATGCTCTGCTCGGCTGCCATTATGATATTCTTGTTATTCGGGAGAACGAAAACGACCTCCGCGGGAGTACGGTCGATCTCTCTCATTATATCCGCCGTCGATGGGTTCATGGTCTGACCGCCGGTGACTATGGTGTCCGCGCCAAGCTCTCTGAACAGGTCCGCTATACCGTCGCCCGCACAGACGGCGACTATGCCGTAGCGCTTTGTGGGCACGGCATGTACCTGCTCACTCTCCTCGAGTTCACGCTCTATCTGCTCAAGATCATCTGTGGACTGAGCCTTTTTGCCTGCCATGATGTCCTCGTACTGAGTGCGCATGTTCTCGATCTTGGCGAGCTCGAGGGTGCCGTATTTCTGGCTCTTGGTGAGCGCCTCACCGGGAATGTTGGTATGCACATGAACCTTGAACGCCTCATCATCCTCACCGATGACAAGACTGTCGCCGATGCTGGAGAGGTATGCTCTGAGCGGTGTGAGGTCTATGTTCGGCTCATGCTTGCGCACGATATACACCGTATCGAATGCATAGGTTATCTCATCGGTGCCGAATACGTCGAACGCGCCGCCCTGATTTGCGATAACTCCGGGCTGCACACCGTCCTTCGGAGCCGTTACCTCACCGCGCAGGCTCTTGAGAAAGGCGGTGAAAATCACGATATAACCCTTGCCGCCCGCATCGACGACTCCCGCCTTGCGCAGAACGGGGTTCTGATTCACCGTATTCTCAAGCGCCTCCTCACCTATCTCCAGCGCCGTTTCAAGCAGCTCCTCAATATCGGTGCCCTTTTTGGTATACTCGACCGCAGCGGCGGAGGCCATGCGCGCAACCGTGAGGATAGTGCCCTCGGCGGGCTTCATCACCGCATTATACGCCGCGTCGACGCCGTCCTCCATTGCGGCTGCAAATTCCTTTGCGCCGACGGTTTCCATTCCCTTGAGCCGGCGGGAAATGCCGCGGAACAGAAGCGAAAGGATGACTCCTGAATTTCCGCGCGCGCCGCGCAAAAGCGCACCGGCAACGCAGTCCGCCACCGCATCGACGGCATAGAAATCCTTCTTTCGAAGCTGGGCGGCAGCTTCGTTCATGGTCAGCCCCATATTCGTGCCGGTATCGCCGTCAGGAACGGGGAAAACATTCAGTTCGTTTATCTGCTGGGTATTTTCTGCAAGCGCCGCATCCGCGCACAGGATCATTTCCTTAAACGCCGCGGCATCTATATATTCTCTCAAAGCAAAAGCACCTCCGGGAGGGATTATTATCTTTATTTATCAGCCTGCTATGACGGTATCGACATAAACGTCGACGCTCGTTACCGGAACACCGGTCGCCTTTGCTACCTTGTAGCGGACTTCCTTTATTATACTGCGGCACACCGCACTTATATTAACGCCGTTGTCTACGCCTATATGCAGCTCCAGCGACAGACTTCCGTCATCGTTAAGGTGCGTCGTAACGCCCTTTGACATGGATTCTTTCCTTAGAAGCTGCAGAGGGCCGCCATCCTTGCTGCGTCCTGCCATACCCTTTACGCCGAAGCAGCTTGTAGCTGCCGCACCGGCAATATTCGTAAAGACCTCACTGGTGATACTGATGTTTCCAAGCTCGTTGCTTATGTTCACCATATTGAAGGACTCCTTTCATTTAAAATAAGCGCAACTACAAAATTGCTACAATAGTATAATACACAGTTTCAAAAAGTACAAGTAATATTTTGCTGTTTACAGTTCATTTTTTTGGTGTTAGACTTGTGATCATGATAGATCAAATTATAACAGATGAATTAGAAATCAATTAGTCCGGAGGAAAAGATATGACAAGAAGATACAAGACGATGGACGGCAACGAGGCAGCGGCGCATGTAAGCTATGCGTTCACTGAGGTTGCGGCCATCTACCCGATCACGCCGTCGAGCCCGATGGCAGACTTTGTTGACCAGTGGTCTGCGAAGGGACAGAAGAACATTTTCGGCAGCACCGTCAAGGTTCAGGAGATGCAGGCCGAGTCCGGCGCTGCCGGTGCAGTGCACGGCTCTCTCAACGCCGGCGCTCTGACGACCACCTACACCGCATCCCAGGGTCTGCTGCTGATGATCCCGAACATGTACAAGATTGCCGGCGAGCTCCTGCCGGGCGTTTTCCATGTAACCGCCCGCGCTCTGGCTTCCCACACCCTGAGCATCTTCGGCGACCATTCGGATATTATGGCCTGCCGTCAGACCGGCTTTGCAATGCTCGGCGAGGGCAACGTTCAGGAGGTCATGGATCTCGCTCCCGTTGCTCACCTTGCAGCCATCAAGGGCAGAGTTCCCTTCCTCAACTTCTTCGACGGCTTCCGCACCTCACACGAGATACAGAAGGTTGCCGTCTGGGACTACGAGGATCTCAAGGACATGTGCGACATGGACGCCGTTAAGGCCT